>NZ_JBJJXH010000017.1:0-11806 GCF_045504005.1 Campylobacter canis | reverse complement strand
AAATTTTTAAACAAAAAACCCGTTGATATGAAATTTAAATGCCGTTGGGATGTTTTGAATACATAAAAATCTTAATTGAAATAATCTATAATTCCATCATAGGATTTCACTTGGCTTGCTCCGGAGTGCTTTCTTATCCACTCTAGCTCACCTCGTCTTGCAATATAATCGGCTTGACGTACAAAATCAACATGATCACTATCTTGTTTGGCTCCTATTGGGCAGTGGTGATTCTTAACCAAGGTTGCAATATCCTTCATTATGTCTTCAAAATCCTGCTTAGCTTGCCAAACATCACGATTTCGTTTTGCTATATCGACAAACATTTCCGTAAGTTGTCGTTTTAGTATAAGATTGACATAGAGCTCAGATACATCAAAGTGTGCGGCGGGGATCGAGCCTCTATGATAATATTGACCTACGGCAACTTTAACTTTTTCGCTTTTGCCAAAGTCATGAAGCAAAGACGCCATAAGACTATCTTTATATCCTTGCTCGATAACCTCTCCTCTTGGGGCGATTCGATCAACTCCCGCTTTAAAGACGTGTATTGTGTGATATAGCAAATTAACCTGTCTAAGTTCCGAATAGCCCGTATCGCCGTAAGACTCTTTAATGTGAGCGTCGTTGCTTGTTACAGAGGAGTCTGATAAAAAATCAAATTCATCTAACATTGATTTTATAGCTGCAAACATAATTGCCACGTATTCAGTTTTATAATTTACTATAATTGAGGCTGTTTTGAAGCTATAAATAAGGATTTCCATGTGTTTTTTGAGTTCTACAAGTTCAACCTCAAGCTCTATTCTTTTGTCGGACTGAGACGCATTATTTAGCTTTTCTTGCAAACGATTTACACATTTCTTGCACAATTCATCGATTTGAATGGGGGATCTTTCTTGTTGTCTTTTTTTTCTGTTTATTTCTTCGATTTGATCTCTTTGTGCCTTTAAAATTCTTGCCACAGCGTAACTTTGCGCCAACTGCAAGGCGGATTTAAATGGAGTAACTTTTTTAGGTTTGTTTTGGATATCATTAATGTTCATAAGCCCTCTTTTATTACATCTTAGGAAATATATCGTTATTTTCAGCTCTCACAAGCAGTTCTTGAGAAAAACCAAAAGCTCTTTTAAAGTAGTAGCTGGATATGGTTTTACCTTGAAGTCCGCTTCCATAAACAAAGCGCGTCATGTGAAAATTCCAGTCATTGCCACGATAGCCATTTTTTATTCCAAATTTCAAAATTGACTTATCCTGCTTTGTCATAATCGAGCAAACCTTATCTATGTTATCCATTTGATTTTTGGCTCTCGTAAAATCTGTTTTTCTGTTTGCAAATCTAGATAACATATAGTTATATTTAAGTGCATTTAAAGATATTGAGTTTGGAAGGACCGACATATTCAAAATTGCCAAAATACTTTCGTTGTCTAAGTCCGATAGAGCCTGCTTAACAGGCTCCGGTATGCTGTCTTTTCCAAGAGAAGCTCGAAATATATTTACGCGCTGTTCGTCTATATCGGAAAATTTATTCCCATGCTTATCATACATCATAGTTTATGCCTTTTTGATAAATATATAAAATATCTCTCATTAAGCATCATAAGCAAGAGTACCAAAAAATAAAACTATAGCCCAATCTATATCGGAAAATAGTCTTTTTTTGTCATCCTCGCCATCATTTGATTTGCCGTCTATATTAGTGGCTTTCATATTAATCTCCCCATAAGTGTCTGTAAGATAATTATCAGGACCTATGCATATCTTGTGCCCTACAAAAGGTTGAAATTCTCCCCTTAAAAGCTTAAACAGCGAGCTTTGATTTAATAGTATAGTGTCTTGTCTATCCAATAAAGATGTTTTATCCGGGTTTTGAATTGCCTCTTTCATTCCCCAATAAGCCTTATCGTTGATCTTATGAATGCCATATTCTAAAACAGTGTTTAAATTTGATGCAAAACCTGTGTTTATAAAGCCCGAATATCTGTATTGGACGATGTTTTTTAGCATAATATCTTTTAAATATATGTAATCTTTAACAAATTTGCCCAATGCCAGTGTAGAGATTAGTAGCTGAAATGCATATCTATGAAATAAAGGTTGCCTATAAACTGCGATTTCTCTTTGCTCAAAGTTTCCATCTGCAAGTTTTACTCCGATAGTTTTTTTAATTTCCAGTACAAGTGCTGCATCATTGCTTTCGGAAGAGACTATTTTAAAGTAATAGTTATATCTTAAAGTATCTTCCTCTCTAATAGGGATATTAAACATTACCACATTGGCTGATCTCCCCTCTTTTACGTAGCTTTTTGTGCATGCAACGGATAGGGCTTTGATAAAAGTTCCCCAAAATCTACCCAAATTTATTGAAAATTCTGTTAAAACATTGTGCGTGTTACCCTGAGAGTCTTGGTATTGATTGTCTAATCCGTTGTGGCTGTAGATGCCCGGCTTTGTAAAACCGCTAAGATACATCCTGTCTTCAGTAGAGCCTTCTTTTTTAGATATTCCTAGCGTTAAAACACTCTCTTGCATGTTTATTCTGTACTTCGATTTACTAACTGCGCTTGCTACACGCCCTGATTTCATGAAGGATGTATCAATCGGGGTATTTGAAATTTCTGCGTCATTATAGTGAAGCATATCTAGGGATATATAAAGATATAGTAGTGTTAAAAATTTCGCAGAAATAGGAATTTTTAAATACCTATGATTTTCATCCGTAACCACCTCATTGTGATTTCCGTCCATTTTTCTTAATACCAAAGCAAGAGCCCTGCTTTTGCTATTGTTTAGGTTTGTATCAAACATCTCTTTTTCAATATCATCGCTTGTAAACGAATTTGACTGAGGTTGAAATACCACAACTTCAGGATCGTGCAACTGAATTGCAATCTGTCTTGATTTTAAAAACAAAGGCTTAACATTTTGTTCAATGTTTTGAGTGTGAACGAGCTGTTCCGCTACATACATTAATGACACAAGCTCTTGTGAGTGAAGCCAGATACTATTAATTGCGACGGAGTTTTTAAATTTCATACAATAAGAGCTTTCGGTGCTTACAACCTTTCCACTTGAATTTAATATATTGGAGCTTACATGCACAGCCTTTATTTTAGAATATGAAGACATAATTGTTTTAATAATATAAATTAAAAGTTGAATATCTTTTTTTGTAAATTTAAGCTGCACAATCTCTTTGTTGTTTTGGTAAATAGACATATAAAGTTTGTATCTGCCGTACTTGCCTTCGCGATAAAAATGCCTATTAGCCCTAACTTTTAAAAAAGTAGAGGTTTTTTTCGCGTTTGGCTTAATAATTATTCCATTATCGCAAAGATCTTTATTTGCTACTTGCGTTCTCATATTATATATGTAGGTGGATATAGAGCCTAGTATTACGGAACATAGCTCTATTACCGCCGTCATATTTAAATTAATACCTTGTGTCTGTAGGTTGTTTGGTATATTTGTAACAACTTCGTTGTCTGATGTTTTATATATCTCATCTGCCATATACGGCTTAATCTTAAAATTGATACCCTCTAGTCCCGGTTGCTCCAAGATGTGATCAGTAGTAGGAGTGCTTTCTATTGGCGTAACATCCATAACAAAGTGTTTAAAAATAGCGTTTTCAAACGCTCCTAGTTTTTCCATTTTAATCTCCTTAAAAAAATTATTATACAAACACAGAATCGTCAATGTTTGTGTAAAGCATTGATGCCTTATGTGACGGCACTCCTTCCAAGCCTGAAAACAGCTGATAACCTTCGTCTATCGGGTGTTTTCTCCATTCTTCAAAGTTAATATGTTTAGAAACTTCTTCGTTGTCAAAAATATACTTAAATTTATTATAATCTAGCTTCCAACCTAAAAATTTAACAGCTTTTTGGGAGCCTTTTTTATGTGCAAAAAACATATCCGCATTAGTTTGTTTATATGCGATCATCTTTTCTAAAACATCTCCAACCTCTTGAGCTACACGATAGGTGTTTTGCTTATGAGGATTAATGTGCTGCAAAAATTCTTTTAGTACTTTCTCAAAATCAGAGCCATAAATTTTTGAAATAGCCGCTACAACCTGATGTAAAGAAACTACAAAACAAGCTCCGTCATTTGTCTTTATAATGGGTTTTGTCTTTATAAGATTGCGATATAAAGCATGATACGGCTTAGTGTTTTCTGCATTGGCAAAGCCGTCATATATATCATAATTGCCCTCTTCTAAAGATATAACAGGAGGGTTTTGTAGAGATTGAAACGGGATTGCATGTATTTTGTCTATAATACCCTGATTGGTATTATTAGGAATATGTTTTGTTAGAGGCGGCTCTTCGTCCTCTTCGTCTTCGTTTAAAATGTCTTCTTTTGGCTCAGTAATAGCTAAGGTTTTGCTTGTAGGAGCCGGGAGTATAACTTCTTTTTCTTCATATAAGGGCGGAGTAAAATCCTCTTCTTCCAAATCCCAACTATCGCCTTCACTGCTTTGCTCCGCTAGCTCTTTAAGAATCTCCTGTTCAGCAGCTATCATGGCATTTATTTCATCTGCATTCTCTTTGAGCGACTCATCTTTTTGCTGTTTTGTAGCTGACTGATAGTCATCTTTTTCAAATAAGCCTTTAGGAGCGCTTATTTGTTCGATAATAAGCTTTTGCTCTTCAGGCTCTTGGTTTGCTGCCTCTTGTTGTTTTTGTTCTTTTTGCTTAGCCGGCTTTTTATTCTCGATTGCAGGGGTTGGTATACTCTCCTTTTTTTGTTCTGTTCCGGCTATTTGTTTTTGTTGTTGTTTTTGGGTTTGCTCTTTTTGTTTTTTATTGTTAAATTGCTGCTCTGTTTTTTGTGGCTTATCAGCTTTGTTCTTGTTTTCTTCTTGCGCCGATTTGGTTTCTTGAGATTGTTTTTGAGCGGCTTGCGTATCAGATTTGATTTCATCTAATATATTGGCAATTTTAGTGCCCTTTTTACTTTTAGTATCAGCCCCTGAAAGTATCTCTTTCCCATCTCCGTGTGCCGATGTCTTATCAAGGGCTTGCATTAGATCGTCCATGTGACGAGAGAGCATATCATCGTCATCATCCTCATATTGAGAGGTTGCCCTGCTCGGATCTATAAATTGCGAGCCGTCCATCTCTCCTACAACCGACTCAAAACTATTGCTATTATCATATAAATCGTCCATATACGCATCTTCACCGGTATCGGGGTTTTGTATATAAGGACCTTGGTGAGTAGAGTCTTGAATTTGATTTAGTTTGTTTTTATCAACCTTGTTTTCATAAATTTGCTTTGCCATAGCTTTAATGTTTAGGTGAGGATAAACTTTGTAAATTTTAACGAGCTCTATGGCGTCTTGTTCTCCTAAAACATTTACTAGATCCATTAGATTTTCTCTTACTATAATTGCCTTAGCCTCATCATCGGTCACTTCCAAGACTCTGTCTTCTTTGCTGGAAAGCACAATTTCGCCCCTATCGTTTACCAAAGGGTTTGCTGCTTTTTGTAAAAAGACAAGGGCTTCCATAGGCAGCATTACTTTTATTCTTCCGTTTTCTTTGAATAAAAATTGAGTTTTATTGTACTCGTTTAAAAGATAGTCTCTTTGTTTTAGCTCTTCGGGAGTCATCATGCTCCCCTCTTTGATATTTAGTTGAAAATGGTTGTTAATAGTCTTTGCAAGCTCATCTGCAACCTCCGCATTAGGTCTGTCAAGATTTGTTAATCCGCTTGTGTGAATCATCTCTTGTTTGATTATGGGATCTTTGCTTATGGGATTAATTCCGGCTGCTTCAATAGAGTTAAACCAGTATTTTTTATTTGTAAGTATCTCTGTAAAAATTGCCAATTTATCAAAAAAAGAGTATTGATATTTACTATTTTTGACAAACTGCTTTGTTTTTGTCCATGTAATCCATATTAACACTATAAAAAGGGTTAAAAGGATTGTTAAGATGGTTGTTGTCATACGTATTGTTCCTCGCTGTCGCTAAAATCGAGTTCAGGTCTAAATCTTGGTGCCATGCTACCAAAAATTTGTTCGCTTTCTATTGTAGGTGCTATAAACATAATATCCGGATCAGGCTGAAACGGTGCACAACAATAAAAGCGTCCTTCCCCATATTGAAGCAAAAATTCTTGTTTTTGCATATCACCCATGTGAGCCGGCAATAATATCTCTCTATCATCCATCGTAGCAGTAATTCTCATATCTAGTTTAGAGCCCATATATTTATTATTCTCGGCTTTTATCTTGCCAAAAGTATCTGCTACTATTTGTCTTGATGTGTTGTCATTCATCCGCATAAAAATTTTAGTGTTGGTGTTGTCGTTAACGATTTTTGCAATCTCTTCACCCAGTTCTGATTGATAGTCTGCAAAAGATTGAGTGAATATAAACATCCTTCCGCCCAAACCGCCTATTTTATTAAAAGCATGCTCTACTCCCGGAAATAAAACGGCTCCTCCCTCATCAACAAAAAATGCTAATTCTCTTGGTGCGCCGCGTCCCGTTGCTCCTATATTTCCGTAAAAAGAGGTTATCATAGCAAAAAATATACGTACAAAGGCATCTGAAGCGGTTTTAAAGATTAGCGGGAAAGGTTGGATCATTACTATCTGTCCGCGCTTGCGATCCATGAAGCCGTCTCTAAAAGGATTGATTTTTGTTGAACATAGTATTCTTCCCAGGTTGCCGGTAGATAGTTGAGACATGATCAAGTTAAATGATGATGATACTTTAGAGAAGAAACCCATATCTTTTTGGGCTATTTCAGATAGAGCCCTAATGGCTTCTTCTTTTAAAATTTCAAGATCTCTCATCTCTTCGGCTTCTAAATCCTGCATATCTATCTTACGTTGTCTTCTAACCTGCTCTAAGAGCCCTTTGATACCGCTTTGAGTAGACCACTCTGCAATGTCGGCTAAAGTTACTAAAACCCTAGATGGAGGAATAGTGTTGGCATAGATATTGTTTTCCCCGTCTATAACCATATCTACTATATCGGGTCTTCTAGGCTCTTCTCTTTCAAGCTCAGTTTTTTCCGAACCATAGTGTCTTTTGTATTCATTTTCTATTTTTTTGTTTATGTATTTTTTTCCATGAGCTTTTTCTAAGACCTCAAATCCAAGCAAAACGCACATTGTAATCTGGTATCCCATTGCGGTAAAGAACTCTTCTTTCGCAGGAATAATTGTTGAAATTAATGAGGAAATTTCTTCGTTTGACATACCAAACAAAGGATTAAAACACTCAGAAATTTTAGGAAACATAGGTGACACATACTTAAGATCATTAAGTCTTCCGGACTCTTCTGCAAACTGAGTAATCCAGCCGAGAGTTTCTTGTCCTACGCCTATGTCATTGTCGTTTTCATCCACTTTATTACCTACAGCGCCCTTTGGTTCGACAACTAAAACATCCATACCGCGTTCAATACATTGTTTGATCATGGAAGCCATAAGTCTTGTTTTTCCAACGCGAGTCGTGCCGTAAACCGCAACATGACCGGCTGTATGCCCCCAATCTATATAAAGAGGCTTGATAGTGCGTCTTTCGGTTTCGGAACCTACAAGAGGTATAGCAGCACCCAAATAAAGCCCCTTTTTAATATCTATCTTAAAATCATCAACACTATACTCTTTTACTTCCGGGATAGGAGCCGGCATAATTTTCTCTATAGCTCCTCTGGCATACTTAAGCATACATCCCCCTATTTTATGGCTGAGCCAACAAATTAAAGCCTACTATAGTATAGGCGTTTAGACTTAAGACCAAAAATCCAACAAGCGCTGCAAGGGAGAATATTTCAAAAACTTTAAGAGCCAGAGCAAATCTGGTTTCTTTGTATTTAGGGTTGTTTTCAGGCTTTATATTATAAAGCATCTCCTTGGTAATTCTAAAAAACTGAGTTCGTTTGATGTAAAGGATAGTAATGGTAAGAAGAAATAAAAGAGCAAAAATATATGAGCTAATTCTAAATGAAGGTGACATAATCTGAACTAGCAATTGCATAAAATTTAGTAATTTGCTATCAACTGCCGTAAATAAAAAACCTGCTAAAAAAATAAAGATTGTAAGATAATCTTGTTTTTCAAGTCGTATTTTTTGCATATAGTCTATTCTTCCTTTTTGCCTCAAAAATATTAAAACTAATTATAGCGCATTTTATTGCTAAGTTATTTAAAGTTGGCTGTATATCGGGTTTGCGTATAAAAATAAATAAATTTATATGCAATATTTTATGTTATTTACATATACATATTTTTTTACTATAACTTAAACAAGACATCTATTTTAAATGTCTAATTCTTTGTAAGGAGTATTTCAAATGGCGACAGATGTGGTTTTTACAAAGGAGAGATTTAAAGCGGCATCACTGCTTGACCTACGCAAGAGCGTGGAAGAAAGTGTTAAAATCTTGCAAGTTAGCGACAAAGTGGGGTTTGTGCTTAAGGCAGCAGATGTTAAAGATGTCGAAACTGCTGCGGATTGTCATAGTGGTTTGCCGTAAAAACATCTCGTTTGTATATTGATGAGATAGTGAGGTGAGATAGTTCACCTCACATATTTTCTGTACTGAAATTGTCTCTTTAAGTCGTCTTTGAGTGTTTCAGCAGCTTTTCTTGCTAGCTGATCGCATCTTTCGTTTTGTGGGTGTCCATTGTGACCTTTGACCCATTTAGCTTCTAACTTGTGTCCTCCGCGCTTCATAAGCTGCACATATTCTTTCCACATTTCTACATTCTTCGTATTTTTCCACTGTCTTTTTAACCACCCAGCCATCCAAGTATTAATTGAGTTTGCGACGTATTCGCTGTCGGTATATAAGACTATATCGCATGGTTCGATTAGCTTTTTTAAACCTTCCAGTACGGCTTTGATTTCCATTTGATTGTTTGTTGTTTCTGCTTGAGAGCCGTAGCCTTCTGTTGCAAAGCTGTTGTAAACTAATATATAAGCCCATCCTCCTATGCCGGGATTACCAAGGCAAGATCCATCGGTGTGTAATTCTACTCGTTTCATAAAAATCCTTCTTGAGATCATTATAGCTTATTTTAGAAATGAGCCTTGAAATTGCGTTATTATCAGATAAATTTTTGGGTTCATCCAATCCTAAAAGGATTAAAAGGGTAAAGAATTCTTTACCCCAATGTTTTAATCGAAAGGAATTATGTTGTGATATATATGCTAAGCTGGTTAGCAAAGTAAGATATTATAGCGATGTATAATATCCCGCCATACACAACAAAATTCTCTACATCGTGCGTTACGGTGTCGACATAGAGATCAAGCCTTTCGGCAAAACAGTATACGGTTGCACCGTATACAACGGCTGCGCATATAATTAGCGCAAAATATACAATGAAATAAGTCATTTTGGCTCCTTTAAAAAAATTTTTGACTGTTAAAAACAATCAATTAGTGTGGTTATAGCAAAAAATATTGCATAGTTTGCAACCAAGGAGCTCTATATGATTAATAATAAAACAATATTGAAAAATAAATATTTTAATATTTAAAAATATATTTAAAAAATATTGTTATATCAAAACAATATAATTTTCGATAGAATGGCAGCTAAAATAATTTGTTATTTATAGTACAAGCCTAAGACTTTTTGTCTTTAATTATCAAGGAAGTAAATGAAGGGTGTTTTTGAATTTGTTTTAAATTATTTAAATTCCTATATAAAAAGTTTAAGTTGTAAAAAAAGAGAGTTTGCTGATAGTGATATTGTAAATGAGACCAAGCTTGACTCAAATATTGCAGAGTATAGAAAGAAAAAAGATAAAGAAGCTTCCTATGATTATTTTACAAACAATAGCGCAACAAATAATTAAAAAAATGGCTGAGCACTGCAAGATGCTCAACCATTAAAAGCAAAATTCAATTTTTTGAAAGGAGTGGCTTCCCAGAAACTAGCCAAGGCAATTAATCTCCTTTTTGCAACAACCTCAGTTTATCTCTAGGATATTTACAAAAGCTGTCCAGACTTTTGCAACAATGCAATTATTCCATATTGAAGCTTAAAGTAAAATTAAACATAAATATTTTATATTGTTTTTTGACTATATTTTTTATTTTTTATGTAAGTTGCTATTTTATAGCTACTATTTTATGGTGTTTTTTATAGTATTATAAGAGATAATTTTATATAATGTTTTTATAAAATATTGTGGAAAAGGAGCTTTCATGAGTAGTGTTTCTGATGAGCTTGGCGAGGCTTTATCATTAATCAAAAAACATAATCTCAAAAAATCTCTTAAAATTGTTGCAAAAAAAGATTTAAAAATGCAACGCAGTAAAGAAGAGATTAGTACGGATAGAAAAATCAGCAGGATAAAAAGAGTAAAGCAGGAGATTAAAAGTCAGGGGCTTTCTTTAATTCCCAAGGAGTTAAATCCTTTAACATCTAAAAATTTAACAGCAGTTCCAACCGATGGATATAGTCCAAATTTTGCTCCTGAATATCTGGTTGCTTATACAGAATGCAAAGTAATGTACAAAAGTAACTCGCATGGAGCCAAGATGGCAGCCGGCAGAGGAGATGGGGTATTTGTCTCTCGAATAGATGATTTTTTAATAAAATCAAATATATCCGGAGGAGGATATTTCTTAAATCGTACTAGAAATTTTGATTCGCCGTTTTTTACCCAAAGAAGAGCTAGGGCAAATATAATTCCAAAAGATTGTGTGATGTTGGACAGTCCAAAGAAAACCGCTATGGCTTATTTTGAGTGGCTTACAGGAACAAAATGGCTTCATGTCCAACCCGGTAGAAGGAACTGGATTATTAGTCAGATCAAAAACGGACGTCTTGATGACAAAAAGCTTTTATTTCATGTTGATTCCCCGTTTAATCATGCAGAGGTGCTTGCTTTTATCGTAAAGTACAGGATGTATTTTGATTTTGTATATAGTGAGGTTGATCTGCAAAAAAGAGCTTCGTATCGTAATGAGTGTGAATATGCCCCCTACTTCACAACAGTAGAAAACAATAAGCCTTCAAACAAAGGTATTAGATGATTGTTTTTAAAGAGGATAAAAGCGGATCATACTCGGCAAGAACAAAGGCTAATGTTTTAGCGGCTGATGTAACAATTATTTTTGCTGTTGATTTTGATTCTGCCGGTACAAAATTAACAAAAAAGCTTGCCCTTGAAGCAGATAAGTCTATTTTAGAGATTAACGTCAAAGATCAGTATTATGTAGATTCTATCTCTTCTGCAATAATCAACTTCTTGAGAATCACTCACGCTAGCAGCGTTAATATTGCGGGAAATGGAATGAAGACCTTATCTTTATATTGCACTCAAGATCAGCTTGATAGTTATATTTACAGGATTTTTAAAAGGGTTGTGGATGAATTTCCAATTGAATCAATGAGAAGTGGTGGGCAAACCGGTGCAGATGAAGCGGGAGCTAAAGCAGGACTAAAACTTGGCATTCCAACTAAAATTTTAGCTCCTAGAGGGTGGAAATTTAGAGACGCCACCGGGAGAGATATTGTTAACGAGAAAGAATTTAAAGCTCGCTTTGGAGCTTTTGGAATATAAAATAGGAGAGATCTCTCTCCTATTGCGGTCGTTCGACAAACTTGACCCGTTCTTTATGTTCGCCTTTTTTGCCGAGGTTAAAGCCTTCTACAGGTCTGTGGTAGCCCATGACCCGAGTGTAAACTATACATTTTGTGCGTTTTTCTTCGATATTGTCTAAAAATTTCTTTTTATCCTTGTCTGTCATAAGAGATCCTTTCTGTTAGATTTTTTATTTGTTATAGCAAAAAATAGTTTTATTTTTTTGTTTTTG
>NZ_JBJJXH010000016.1:0-27022 GCF_045504005.1 Campylobacter canis | reverse complement strand
TGTCAACCAAGAAGAGATTGGGGAGTATATCCCTGATTTCTTCCCTTCTGATGACTATCAGGATCAGGAGGAAGAGGTCCCTCATAGGATTGAAGAGGAACCACCTTTTGAAACATATTCTATCCCTTGTGGATGGGATATTGAAAAGGTGCTTTGGTTCTTCAAATCCGAGGTGGCTCGACAATATCTGACAGCTACCCTCTATTATGAGGGGGTTTTGGGTGACGGAGTTAATAAAGTTGTGATTCGCGAAAGCGAAAGTCACAACGAACAAAACGAAGTTGCCGTGTGGGACAAGCGTGAAGGTACTTTAAGTATCACATGCTAATCCCTTTTTGTCGCATAGCGACGCCAGCCCTTTTTTAGGGCTCTCTTTTTTTTATAAATAACCCTAAAATTAATAAAACTTCTTCTTATTGTAATAGCCCAGCATCCTTGCCGGAAATTGACAAGGATGTGTTTTGTATGATTATTCTAGATGACTTAGTATAGTATGGCGGATATATTGATTTGGGTTTAGTCCAACTTTTTTTGCTGCAAGCTCTATTTTTTCAAATTCGCTGTCGGTAAAGTACATTAAAAAAGTTCTATCTCTTTTTTCACCGGTTGTTTTTTTTCTTCCGACTTTCTTCTTCTCCTTGGTAACGGTTTTTGTAGACTCTACCTCTTCTACCGTGTCCCCTCTTCCCCCTTGAATAAACTCATCGATTTTTTGAGTGTCTGTTTTTGTTACAACTCCCTTTTTAAAAACGCTCATATCATATCTCCTTTCAAACCACTTTTTCTTCGGCTATTTTAATTAATTCGTTAAAAAAATTGTTAAAGTCAATATAAGCCTTGTCATTTGTCTTAACAAACTCTTTTAAGCTCTTTCCCTCTAAAACCGCCTTTCGGTAAGCTTGCCTTTCATATATAACAGAATCCATCATATATATGTTTTTAAAATTCTCATTTTCTCTAAGCTGCTCGATGTGTTGTCTTAATCCGTCAAGATCTTTAATTAAAAATGGATTTGGTGATGCTCTGCTAACCAAAATTAAAACAACCAGATTTTTGTTAAAAGCTTTTACCTCGTTACATATTTCAATCATGTGCTCTAGGACCGTTACATCATATTGAGAAGACACTGTTGGAATTATAACTATGTTTGAACCCAGCATTGCTTTTCGCATCTCTTTATTGTCTCTACCGCCCGTATCTACAATAACGGTATCAAAACTAGGCTTGATGTGCTCTATCTCATCGCCCAGCCCTACTCCGGTTTTAGATAAGCTTGAAAACAATGGAGGTAGCTTAGATTCGCTTCTAATGTTGCTAAAAACTTCTGTAGATTTTTGAGGGTCGGCATCTATCAGCAAGACCTTATCCCCGGCTTCAGCCAAAAAAGCTGCTAAATTAACGGCAATTGTTGTTTTGCCGCTACCACCTTTTTCGTTTACGATTGATATTACCATTTTCGTACCACCTTTCTCTTGGTATATTTTAGGTAACGTAATTATAGCATACAATATTGTAAAAGCTTTTTTTTAATATTTTCTAATATATTTTAAAATATGCTAATAATATCTTTTTATTTATTTATTATATATTTTACAATATTGTTTTAATAATGTAAAAATATTGTTTTATATGTGTTTTAAAATATTTTTTGGAACACTCATCTTCTATTATGATATAATTCTAAAAACATTACACAAGGACGGATTTTTGAAATCTCAAGACGGCGGAATAACTCTTGATAAACACTCTATGTACAATTTGCTTGATCAACCTTCATTAATAGATAATCCAGGTATTTGGGGGGCTAATCTTTCAACTACCATAGAATGGGTTGATAAATTGTGTGTAGAGGATCAAGAAACGATGTTATATTTAAAATGGTGCTACCAAAACACCCCTCTTTATGAGATGGCTTCTGTTATATCAGAAATGTATTCAAATCTTAGTCAAATGGCTTCGGATTCGTTTATGTTAAATTTTAATAATGATCTTAGCTGCACAAAAAAGAAGGTAAGGGAGTTTACCGACGGAGAATTAATGTTTGTGTGGGATGCTGTTTTTAAATGTAGTAGTGAAGAGATGAGCAAATTTTATATAGAGCAAATAGAGAGCAAACTCTCTCCCGAGCAAATAAATTTTGTAGCTTTCGCTATTTTCTACGGCTCTGTTACAAACAAAATAAACGACAAGCAAAAAGAGAGGCATTCACTGTTTATAATGCTATCTATGTTTATTAAATGCGGAATTTTTAATAAACCGACAAAAAAAGCTAAGTATGTAGAAGAGCTAGTTAAATATATTGTCGAATGTAATAGTCCCGTTAAAATAGACAGACACAAATCAATAGAAAAAGAGTCTCCTATAAAAGTTTTTCGCGGATTAGAGATAGGAGTAAGGAATAACACTTCATCAAAATTTGATAGATAATCCATAACTTTTATATACAAATTTCAAAAAATAGTACAAAAAAGTGTACTAAAAATAATTCTAAAGCATAAAAAATACTATTTTAAAAATAAAAAAATATGCTTAATATCGCCCGATCTACTCGAATAATTTATACATTGATAATATATATTAAATACTTAATAAACTATGTATAGCGCTTCAAAGTATTTATAGTTAAGTAGATATTTCTAATATTGGAGTGCACAACAATGTTTGATTTATGTTTAACATCGCTGATTAGTGGAGTAATTACGGTCAGTGGATTAGGCTTAGGTGTAGACCACAATAATAAAGTGGTTTATGATTATGGTAAGCACACGCAGTATGTAATAGCTGATAAATATAGTTTAAATCAACACTGCAAAGAGCGTACCAGATTTGCTAAAGATACTGATGCGTTTAAACTTGTAAGTGTGTTAAGCACTGAAGAGAACAAAAATATCGACATCAAAAAAAACAAGGAGAAATAAAATGAAAAAGAACGGCTTTTTAGATAGACTAAATGCTAAAAAAAGATACGCAAGAATGCTTCTTGCCGGTGCTGTAGCTGCTGCTGCTGCAACAAGTAATGCATTTGCTGCTGCCCCTGGCGGTGGTGGTGCCGGAGCTCCTGGATTTGGCGACAAAAGCGACTCGTTTGGACAATTGCTTGGAACAATTATCACTTGGATGCAAGGAAACCTAGGTAAGTTACTTGCGTTGTTTGGTTTTATCGGAACATTTGTTATTTACTTAATGACACACAAGGGTTCTGTACTATTTATAGGTATTATCATATCGCTCATCGCGGGTGGTATTGTTGGTATCGTTCAAACATTCTTTGAAGCAGGTAAATCTGCATTCGAGTATAACGCACAACCTTAAAAATAGTTTTGCACAACATATAAAACTCACATTGGCGAGCGGCTTTGCCCTCGCCTTTTTTTATGCCCGAAAAAAATATTTATAACTATTTTTAAAATATTTCTAATGTATTTTCTAGTATTTTTTAATATATTGTAGGTTTGTTTTTAATATATTAAAGAGTATTTATTAATTAATTTTTCAATATTGTTTAATGTATTATTTGTATAAAAAATAGTGGAGATGATTTTAAATTTCCTCTATTCTAAAAGCAAGCGTTTTGCCGTCTTTCGTTTCAAATTCACCGCTTAGAGTCCGTCATAATTAACCCACGTGATAGAACCGCCGTAGTTGCTTTGGATTGCTTTTTTTAATGTTGTTTATCACAGCTCTTGCGCTTTTGTTGGCGCTTATTGTTTAGCTCCTGCTGGTGCTATGAAAATTTAGGAGACCTAGTGTTAAAAATTGAGAGTAAGGTCTAATATACCCTGCCCTCATTTGATTAAATGTTTTCGACAATTTTTTGTATTGCAAGTGAGAGCTTGCTTGTATTTAAGCCGTGTTTTTGTGCTTGAGTATTGGCTACTGCGATATCTTGATTTTTAAGTTGCCCCAGTACATTTACTGCGTATTTTGCGACATTTAATACAGAGGCATATTTTTGTATCGATCTTGAAGCCTTTTCTACGTCTAAACTATACAAAATAGAGTCTACCACCGTATCTTCAAGGTTCCATTTTGCAAAAATTTGCGCCCCAACCTCTTCGCTGCTCATTCCGATAAAAGCGCGTTCTATAGCGGCAAGATCATTGATATCGGCGCACTGCGACAGCTCGGATATAAAAAGTTCCTCTTTTTGTTGAGAAATTAGCTCATGAGCTATTAAAATTTTACCAACCTCCATTAAAAAAGAAGCCGGAGCTAAAACATTTAAATCTCCGGGAGATATTCTGACATACCAATTGAATGTAAGGGAGTGTTGCATAGTTGAAATTCTTAAAAAATCAATATCTTTCATTCGGTAAGGTGAAAGATCAAGTTCAAAGCTGTTTTTTACCGCAATCATTAGAACAAAGCTTCTTATAGTTGCCATTCCAAATAAACTTACGGCTCTTGAGACACTGCTTATTTCTTTGCTAAAGCCATACAAGGGAGAGTTGGCTACTTTTAACAGATTGGCTGTCAGAAGAGGGTCTTTTTCAATTACTCTGCTCATTTCGCTCATTGATGACTTTGGATTGTCACATATTGCTTGTATTTCTGCTGCGCTAGTATCCAAAGGGGGAAGTGATGTTATTTTATCTGCTATTGACGACATTTAAATCCTTATTCGTAGAAAAGTAAATATTTATTTACTAATTTTATCACAATTTAAATCTTATTATATATATTTTTTGATTTAATTTATAATTAAGTAAAAATAATATATAATTATATATCTTAGTGTATGGAGGTGCTAATGGTTGTTTTTACTCGCGGCAATATATTTTACTCTCAGGCTCAAGCACTAATCAATCCCGTTAATTGCATGGGTGTTATGGGTGCAGGTTTAGCCCTACAATTCAAACAACAATTTCCTATAAATTTTACTGTCTACGCAGAAGCTTGTAAAGCAAAACAGCTTAATCCGGGAGGCTTGGTTGCCTTTACGGAAAAAGAAAAAGTTATTATTAATTTAGCTACAAAAGATCATTGGAGAAATCCATCAAAGTTACAATACATAAAAGATGGTCTTCAGGCTCTAGTCCGATATACTACAACCCACCATATAGAGTCTGTTGCAATTCCACCTTTGGGTTGCGGATTAGGCGGGTTAAATTACAGAAAAGATGTTAAGCCGCTTATTAACGATATTCTTGGCGGGGTTCCTAGCGTAAAATTTATGATATATGAGCCGTCGAAATATTAGTTAAACAATATTGTAAAATATATTTAAAATAATTATTTAATATTTTAAACAAATATTTTAAATATATCAAAAAATATTTTATAGTATATCAAAAAATATTGAAAAATTAATTTAAAAAATGCTATTTTTAAGCTTAAATATAGTATAATTACATTATATAAATTTTTATAAAGGAGTTAAATATGGAAAAACTTAAAATTTGTAAGTTAGTTACAAAAGAGGGCGCAGGAATTGTAAATGGAATACAAACTGTCTTTATAGAGGATGTTGATACGATTATTTTAATCGGAGATAAAGAGATCGAGCCAAAAGAGTTGCTTAAGCCATTGGGTGCCTTGTTTGGTTATAAAATCAAATGCAAGAATGATTGCGTTGTGGATGATGATTTCTTAGAGCTTATAGAAGATTGCGAAGATGATATTAGAGTTTTCATACAATCGGAAGAGGGCGGTTTTACAAAAATCGGGAAGCTTGCTAAGATGAAATATAAAGAGGGAGTGGCAAAAGAGCTTTATATGGCTCTTATGGAGCCAAATACGAATAGGGAAAAAGATGAAGAGGCAAGCGATGATGACGATGATATTGATTTAAAAGCCTGCGGATTTGAATAAGAGGGTATAGCTAGTAATTTTAGGCTATAACATAGGTAATATCTCAAAAAGGATATACCATGACAAAACTTATGGCATGCGAGAATGAAATTCAAACATCGGTAAGTATTCAAAATGTGGGATACGTCGGCAGAGGTAAAGTAGGGATATATGGTATGGCTTATAGCGAGCGTCTGAAAATGCTTTATATGTTTTCCATTCTGCCGACGGCTAAAAAAGAGTATCACTCTTTAGTTATTAACGATCAGCCGTTTGATAAGTTAAAAACATACGAAGAGAGAGAAAAATTCCACATCCTAGCAGCGGATTTGGAAAGAGCGCTTAAGGCTTGTGACGAATTAACCCTATCGTACAGAGTAAGCGTTAATATAATTAATCCTACGACCGCTAATCCCGAGGGTGGTTTTTTGGTAAAAAGAGATTAAAAATTAAATTGAGGAGTGTTTGTGAGAGTTGATGGATATAAGAAAGTAGAGTTATTTTTGATTCAAAGCGAGCTAATGTCTCCTCGTGCCTTTTTAAATATGAAAAATTTAATGGATTTTATAAACAAAATCCTTAAAGATGATAGTTCGTTTTTTGATAAGATTCAAATTCAAAAAATAGAGATTTGCACTCGAAAGAATTTAACACAAGCTGATATTAAAAAGATATATGTTGTATTTGATTTAAATTTGTCTATGAATCTTGAGTCGGCTGTTGACAGAAAGGATTGTTGTCTATTTTTTGCGGATGAAAAAGAGGCAAAATTAGCTTGTGAATTTCTAACCGAAGATACAGAGGAAGAGGGGACTGATTTTGCCATTAAGACCTATCTTGCCACTGCATCTTAAAATTAAAAAATGTATTAAAAATATATAAACAAATATTTAAAAATATATTTTTAATATATAAAACAATATTGTAATATTATTGTTTTATAATTGTTTAGTTGGTTTTTAAATATTGATACAGGATTAAATAATGATTGATGAATTAGAAAAAGGACTTCAATCTCTTGATATGATGTTTGATGGAATTAGGCTATTTCGTATTCCGGACTACCAAAGAGGCTATGCGTGGACTAAACAGCAGCTGCATGATTTTTGGAAAGATCTTGAAAGCTTAGAGGAGGGCGAATCTCACTATACCGGTGTTATTATGCTGGAAAGTCTATCGAATGAAGATAGATTGCTTAATGCAGACGCTTGGAAGAAGGATTATGGAACGCTGGAGGCTTCAAACCTCTATTGTATTGTAGACGGTCAGCAAAGGCTTACAACAAGCATTATTTTTATCCATACAATTCTTGCTAAGCTAAAAGAAAGAGGGGTTTATACTTGCTTAGGATATAAAAATGAGGAGTTGATTGGCAAATATATATCAAAAGACGCTGGGTATATATCTCAAACATATTTGTTTGGATATATGTCGGACGATCCTAGCTATGAATATCTAAAAACAGCGATTTTTGGAGATAAGTCTTCTAAAAATAAAAATGAAAAAACATTATACACAGAAAACTTAAAAACAGCTCGCAACTTCTTTGTTAAAAAGATTGAGCAAATGGCGCCGAATGAAATAGAGCAGTTATTTAAAAAACTTACTACTCAATTTAAATTTAATGTATATATCGTGCCTAAAGATCTAAACGTATATGCTTCTTTTGAGGCTATGAACAATAGAGGACTAAAACTTTCTAACTTTGAGCTGCTAAAAAACAGACTTATTTATCTTAGCTCTAAAATTGAGCCCGAGAAAAAGGGTGCCGAGTTACGCCAGACAATAAATGATTGCTGGAAGCACATATATGCCATACTTGGTAAAAATCCAAAAAATCCTCTTAATGATGATGAATACCTAAAAAACCATTGGATTTTATATTACAAGTTTACAAAGAGAACGGGGAATGATTACATCAAATTTTTACTTGATAAATTTCATATCAAAAATTTAAAAGACGGAACGCTGAGTACAGAGGAAATTTATGAGTATGTAATGAGTCTTAAAGAGTGTGTAAGTCATTGGTATTACATGCTAAATCCTTTTGAGATAAAGGATTGTAGTTATGATAATAAGGATATTATAATGTGGCTTGATAGGCTTGTTAGGCTTGACTTTCCAACATTTGATCCGTTACTAATCATCATCTTAAGCTCTTTTAAAAAAGAAGATACTCCGTATATGGTTGAACTGCTTAATCAAATGGAACGTTTTTTATTTTTGGTGTTATGTGTATCTCAAAGACCGGTTAATACGGGCGATAGTGAATTTTATGGATATGCCAAAAAATACAAGGATGGCGAAATTTCAATAAAAGAGCTTATTAAAAACACCAAAGAGGCTTGCAAAAAACATTTAAATTTAGAAAATTTTAGAGTAAAGATGGGGGACTACTTCAGTAGACAAAAGCATTTCGGATTTTTTAGCTGGAGTTATCTAAAGTATTTCTTATATGAATATGAACTTCATTTAAAAGCAATGAGTAAAACGGGCGATCTAAAAATAGAGTGGGACGAGTACGTTAAAAGCAAAAAAGGAAATATGCGTACAATAGAGCATGTTTTACCTCAAACTCCGACTAATGAGTATTGGCAGGCTGTAATTAAAGATTTGTCTTTAGAGAATGTAAAAGCAGTAACTCATTCAATCGGCAATTTGGTTCCACTATCTCAAGCAAAAAATTCAAAATTAAGTAACCTTCCTTATCCTAAAAAGAGGGAAGGGAAGGACGGTGAATTTGTAGGCTATCAAAACGGGTCTTACTCTGAGATAAAGATAGCAAAGGATTACGAACACTGGAATATCGAGGCAATAAAAAAACGAAGCTCTGAATTGGCTGATTGGTTTTTAATTCGCTGGAGCTTAAGTGATTACGTAAAAGACTCGAAAGAGCTTAAAGACAAATCGGATATAATAAAACAAGCTTTTTTGTCAAGGCTGGACGGAGGTAGCTTGATATGACAATGATGACTAAAGGTGAGGCTATAGTAAAAAGCAAGGATAGCATGAAACTTAAAGACGGCATTTTTGTTGCCGATTCTTTTCAATCTACTCAAAAGATGTCTAGAGATGAAGCGATGATGTATTATGATCAAAAGATAAAGGCTGTATGGTCTGAAACTCTAGGCAAGGATGCAAACACAAATACAAAGAAAATGTTGTTAAAAATTAAAAATGATATACGATTTTTTCAAAGAGTTTTCGATGGTAGGATGAGTAATGTAGCAGAGATATTGCGCCATATAGAAAATTGTGAAGACACTTTACATATTTCAGATTATACTCAAATGATTCGCCGCGAGATTCAGGAGTTAAGAACTTTTTTATTATAGCCGTTAATGCAATCTTGATGGTAATTTTTAAATTTTAAAAGGATTTTTATCATGTATTATTATAAATGTTTTCCGAATTCTGCTAACTATGATGGGTTTTTAAATTGCTTTGGAAGCTCTAGAGTATCAAAAAACTACAATTTATTTATTGTATGGGAAGATTTCTTATGTATATAAAAAAATATGCAAAAGCGGGCTATGGCTCTCCTGAGAGTCAAAAGGAGTATCTTTTTGCCCTATGGAGTAAGGGGGTTGGTTTGTTTGGATCTCCGTCCGCTTTAGCACAAGCTGTTGCATCCATTACAGACGCTAATGAAAATGGAGTTAGACAGTATTTTAAAACAAGGAAATTTTTTGAAGCTCCGGCAAGAATTAAATACATATCTGCACTAGAAAAGGTGTTATCTAAATACAAAAATATGGACGAAGCAAAAGAGATGGTTGCAAAGTCAAAGGGTGATATTGTAGGAGAGTGGTTTAGGGTTTCAATTTTTGTTAACAAATTTGATATAAAAAGATCCGTTGTAAATAGGATGATGTATTCTAAAGAAGCCGATAAAAAATACAAGAGATTTTTTAAAAAAATTGACGGCAAGATATATGTTCACTCATCTTGTGCGCAGTATTGTAGGGATTACATAAAAGATAGGCAGATGTACTGCAAGCCGGACGGAGACAGCAAAATGAAAGAGCTTTATTCTAAAGGACTTGAATTATATGGCTTCCAAAAAGCTGAGTTTTATAAAGCTATGTCAAAAGCAACCGGTATCCCGATAGCTACATTTAGAACATATTTTCGTTTTATAAAAACTCATGTTAAGAAGTCTCATAGCGAAAAAAGGGCTTTTTATATTCAGGTGCTTGAGGATGTCATACGAGTAAAACAATCAAAGCATAAGAAGTAGGGCGGTACGTTTTAAAGCTTTTTAAGTCTTATTAATATATAATTCATCACTTGTTTTCAAAGGGCAATAAAATATTGTTTCCACAATATAATCAATCTCTTTGTAGGGTGTAGGCATCATCCGAAGTTACGTCTGTGCCACATGTATTATAAAAATTTGGAATCTTCGAGTCGCAATAAAGCGGATTTTCGGGGAGCGGTTTTTAGGACATTGAGGATTTAAGTTCGCTGGACAACCTCTGTTAAATTGACAGAGCCCACCATCTTAGATTAGATTATGCAGAGCAGATTAATGTATGATCGTTGAATCAGAAACCGCTTTTAGCGGGAATGCCTAACTTCTTTTTACAAAAATCCCAAAGCTTGATTAATTAAATTAGACGTCTTGATTTTTTTTGATAATTTAAAAATATTGCCCTTAACAAGACCAAAAAGATTAAAAAGTCCCTAAAAAGGGACAACAGTGGACTCAGTGAAGAATATGTCTCCAGATGAGTCCAAAACCAACCACGCAAAGTAGCATGCCCATGCCGCCAGAACTGGCAGTATGAACAAGACCACTAATCGTGGTGTCCTGGGAAAATTCCAGGAATCTCAATAATTTATATATTGAGTCTGTCATTTGATCTCCTTTAAAAAATTATAAATATAAGGAGTTGTAGCAAAAAATCTTGTATTTAAAATGTGTTAAGTTTTGGAGTAATTTTTAATATAAAAGTTAGATATGTCAAAAATTTGACTATTTTTCAACGGGCTTAATCATCAAATCCAAAAAATACACCGTCAAAATCTTGTTGTCCTTCTTGCTCTGCAATTTCAGCTTTCTTTTTTAGTTTATCCTTATAAGGCTTACTTCTTCTATTGTCTCTTATTTCTCTCTTAACGATCTTTAGCTCGTGACCCAGTTTTTGCATTAACTCTTCCATCTGAGCTTGAGTAAGGTAATACGCGCACTCTTTTTGCAAAATTCCCGTTTCCAAACTACGCGAGATGATGGAGTTTAAAATTATGGCTGAATACTGTTTTGGTAATAGTTCGCTAATTTCTTGATTCCTATCATTTAGTAGCAACTTTTTCATCTTGCCCTTTCCTTTTTGTAATATTTGCTTGAGATATCTTCAATATACATAAGATCTGCAAACGAAATTTCTTTATCCATATAAATTTTACTTACGCTTTGTCGCATTTTAGCTTTATGGCTGGGGTTGTGTACCGGTTTTAAGAGGTTATCTCCCATTACGCTTCCGGGAACAAGCTGCTCGATACCAAAATTGCTAGCTAAATACTTATTAAGCTTTTCATAGCTTAGTTGGCTTGCATCCCTAAAATATATCATAACGCATAAACAGGAAATAAAAAAGAGTGCCGAAAGCATTGATTTTGTAAAAATCTTTGGAAGATCCACAAAAAAATTAAAACTGAATTCCACATCATTTTTACGTTTAAAAAGAGTATTTGCTATTTGTAAAAAAATAAACAGCATACTCAAAACAACAAATATGGAAATTACTATAGGATGTAAAACAAAGCTTTTAAATGAGCTCCAAAAAGTTATACAAAAAACAATAAAATCAGATAGTGAGCTAGAAAAGGTCGTCATAGCTAATAAACATCTCTTGTAGTGCCGATTGCGTTCGATTTAAAAGCGCATTGGCGTTATCTATCTCGCCTTGCAAAGAATAGTGTCCGGCTATCTCATTTGCACTTTCTTGAAGTATGGTTTTTGCTTCAGTAACTATTTTTATATCCTGCGTGTTAGGCTTTGCTATTTGTTTTGTGATATGTATTACATCAAGAGCATATTGATAAGCCTCAAAATAATTTGATTGTTTTGAGGAGTGTAAGCCGGCTAAATAAGATACGTGAGCGTATTTTCGCAACAACCCTTGAGCTTTTTCCGCTCTAAATTTTTTGATTGTAAACAGCTCTTTTAATGCATTGGATGCTTTAATGTAATTTTTGTGAGCTAGTTGATAGTAAAAATCAAACATCATCCATGAGCCGGAATTGTATCCCAGAGCGTAGGCTAGGTTTTTATACTCCTCTTTTTTTTCCGGTTTTTGCAAGCCTAAAATGTATAAATTTCCTATTGTAACAAAAGTTGTCTGATCTCGCCATTCATTAAGAAGCTTTTGGTTTGTGCATATCTCCTCAACATTTGCATTGTACGTCTTAAGGCTTTCAATATTTATGTTTTCAACGTCATTTAACATATATAAGAATTGAAATACTACTTCCGAACCTCTTGTGGCTTCAGGTATCGAGCTTATAAATTTATTGTAGTCCTCTTGGTATTTAAAAAGCTTGGCTGCATTTAGTACAAGCAGATTTCGATAGGTTGGGGAGTAAATATCGATGTGGGTAGAGTAAAGCGACGATCTTTTATAAATTGTCTGAAATTTGTTAATAGTTGAGTTGTTTTCCATGAATACAAGAGAATTTATATAAGGGTTTAATATTTTTGAGTTTTCTCCTAAAGCATCCATTATTGTTCCGTTATTTGATGCGCTGTTGTCTTTTAATAATATGTTGGTTAATATGTCTTGAGTGTCTTCATTATATGGTTCCAAGGCTAATTGCCCGATGGCATAGGCGGCTCTTGGTATTTGAGATTTGTCGTTAAGTTTTACATAAATATCATTTTTGGAATACTCGGGATTTGTATCCATGTTTTGTAAAAGCTTTAAGTTGCAAAAATTTTCTAAAGCATGCAAATTTATTAAAAATATTTGTGTTACTATTACAAAAAAAACAAAAAATCTCAAGTGCATTAAAGTCCTTATTATTTTTATTCAAATATTATAGCATATCGTCTCATATTGATAACGAAACAGCCCTTTAGTCCGTGGTAAAAAATTACCACGGCGGAGTGTCTTGAGATATTTTATTGTTAGAGTTGTAGTATGCGTTTAACAGCTCCAAATCTTTAAGCCTGTTTTGAGCAGTGTTTTGGTTTTGAGCGGTATTTGACTCAATCAGTAAAACTATGCTTTTATTAATTTCATCAAGTAGCTCTGATCTTAGCTGAGATGGCTCGCATTTAAATTTTACTCTAATTAGATTGTAGTATTGCGGTAAAAATGCCGCTGCATATTTTATAAACGGATCTACATCCTCTTTAGTTGGGTTTAAAGAGCCTTCCTCTATTAGTTTCATTACAAAGTATGATATATTAACTTTATCTTCAATAGAAAGTGCATCCATATTCTCCATAGCCCATGCATAGTAACTCAATCCTGTTCTTACTTTGCCGTATCCTCCTTGTTGATAAGTAGAGCATAGGGCTTTTGTTAAAGGACTTCCTTTTTCAAAGATATTTCCAAAAGTCACTTTGTCGCTAAATAAAGGTTCAAATGCTTTTGATAATATACTTTGCATGTTTGTTACATAGCCGTCTTTGATAAATTTTTTCATAAGCCAAATAAGGGCTATTATGTCAGATAAAGCGGTGTGTGGCTGTAGCTTTTCAACTCCAAATTCTTTCTGTATCGCAATGCAATCAGGATCGTCATCCAGGTTAAAGAAGTAGCGAAGAGGTTGCAAACCATAGCTTTCAATCCCTTCGATGTCTTTTAGATAGTGCTTTGCCAGCCTATAGGTATCAATGCTTCTGTAAGACGGGATTTCTACATTTTCTCTATGCATCATATCTTTGTCAAACGGCGCATTGTGAGCTACAAAGTAAACATTGTTGTCTTGTAAAAAGTCTTCTATAGCAATTTTGGCGTGGGAATTTGCCCAAATAGGGGCGTTTTCAACGTCTTTCATCCTATAGCCGTGGGTTGCACTAGCCACAGGATGAATAGCCTTTTGCGGATTAATTAATTCACTGCGAAAATGTGACGATCTTACCAATTTTTCTTTGGCTTCCGGGTCAAATTTGTATGCACAGTAAGCTATTTCTAATATCCTGTCATCGGTTTTCGTACCGGTTGTTTCGGTATCATAAAACACAAATGTGTAACTCATGCAGCACCTCCTTTTGTTTATAAAATTTTACTATTTTTTTAAATATTTAATTATATTATATTTATGCTTATAATTAACTTAAAATATTGTTGTTATAATTCTTTGATTTGCTCGGTTTATCCGTAGTTTGCTGCATATAAAATATAATAAAACATTAACCAAAAACAATGTTTTTTATGATATAATAAAAATCTAGAAGAAAAGTCGCTATTTCTTCTATTTTTTTTGATACGGGCGCTCTTGAGAACTCTGTAACCATAAGTTAGTCCAATGTTAGGCTCGTCTTAACCACGGACATCATGTAAGTACCTCCACAATATACAAACATACTTAGACCACTGATAATCTTGAGCGCCTCACCCCCGTTTTTGCCTGTTTTTTATAATATTTTAAGCGTAAATATTCTATAATATTTATGTATATATAAGATTGTGTGCTTATCTATATATTTAACCCAAAAATTTTAATGGAGGTGCAAAGATGATTGTTCCGGCAGTGGTACTTAAGGTAATAGGGTTTAAAAATGGCGTAAATGGTAGAATATCCCCTGAGTGTCAGACTAATTCAAACATAATTCATGCGCAGCTTGATACAGGGCATAAAATAGACATTTCAATGCTTTCTACAAACCCTTCTTTTTCTACGTCTTTGTTTGATTTTTTAGCAGCTAAATCAGAGGGCACGATTAAAGCTAATGCGGTAGCTAAAGCGACTAGCGAACTCGTATTTGCAACAGATTTATCCCCTAATGTTCAAGCTGACATAGCAAGGCTTAAACAAAACGGAGTTAAAGATCAAGAGGCAAGAAAGCAGGCTTTTAACAATGAGGCTGAAAGGCTGATTAGAGAAAAAAGGAGAATAAAGGCTGCATCTATTTTGCGCTTTGCCGTAGCCTCTAATGGCAAGGGAGAGTACAACTCCAAATCACTTCAGGTTTCTAAAGACGATAAAGGAAATTACAAATGGGGCAACGGAGGGGTTTATTTCTTTGCGCAAAACGAAAACCATCTGCCTATTGAGATCACTCCGTCAGGAAGCTACATTCAAATAAACACCGGAAAGCTTATTACTGCGGCACAAATTCATTTTTTAATCGCTCATTCCATAAGAACGGCAAAGGCTTGTATAGATAAGGGGCAAAAACCTTTTTTGATTAAGCTTTTACCTATGCGCGGTATGTCAAAAGACTTTGCACGTATAAGCTCTAATATAGCAAATTTGATAGATAGAAATAAAGATGGGGCTTTGCCGCCGGATGTTGTAGCCGACGCATACTGCACTGCGCTTGAAGAGCTTGATGCTCTACTATATAACGATAGGCTTCAATGCAAGTTTTTTAAGTGTAAATTGCCGATTTTTTACAATAAAGACGATCTTATAAATGCAATAATGGTTGTAGGAGAGCAGGGCAGCTCACCATTGCAGAGGCTCACATCTTCCTTGGTTGATCTAAATTTTAGCTTGGAAAATCCTGATATTAAGGAGAGGGCTAGGGAATTTGTTAAAAATGCTATTTGCAACTTACCTGAAGATAAGTCATATAAGATTCATGCAATCTATAATTTCATGGCTCCAACCATTTTAGGAGAATCTGATTCTTGGGGTTTTATGATTAATAACATATCGTCGTCAAACTTTGTTTTATCTTTAACCGATACAAAATTTTTATATGAGTCGGTAGCTCAATATATCAACTCTATTAAACAGCAACAAGGCGAGCAGCAATTATATGCCAGCTAAAATGCTATAAAATATCCTTTTTGGCGCACTTTAATCGGTGCGCTTTTTTCTTTTTAAATTCCGTTATTTAATCAACTTTTAAGGTAAAATTCTGTATAATTATTCTATAAAATATATATTATATGGAGGTGTTTTATGCTAAATAAATTTGTGGAGATCTTGGTTAACGGAGTTAAGAGAATTACGAACATAACTTCTAACGACGATGTATTTATCAGCAGAGGCAAAAATCAAACGATTATCGCAACCAACGGTGGCAGAGCAGCCGGAGGAGATTTGAATGTTGGTGACAATGTTGCAGGAGACATCATCTGCGGAGATGTCGTCGACGGAGACATCTATATTAACGGAATACGTATAAATAATAGGGGAAGGGGCAGCATATCTGTAACTAGAAATAATAGAAGCGGCACCATTATTATCAATGGAGAGACGATAGATGTCGGCGATGATAAACAGATCGAGGTTGTTATAAATGGAGATATTAGAGATTTTCGTTTAGACGCGGGTAACGTTAGAGTTAACGGGAATATTAACGGTGACGCAAGAATTACATCAGGAAACCTTGAAGCAGTGACGATTAACGGCAGTATAAAAGTGACAAACGGCAACGTCTCAATGTCACGTGCTAAATAATTAGCTCTTACGGATTTTTAGCTATAACCTTTAGATAAAACTATTTTTCAATAGTTAAATTTTTTAAAGGAGATTAAAATGCAAAAGAAAGTTTTTAAGGCTTCAAAGCCAGAGATTACTTTTTTTGGAAATCCGGTGAAGGCTATTGTAGGCTTTCAAGGAAAAGGCAAAAACATTTGCCTTAAGACATTATCTTTCAGAGAGATAATGGAGTTAGAGTGGGACACATATATGATCCATTCTAACAAAAATCGGGTTACTGGAGTTAGCCTGATTAAAAAAACCCCTCTCATAGATTCATTTGAGGGTAAAAAAGTTCAGTTGCTCCCTGTAGCGGAGCTAAAGTGCGAGGTTCCGGACTTCGTACACGGTATTGCCGATCATGAGGAAGATACCCCGTTGAACATTTTGGACAACGAGATACTCGAAAGCTTAGATTTTAAACTTAAGAGTATTGAAAAACACTATAAGGAGGGAAAGTATCTATGATACAAACACAAAATGCCGCTGATAAAGTGGCTGTCCTTATTGTCGGTCCAAGCGGAAGTGGCAAAAGCACGCTTGAGGCGTTGCTGGAGACTAAATATGGCTATAAAAAGCTGGTTAGCTCTACAACACGTCCAAAGCGTGCAGGTGAAGTTGAAGGAAAACCCTACAACTTCATTACCGAGCCAGAGTTTGAAAGGCTCATAAAAGACGATGCTCTTATCGAGCATGTGAACTACTCCGGCAATTTCTACGGACTTTCTAAAAAAGAGGTCTTGAGTGCCGGCAAAAGTTCAGTTTTTGTCGTAGAGCCCTCTGGCGTACCTCACATCGTAAATTTCATGAAAGAGCATGAAATTACTCCGGTTACTGTATATGTACACGTAAGTCCGGATATAGTGAGGGAAAGGATGGCTGCTCGCGGTGATTCTCCTGAGGCGATTGCTAAGCGTATCGATCAGGATGATATTGCTAAAAGGGCTGAAAATATGAGATTTGATGTTTTCATCAATTCTAATATTACAAACCCGGAGGAGGGCGCTGTTCAAATTGACAACCTTGTACAGGTTTTAAGATGGTAGTAGATAATGCCATCTTTTACAAGGTTGTAAAGCCAACTAGGCGACAAATTGTGGGGTTGGGTGATCTTACTCTCCCTACTTCAGAGCTAAATGTCGCTATGGCTAGGTGCGACAACTTGACGGTAAGTAATGTTGAGTTGTCGCTTAGGGAGTGGTATCAAAACTGGAGTTTTGTAACAGACGTTGAAAAACGCGTTAGAAATTTAGTCTTTTTTGATACCGAAACCCATAAATTAGGCGGGTATATCGTCTCTATTGGCTTATTGTTGTATGACATGATAGCAGATAGAGTAATCGATAAATACTACAGTCTAGTAAACCCGCTGGTTCCAATGGATGCAGAAGCTCAAGCAGTCCATGGAATTTCAGATGATATGGTAAGAGACTGCAATGATTTTTCATCTCAGTTTGAAACTATAAAATCTTTCTTTGATAGAGCAGATCTTGTTGTTGCTTTTAATGCAGAATACGATATAGATACGCTAATTAAGGAGACAGCGAGGTTAGGAATAGCTCCGATTGTAATGCCTTATCTTGATGTAATGAAGAGATTAAAGGTAGAGGTTGGAGCTAAGAATACAAGCGGTAGATTAAAAAATCCAAAACTCAAAGAGTGTGCTGATTTTTATCAGATTCCTTTTGAGGAGAGCGGTTTGCATAACTCTCTTTACGATACCGAGGTAACACTTGAGGTATTTAAGAGGGCTATCGCTAGGTATAATATATAATTATCTCCCTTTCTAGGGAGATTTTCTATTTGTATTAAGTTTAAAATAAGCATAAATATAATATAATTATTTTATATTAAAGCTTAGATATAAGCGGATTTTGTCTTCTTATACCTATGCTTTTAGCATAGTGGCATCAGTCCGTGGTGTCTCCTTTTTTATTTTTTCGGTTTAGGGCGAGGACTCTCTTCTGTTTTAGCTAATTATCCATCCTCGCTCTATTCTCATTTATGGAGGTAATATGCAATCTTGCTTTAAATGCTTGTACATTTTAATACTCTTTACAACATTGTCCTTAGCCTCTGTTTTAGAGCAAGTTAGAGTCGTTCAAGTTGCAGATGGAGATACAATTGTCGTTTTATCTAAAGATAACGAGCAAATTAAAGTTAGGCTATTTGGAATCGACGCTCCTGAAAAAAGTCAAGATTTTGGCAAAAAGGCTCAAAAATATCTAGCTAGTCTGGTGTCCGGCAAATATATAGACATTCATGTAAAAGATAAAGATCAGTATGGAAGAACGGTTGCTGTTATAAAACATGCAAATCAAGATCTTAATGCGCTCGTAGTTGCTTCTGGCTATGCCTGGGCATATAGAACGTATAGCAATGATTATGTTAGGTTTGAAGATGAAGCTAGGGCTAATAAAAGTGGCTTGTGGCAGCAAAGCAAACCTGTTGCGCCATGGGAGTGGAGAAAGCAGCAAAGAGAGATTAAAAATATTAATAAACAAGAAGCTGAAACTCAAGAGAGCGAAGGTTGGTTAAAAATTATACTCAAATGGTTTGGATTTTAGTTTTTAAAAGGAGTTGATATGTTTTTTAAAATTAGTAATGAGATTGAGCTTGATTTCTACTTCTCTCTAAACTTTAGAGGGACTGCTCACACAAAAGAAAATTTACAACGTGTTAATTAACGAAAGGATAAGCTATGGCATGGGATTTTTTTAGATATCTGCGGATAGATGAGTTCTTTATAGTTATCGTCTTACTGGGGCATATTATTGCTACGATAATGTTTCTGGCTAAAGAGTATTATGAAAAGAACCTAAGTATAAAAATGGAGGATTTTTCTTCAAGAGATATAGAAGAGCGGCGAACCGTAATAATGAAAAAGTGTTTGTTAATAGGAAAATATCATCTTTTTCAGCGTACAATGATTGGGCTTATCGTTGGATTGTGTCTTTTTTTCTTGGGTATTATTTTCATGTTACCAAACAATTTGGAGCTCTCAGGGATGGCAAACAAGATAAGAGATAAACTAGATAGCGAGAGCGCTTCTTATTTTGAATTATATTATCGAACAAAGGAGTATTATCCTATCGAATATGGTATATCTGAACCAATTTATCCAATGAAGTCGTATGTTGGCATGATCTCCTGTTCTGGTGACTTTGATCCAAAAAAATGTTCTAAATATTTAGGCAGTCTTGCTAAAAAGATCAACCAAGATATATACGAAAAGAATAAACAAGAGGAGCATTATGTCGGAAAAAAATATCAAAAAATAGATAGAGATATCAATAAATACAAAAATCTATAAGGATACAGTGTGATTGAGAATGTACAAAAAGATGAAACCTGCACCTAAAATTTTGTGCAGAAATAGGCTGTTTCAGCCGGTATTAGTGGCAATGACTTGAATGAATTAAAAGAGAATATAGATGCGGCAAAAAGCTCTGCGGACGGAGCTTAGATGTTTTAGTTTTTAGATATATTATCTTAAAGGTATAAAAATGGAATTAACTAGATTGTATGGCACCGATTTAAGAGGTTTTTCTAATATTTTACACGAACACAATTTAAGTATTGATAGTGTCCTTTGTTTAGTTGAAGCAGAGATAGAGGCTCTAGAGAGGCATTATGAGCACATACTATCTACAAGAGATACAGAATATTTTGATCCTGAGCTTGCGATTGAGGTTCAAAGCGCATTGAAGCGCAAAAAAGAGAAGCTTCAAAGATATGTTTTGTTTGTTAGTGAATGAGTACGGTGTTTGTTAATAAGAGCCTTATGGTTCTTATTCAATTTTGTTTCGCTCCAAAATTTCTTTTATCGCGTTGTTTTTATTTTCTTCGTTTTGTTTTTTTAATTTCTTCTTTTGTATGTTCTGATTGTATCTGTCAGGGGTAGATATTAGGTCGTTATATATCTCTTGTGGCAAAATGGTTTTAAAAAATCGGCTTTAGTTTCTATTATCTACGTACCGCGGTGTACTATATTTTCTTCCGTAGTCTTTTTCGTACTTGCTTATTTCTTTTTGATTAAGTGTTTCGGCATAAGAAAATTTTTTGTTTTAATTAATCTAAAGATAAATCTAATTTTAAGCATAAATATAATATAATATTTTTATGAAAAGTAATTGAGGAGGGCTTATGAGAAAACATCCTGTAAAGTCTTTTAAAATTCAACTTGTTTTAGACAAAAGCGACGTGTCTAGAGCTAATTTAGGAAGACTTAGAAAGTTATGCGAAACATCCCGCACCTGTTCAGCTAATTTGAACTCTGTTCAAGATGCTATTAATTATTGTAAAAAGCTTGAAGAGTTTGTTTTGTTTCCTTCAAATGTGGTAGCGTTTTGTTTTGAAGAGGGTGAGGAAGAGGGAATTTTTTACGATTTTAAAGAGGTTGAAAATTCAAAATTTAGAATTACAGATTAGCTTCTTATTCAATATTGGTATGAATTGTGTAATTTTTTTATGGAGGTGTGTATGATTGTTAAATTGTTAGATAAAAAAACAAATCCTCGCGATACAGATTTAAGTTGCTATTGTTTTGAAATTTGCGGAATAGCCGAGTTTATTTTAAAAGAATTAGCAAAATATAAGGGTGCCGAATTAAATATAAAGAGCAGCGAGTGTGCTTTTAAAGAGTTAGAAAACGAAGCTCCTTTTGTTGAAATATACCATATTAATGATCAGGAGCGCAGGCGCTATCACTATGACAGAGCGGCTAAATATATTGATTTATTGGACCAGCAGTTTATAGGCAAGGGGCAACTTGAACAACTGGAATATCTGAGAGAGGAGATAAAGAGTGGCACCTCTATAGACAGATATAAATTTTTGCTTACGGGGGCTTATAAATGTGATTTGGTATGGAGCGTTAATTTAAGTGTTTTAAAAATCTTTTTAAAGTTGCATCTAAATAAATCAGCTCATTTTAGAATTAGAGAGCTAGCTCATTTAGTATTTCAGGCTTTACCACAAGAAGATAAAGATCTTCTTTGGAACGACGAGTCCTATCTTTTAGTAAATTTTTCATAAAAGTAGCCTTATTAATTTTCTATTCGGGCTGCTAATTTTAAGTAGCCCTCCCTCTTTTAAATTCCACTATTTAATCAATTTTTAAGATTAAATATAATATAATTTTTTTATATAAAATATTTTTTATAAAGGAGGCTACATGAGTTTTAACAAAATACCATATCAATTAAAGAGCAAAGCAGTTTATGAGCAGCACGTGGCTCGTGATTTAGAGATAAGAAAGGCTGCTAATAAACGATTTAAATCTTTTGCAGATATTATATCGACTAAAGTGAATTTTAACGGCTCAGAGCTGGTTGCAGATCCCGAAGCTTATGCAATGACCGAGTTTTTAAAGGAACTAAATGGAAACGGGAATCTTGACATGGCTTTTAATGTTGATCATATCATTGTTACAAATTGTGCTAACTCAGATCAGGTTGTTGTTCCTATAGAGCTTGCATATATGAATGATACGGAATTTAAAGTCTTTATAGATAGTACAAAAATGGAAACATCTTCACATAACAAGTGGCAAGAGATCTTATTGCAAGATGCTCAATGTGAAGGCGTAGCCGAAACAACAGCGCAAGAGGGCTCGACTCAGACCCATACAACAAAAAGAACGAGAAAGAGTAAAGATGTAAATAAAGAGGCTTCTGAGCCGGGATTGGAGGATATTAACAGCAGTCAGCCGAACACGGAAGGTGATTCCAACAAGGAGAGTGTTACAGCTGAGACTAAAAGCTCTCCTGCGGTAGCTAACAACACCTTATTTGAAACAGAGCAAAAGCCTTATGATGAACAAACCGGAGAATATCTAAAGCCATATACTTATACAGCGAGTTCAACGGCAAGTGATTTTTATGAGGATGACGAAAGTGACGACAGCTACTACGAGAACGAACAAAACGTAGTTAATGGATACTAACAATAAGCAATCTTTTTAAATTCTAAAGGTGTCTCAAAAAATCAAAAAGCAAATCACGGCATATTTGTTTAACTATGTTTTAACTCAAGATAAAAATAGCCCCGTTTTTTAACGGGGTTTAAATTTTACTTACTTTTTTCAAGATTTAGATATTATTATCTTTCCAAAGGATAAAAAAGTGTGGCAATATGAATAACCTAAGCAACTTTAAGAATTTTTGATAAATTAATGGATTTATTAAAAGACCAGCCGTGCTTTTTGTCAAATTTAAAAAAGAGAGGAAAAAGAAAAATGACTAGCTCTTTAATCATAATGCTTGTTTTTTGTGCCGGTATAACATTGCTCTTAGTTAGATACCACCAGGTAACAACCAAACTCTCTCTTGAAAAAAGATGGGAATTGGTCAATCTGATAAAAGAAATTGAGGCTGATGAAGAATACGGCGAAGATTTCAAAGAATTGTTTTATGCGATGTTCACAGAGTCTGTTGATAAAAATATGTTTCCTTCGATTGCATGGTTTATTATCAAAATGCTACTAACAGACAAGAAAGGTTTTTATGACAGACGAGATTCTTTTGTAGCAAGAATAAACAATAACAAAAAGGAGCTTGAAGTATATAAAAAAGGGCTTTCTATCACGTTAAGAACAAACATTTTTGCCGCACCACATTGGTATATATTTTTAGCTATCATATCAATAATATTTGCTATTGCAGTGTTAATTGTTGGCACAATATCTGAAAAAACTATAAAAGTTTTTAAGAAAATTGACAAGACACTTGATGGCACTTTGGCGATGGGAATGTTACGGGCTTAATTTGGGTGAAAAGTCTATTTTTATAAAAATATGTATGCTTGTAAGCTACGCTTTTCTTGCGTGTGCTTTAATTATGGTCTATAGTAATATTTTAATGGTTTTAAACTTACTTTGGATTTATTTTGTTTCCCGCAGTTTCAATTTTTTGTGCATATCAGATAAATCTGCATGCATGAGACATAAATTGGCAAGAAGGGTTTTTGACAAACATCAAGAATATTAAAAACACAATCAATAGCTTTATTTAGAGGCTTTTAAAGCCTCTTTTATTCCTTTATTTAATCAACTTTTAATCTAATTTTAAGCATAAATATACTATAATTATTTTATAAATAAATATCGGAGGTGCTAAATGAAAAAATCAATAAAATACAATTTTAAAGATGAGAGTGACTTTGAATCTTTTTTCAAGAAATTTGCTGAAGTACATGGGCTTGATTTTTCAGATGAGATGTATATTGACTTGGACGGTTATTTAACTTATGGAATTTTACGCAGATTTGCTGAAGCAATAGGTTTTTCCAATACCTATGTTTTATTAAGTTTTTATAGCAAGATAATGGCTGGACAGCAAGAGTGTTTAGATACTTTTTTCATAAATTTGGTTTTTATAAATAAGGTTGATCTGAAAGATGAAAAATATATCTATTATATTCCGGGTGCGCATGAAATAAATCTTGAGAGTGATGGGACCTTACGTTTCTGGTATGACTAATTATGTTGATAGAAAAAAAACAATGGTGCTTATTAGAGGCTTACTAATTAGTATACATAGCTAAAAAGAAAGGAGATAAGTTGAAAAATAAAACACAAGAAATAGAATTTATTTTAAATGCTTTTTGCCTTAGACAGCCTCTTGAAGTGCAAGAGATTGGGAATAAACAAGATGAGTGGAAAGATGTTGGTTTTGATATTCCAAAGTGGGATTTTGAAAAATTTAATTATAGAGTCAAAGAAACGGAAGAGCGTTATCCTTTTGGAACGAGACTTGTTAGAGTTAACTGTTGTAATGAACCTATACAGCAATCTTTCTTGATATATATGGTTGGCAAACAAGAATTTATTAATGGTGTTAAACATTTTCGCATTGAAATGATTTCTTATGAAAATAGATTTCCACAATTCATATCTTTCCAAAATTATACAGAGATTAAGATTAATGAAATGTTTAGGTTTTTTGATGAATGTTTGTGGTTTTGGAGTATTCCAAGTTATAAGCCTGATTTGTTACTAACTAACAAGGATGGATCGGGGACGCCTGTCAGAATGACTTATAAAGAAGCTTGTAAAATTTATCGTGAGTTTTTCAAAAAAGAGCCGGAGTTTTTTGTTGATTTGGTTCCGTGCGGTGGAATTAGCGATTATAGAACACAGTATGATATGGAGGTAGAAAAATGACAGGAAGCCTTAAACACAACAAGCATATTTTATATCTTTTTTTAAATGGCTCGTGCCTGGAATATAAACCCATCGACTCTAGTGCAGAATGGGTGGAGCTTGATAGAAATAATCCTGTATGGAATTTTGAAAAATACGAATATCGTCTCAAAGATGTATCAAATTTTGTTCACAGTTATAAAAAGGGGGATGTCTTAATAAAACTGAGCGATCTAAAAGAAGGTAGTGGCGATTTAACTTTTTATACAGTTTCAGAGGTTTTTTATAACAATACAGCCAAGGGTTCCGAATATTTGCTCAATGATACTTTTTTTGGCTCAAAACCTATTTATAGTAATTTTTTTACTAAAGTTAATGATTTAATTTTAAAAAATCATTATATAGATATAGATGATATTAAAATGGCTTGGCAGGTTTGTGTCAAAAAAGATGGTAAGTATCAGTGGACTTTGCTTGGTGACAAAACAAACGATGACAAACCGTTTGCACCTGTTTGTTTTTACACTTTTCAAGAAGCAAAGCATAAGGCTATTAGTGACGGCTTATGCAATAAAACTGAGCTTGGAATTGATTTGGTTCCTATGCCTATATTTGGTTGGCAAAGATAAAAAGTATAAAGTAGGTCTGTTTGGCTCTACTTTTAATTAATTTATTTTTAAATATTGAAAAATTGATTTAAAATTATTGTTTTAAATATTAAAAAATATTTTTAAACACATATAATTAATTCATTTTTTATTGCGCTTTTATTTTTTGCTAAAATACATTATTCATTTTATTTTATTAAGGAGGCGCTTATGTGTAAAAAGATAGAGGGATGGTGGAGAAAGCATCTTGAGGTCGATGATATGGAGGTTGTTTCGGGGGTTATAAAAGATGTGAAAATGTTTGTAGATAAGCCTAATATACTTTCTTTTTTTACTACAAGCATTTTAGAAACATCTTTTAGAATTGGAGATAGGCAATATTTCTTTCGTTCAGATAACGATATTTTAAGGGATGGCGATAAGATCGAATTTGTTGCTTATAAAAAATCAGAAACGAGTGCACGCAATGCTTATATTCTAAAAAATTTAACTACAGATGTGTTTATAAACAGTAAACCTTTGTTTTTAAAAATGGCTGCATTGTTAATTTATGTGTTTCTTGCTTATATTTTAATTCTTGCTTACGGTGATTTGTTTAAAGCTTTTATAAACGATGGCTTTAAACTTAGTTTATTTAATGCAATCTTTGGATTTATTTTATTTCCCGCAGTTTCAATTTTTTGTGTATATCAGATAAAATTTGCATGTTTGAAATACAAATTTGCGAGAGAAGTTTTTGACAAATATCAAGAAGAGTCAAAATACAATTAATAACTACTTTTAGAGGCTTTTAAAGCCTCTCTTATTCCTTTATTTAATCAACTTTTAAGCATAAATATACTATAATTATTTTATATATAATAAATAAGTGGAGGTTTTGCATGAACGAACAAGTTAATATTATAACATCTGCTCAACCTAGAGCTTGGTTTACATCGGATTTGCATTTTGGACATAAAAAGGCTCATTCGTTTATGCCGGCTTTTAGGGATGAGAATGTTGATATTATGGATAATATGCTTATTGAAATGTGGAACTCTGTTGTTAATAAAAGGGATATTGTTTATAATTTAGGAGATCTTAGTTTTTATTATGAATTAGAACCTACATTAGAAATAATTAAACAGCTTAATGGACATCATTTTTTAATTTTGGGCAATCATGATGGCTTAATTCGTAAAAATTCCGAGAAGCTGTTAAATATGAAGAAAGATGATGGGCTGAGCATGTTTGAACATATCTCACATTATCATAAGATAAAGACTAATGCTTATCATAATAAAAAAGTTAGGGCTATTTTGAGTCACTATCCTATGTTTGAGTGGGAGGATTGTCAATATGGCAATTACATGCTGCATGGACATCTTCATGATTATATTCCAGAACTTGAGGGTAGAATTTTGAATGTTGGATTTGATCTTCATGGTAAAATGCTTTCTGTAGAGGATGTATTTGATTTTTTAGAGGATATTCCTGTTAAAGGACATCACAATAACATTGATAGCAAATTAATAAAAGAGACAAATTCTGTAATTGAAAGAAAAAAGCTTATAAAAGAAGCTTTGTATCACAACAACAAGAATAATATGGCGTTGCTAAAAGAGAGGGTATAAATCTCTCTTTTTTTTGTTTTTTAACTTGCTTACCGAATTTTATGAAATAAAATAAATTTAGATAAATTTAGGGGGGTGTGAAAAAAATACTTTTTCACATGTATTTAATATTGTTTTTCTGAGCTTTTTGATTAACTTTTCACAATTAAAATTTGTTCCGCATTTTAGTGAGCAATTTTAGCAATAGTTCCGCATTTTAGTGAGTTACTTTTAAATTTGTTCCGCATTTTAGTGAGTTGCCCGATCAGGCTAAATTTTACGCT
>NZ_JBJJXH010000015.1:0-27138 GCF_045504005.1 Campylobacter canis | reverse complement strand
CTATAGTTGTTTTAATGAAAATATTATATAGGATTAAAGCTTAAATATCAATGAAGTATTTTAACAGAGCCATTATAAATATTCTTTAAGTAATAATTTCAGTCATTGCCTTTTCAGAGATTGTTTAACATTATCTTAAAATATCTTCAATCAAGTCCCAGCAAAATATATGGATTATATTATAAATCATAATAAAACCGGACATAATTCCTTCTACTTTTTAATGTATAATTTTCTTAATTTTAAAGAAGGAATAAAACATGGCTCTTGCGCTACCTACCATTGAGGAATTTATAATTAAAAGAGGCAAAGAGTTTGGATTTTGGATCGTTTTTCATACAAGATACAATGACATATGTGCATTTAAAAAAGAGATCGAATGCAACAGTCCATTTGATAATACAGATAAAAAATATATAGATACAAAAGCAAGAGAAAAGTTTTTGAACTTAATGAAGGAAAATTTTCCTAATACTAAATTGACAGAGGTATTTGATCTTGTATCTCCTGGCATGCTTGTATATCCTTATCTAGGGAGTATTGGCGTAGATTGCGATGAAGGCGATGAAGTATTTAATGCCTTAAGCAAAATGTATGGCAATCCTTTTGAAGATGCTGTTGCAAACAATGCAGTGTTTTGGGTAATGACGCTAAAGGATGCCATAAGGTCAGATAAAGAGAGAAAAGAGTTCATAGAAGCAGAGTTTGGTGATTGATATGAAAATTTTTCATGCCAGCGATCTACATTTCAATGTAGAATATTTTAAGCATATATCAGCCCTTGAAGATAAATTTGACATATTTTGTTTTAGCGGAGATTTATTGGATGGCTATTCTCCGCTAGCTACCCAGATAGAAAAAACATCCGACTGGCTTTCAAGTTTTAAAAAACCTATTTTTGTATGTAGTGGAAACCATGATATAGGTCTAAAAGATGAATGGCTAAAGCAAATAAAAAATATATATAGTGATGATACTATCAAAAATATCAATGGCATTAAATTTGGATGTTCTAAATATCTCGAAGAGGACATTTTAAAATTTGCTGATTGCGATATACTGATAACACATTTGCCTCCGGCTAAGACAAAAACATCTATCTCTAAGAACAATAAAGACTATGGGGATATGGAACTTTATCGTCTAGTAAAACATGGACTTATGAATGTAAAAATAATTCTTTGCGGTCATATACATGATCCAATCGCCAGAATAGACACACTAAATAAATCCACAATCTATAATTCAAGCTCAGATGGAGCACTAGAGCCTTTTTATCAAGTGATAAACATATAAAAACCTTAAAATCAGACATCATATTGTCTTAAAAAGTAGATAAAATCCTTTTAAAATAAAAAGAAAGGATAGGCTATGGATGATTTAATGCTACCAAAAGAGATAGAGAACAAGATAAAGCTTTGGTCTTTAAGAGCTATTGTAAAATTTGGAATGCCTGATGATTTCTTTAGAAGACATGACGGTATATTAAAGTCAAATGAAACTACGGAAAATGCCAAAAAAAGACTTAAAATGCAGCTTGAAAGCCTTGAAAAGAAAAAAATCACCGGCTTAAAAAATCTCGACAAAAATTTGGAGGCTCTATCTAAAACACTTAATCTTAGCGATGAAGATAAAAAGATATTGGAATTTGCAATATTAACAAATGAATTTGAAGCGTTAAGAGATGTTTTTTATGATCTTGGAAGAGTTCATATCATAGCATTTTACAATATTTTAGGCACCATACTTGATATTCCTTCACATATTATTAAAAAATCTCTTCATCCAAGCTCGAAACTAAGACAAAGTAGAGTTTTAAAACTAGACACTACGCAAAATATCAATTTAGGAAGTGCGTTTGATTTTTTCTACTCCTATTTTAGTACAGATATGCTGGTAGGTCATAGCAATGTTATAGATGTATTTAAATCAAGTTTTTTTAAATCAGATCTATCTTTACTGAAATTTGATGATTTTAGACATATACCTGTAGATGAAAACATGATAAAAACTCATATTTTAAGCAGCAATAAAGGCACAAACATACTTCTTTATGGCAAACCAGGAACCGGAAAAACAGAATTTGTAAAAATGCTATCGGCAACATTAGGTAAAAACCTTTACGAGATATCATATACCAATAGATACTCTCTTGATAACTATACAGGAGAGGCACGTTTCGCATCTCTTTTGGTTGCCGATAGAGTGTTAGACAGCAAGCATGATATTATTATGTTTGATGAAGTTGAAGATGTATTTAAAGATGAACAAAGAATATCAAAGGCTTTTTTAAATAATACTCTTGAAAACAATTCTGTGCCAACCTTCTGGCTAACCAACGATATTTATGAAATAGACAATGCCTATATCAGAAGATTTGATATGGTTATAGAGTTTAAGATACCACCTAAAGCAAAGAGACTTGAAATATTAACTAATTACACCAATGGGCAAATAAGCGAAAAAGTGCTTAAAAAGCTATCCAAAAATAAATTTATAGCTCCCGCTCTTATCTCTAATGCAACAAAAGTTGTATCAAATTTAAATAGTGATGAGAAAGATAAGATCTTTAAAGATCTTATAAAGAACAATCTTAAAGCTCAAGGATATAGATTTGACAAAAAAGAAAAGAAAAAGAAAGAAGAGAAGATAGATCTACCAAAGAGCTATGATGCAAGCATAATAAATTCTAGTTTAAATTTAAAAGAGCTTGCAGAGGGTATAAAATCAAGCAAAAACGCAAGACTTTGTATATATGGTCCAGCAGGAACCGGCAAGAGTGCTTATGCAAAATTTATAGCTAAAAGTCTAGGCTCAAAAATAATTATCAAAAAAGCAAGTGATCTTATGGATGCTTATGTAGGTGAAACCGAAAAAAATATAGCAAAAGCATTTAAAGAGGCTAAAGAGAAAAAGGCTGTGCTTGTATTTGATGAAGTAGATACATTCTTGCAAGATAGAAATGAAGCTACTAGAAGTTGGGAGGTAAGTCAAGTAAATGAGATGCTAACTCAGATGGAGAGCTTTGAAGGAGTATTTATAGCTACTACAAACCTTATAGATAGACTTGATAAGGCTAGCATAAGAAGGTTTGATATGAAGATAGAGTTTGGATACTTAAAACCAAAACAAGCTCAAAAGCTATTTATGAAAGAGTGTGAGATACTAGGATTAGAAGTTTCAAAAACTACAAAAGATAGACTTCTTGACTTCTCTATTTTAACACCAGGAGACTTTGCTGCTGCTTTAAGAGCAAACAGATTTAGTCCCATAAAAGATGCTGATGAGTTTATCAATAGGCTAAATGAAGAGATAAAGCATAAGGGTGTAGAAAATAGTGGAAACAGAGTCGGGTTTTAACCGGCTCTGTTTGGTTAAATATAGGAGATTTTAGATATGGAAAGGATGTTTAATGGAGACGGCTATAGCACAATAGCACTAATTGAAAAACTTAGACAAGATATTGTTGATAATGATTTTTTAAATGAACTGACAAATGACTACCAAAGATACAATAATTTAAAGCAAAATAACAAAGAAGAGGCAAACATATTGCTTCTAAAATTTTTAACAAATTTAAAAACAATGCATCAAAACTTTGAGCTAATATGTGAAAGAATTTTATACAGTATGCTTGAAAATGAAAACATTGAAACACTGGAATTAATTGCAGATATACTAATTGATAAAGAAGGGTTGGAGTCCTTAGGCTATATCGAATTAAAGCCATTTTTTACATCATTACTACCAAAATACTATCAAAAGATATTGGAGTTAAATCTCCTAAATGATTCTGAGTATGCCAAAGAATTGGAATTAAAAATAAGCAGTGATATATCGGCTTTATTTGCATATACTTCAATTATAGATACAGAATGCATAAATGAATTTCTAAATGTTTTTAATCCAATAAGTAAATATGACGACTGCCCCAAAAATTATAAAAATGATACTTACGAGTGGGCGAATGAAGTTTATAATACAGCAATGACTTATGGTATTGATTATCTTATGGTAGCCAAAGGGGCAATCGGTATAGAAAATAATAGATTGGCATTATCGGCATATAAAAGAGCATTAGATGCCCAAAATAATAGCAATTGTTTTTCAACTCCACCCTTGGGATTTGAGATACATATAATGAAATCTGACATATTTAAACCACTAAAAGAGTTTATTTTCGATACTGATTATAAGGACTTTGTACTAATGACTACAGGTCAAAAAAGCTTAGCCTATAATTTAGTTATGCATATGTATGATGAAGATACAGGTGTGCTTCAAAGAGTATTTTATGACATTAACCGAAATTTATTCGCAGATTGGCACATACGAGATTATTTTTATGAATATAATGTGATAGAAAGCATTGCGAAAGATTTTGGTGATATCAAATGGGCTGAAAAACTACTAAATAATAAGCTTCAAAAATGTATAGATTTTTATGATTTCGTATATTTTGCAGAAGCAGTAATTAAAACTCTTAATGATAAAGAATGGGCCGAAAAGCTATATAAAAGTGCATTAAGCAAATGTGGAGACATATATTTTCAAGTACTTATTGCGCCAAGCATCTCAAAATATTTAGGAGATAAATTATGGGCTAAAAAGCTGATCATCAATGCATTACTAACTGCTAAAACTTCTGATGATATAAAGATAATTAAAAGTATATCTAAAGAAACATTCGACGATATAGAATGGATGGATACGTACATTGGCAAGGATTGCGACAGTGGTTTTTTAGGTGTTTATAGGGAAAATTATGAATAGCAAAACAAAAAAGAAAAGTATGCTTTAAAAACATGTTTAAATCGATATACTCTGAGATAGATGTATGTGTATACAAAAACGTAACCACACTTAAAAAATATAAAAACTAAAATTTGGTAAAAGGATAAAAAATGCTAGGATATGTTGTAAATTTAGTTTCTTACGTATATGATTCAGTTTTAAAAACTGAAAAAGAAGAGCTTTTTTACGGACTACGAGAACTATATTGCAGTACAAAGTCTATATTTAACATATTAGATCAATTTTCACTTTCATACCTTTTTGATAGTCGTATACCAAAAAATGAAAAACTGACAGAAAAAGAAAAAATAACAGAATTTCTATCATCAATCAAATCCAACATAGAATTAATTGAATTTTTTATACTGGATTTAGATAGAATTAATTGAATTTTTTATACTGGATTTAGCAAGCAACCTTTCAAATGTCGAAATTAATTATGAAATGGTATCTCACAAGTCTAACATTTGCCTAATATATGAAACCTCATACCAGAAAAAACCACTTTTTACAGTAGATACAAAAAGAAATATCATAATAGTAAGAAAGATTAAATTTGTAAGAAGCAAATTGTGCTTTGAAGAAAAAACTATACAACTTAATAGCCTACAAGATGTTGTAACTTTTTCAAATAACCTCAAAAAAGATTTAAATACACTAAAAGAGTATAGATTAAAGATGAAACAGTTTATGCTAGAAAGATATAAGCTTGAAGATTTGTTTTAAATACGAAGCTTTAATACTTCTGCAGGATGATAAAGTTTAATTTTTAAACAATAAAGCCCTCATTTTAAAGGCTTTATAAACTCACCTATTTGTATAAGGGATCCTTTTCATTCAGATAAAAAGCAACCTCGTAATTCATATCAAACCCCTTTATTATGCCATCTTCTAACTTCTGCTTTAATTCATTCTCATGAAAAATAGCTTTGCTTATTAGAGTTTCTTGAATGTCTTGCAAGACTGAGTTTATCTTCATCATCTCGGCTTTTTCTTCATCACTACAATCCATTAGCCAAAAACCCCTCCTGCTATCAAATCTTTTAAGCTCAAGAGTCCTGCAACTATAATCTATACTTGTTTGTAATACTGAATCTATATTTCCAATATCCAGCATATCCTCAAAGTAAAGATTAGTATGATCATAAAGGCAGTGATAAAACCGGCAGTGCCACTCATTTTTCATAGAATGGTGTTCCCAGTGCTGAAATTCGTTTTGGTTTTTAGTGTAAAAATAGTTATTTGCACTATCCTCTTTAAGCATATCTTGCGATATGCCCCTAAAACACTCATTGTATGAGACAACCACCTTATCACTATCGGATATATCTTTATAAAAAGTTTTCAGGTGAATATCATAATCATATATCTCATCTCCATCTTTAAGTGGTGCTAGATAGCTATCCGTTTTTATAGCTACATCCACAATTCTCTTTTCTAACCCATGGAGTCTATTATTTATATCCATAAGCCTAGCTCTTTCTTGTTTTGAGAACTCGCGCATTTTTGCCTTCTTATATCTTAATCCAAGCTACCTGCTCAGAAATTTCTTTATCCACAAGGTTTGCATCTGTATCGAAGCTGTAAGTATTATTTAAAAGATATAGTTTATAGCCTGTTATATCTCCATAAAGCGGAAGTGTTTTGGTAGTTTTATAGTGATCTTTTATAAACTCAGATATTATTTTTAACTTTATATCGATGCTTTTAAAATAAAGCTCATTAAGTATGGGCTTTAAGCTTAAGTATCTTACTCTTTGAGTCATAGCCAGCATAAATATAGACTCGTTTTTTCTTTTAAAATTCGTCTCTATATAGATATAAGAGCCTTTGTATCTTCTTTTTTCATCATTTAAAATATTTGAAGTGTTTAGCTCATTTGCTATGTCTATATTAAAATGATTTGCAATTGAAATAATTAGAGTCTTTGAGCTATGACACCAGTCAAAGTGTCCTCGTTCTAAAAACTCATCTAATGAATTTGCATTACTTAGATTACAAAGAGCTCTTGAGAAGTTTTTCTCTCTTGCGTACCCTAGTTCTCTGCTAAGCTTTTTCATATCTGATTTAGATACTAGCTCTTGTAGTTGATTAAAGATCATTTATTATCCTTTTTTGTTTTTTAGATCACCGATACATTTTTTGTGATCTGTTGAAATTTTAGCAGGACTTTAGGACATTTTGTGTCTTGGTTTTTGCAAAATCAAAATTAAATATAATCTTTAAAAGATAGATTACAAACTGAAAATTTGTTAAGACTGAAATGAGTAAAACTTTAATTCATCATTATTGACAATCTAACAATATAGCTCTAACTGCATAGAGCTATATTAGAATTAGATTACTTTGGCAAAAACAACAAATCTTCTTTATTTTCTATGCCGCTCCAGAAATCAAAATCTTTATTATATTTTTTTATACTCCATCTTCTTTCCATAAAATCAAGGAGTTTAAGTCCTCTAGATTTTATTTCTTCGTATCCCCAAGTTTTATGTTCAGTAATTTCTATTTCAGAATAAGAGCCATATTTATATCCAATTGGTTGTTTATCGCTTGGCTTACCATTTTTTTTAATTTCAAAAGTATTGTTGCTTAAAGAGCTATTTTTTGGAATACTCAACGCAACTAAATTTCCAATAGAGTTTGTCAATAAAAATTTATCTTTCTTTTTTATTTTATACCACTCTTGTTTTTTCCATTCGGTATCGTCCTGAGGCAAAATATGCTCTATATTTTTAAAATCTGAATTTGTTTGAGAAAATATACTCCAATCCAATTTACAGATATCTTCTTTTTTCTCCTCTTGTAGAAATTGCTCATATTCAAATAAAAAGTATTTCAGTGATCGCCAGTCATAGTATCCACTACCACCCCTATTTTCATCAAAAGCTTTATCTAAAAATTTTTTAAATTCGTCCATATCATAATCATATATTATTAACTGTAGTAGTTTTTTTTGATATCACTTAACCTTATTTCATTTTTAAAAAATTCATTTGCATTTCTATAAAATTCACTATCTCCATAGTTTGATCGTCTTTGTGATATTTTGAACATTAAAAAAATGAATTTTTCCATAATGCTTAATAAGTCAAGAAATTCATTGTCTAGTGCTATAGTTTTATTGTTTAAAATAGCCATAATCAATGGCTTAAAAGCACCAAACCCAATTCTGTTTAATTGATCTAAATAAATTTTCATCTTGCCATTTAGCTTATTTGGATTATGAATCAAGTACCAATTTTTAATACTTTCCTGTAGATTTTTTACATATTCACTTACATGGCTTAAACAAAGAGCTTTTTCATTTACTTGCTTTAGAGTAAAATATTCATTTAGTAAAAATTTAGCAAAAGCTTCACTTTGACTTCTATCATATTTAAAATACATAATCCAGTGGTTTTTTAGGAAATCATCGTCGTCTAATTTTTGACTTGGATTTTTTCCAAGATATTCATATATATTTTTCCAAGTATTGTTTATATCATTTCTTAATTGCCTTTGCTCATCTTCTGAAGATTCAAATTTGGTAGATAAGTATATAAGCCTATTTTTTAAAAGCTCCAAATTAGAGAGCTTCTTCCCCCTATTGTTCATTGCTTCAAAAATAACAAAAACATCTAAATCATTTCCTATTTCATACAAATTAAATTTTAGTTGTTCAACTATTATTTTATAGTATGACTCAATTGTATCGTTATTAAAATTTTTTATCTTCTCTGTAAAAAATTTTTGTGCTTCTTCTAAATTTTTAGTATATAGCGTTATAACATCTTTGTTTTCGGAAGAAGAATTGCCTAAAATTTTTGTCTTAAAAAATTCTGAACTTGGATTATCTATTGTATATCCAAAAATATACATTAAAACATTTCCTCTATTATTTTTATATAAATATTTCTTTTTTACATCAGTAATTTCATCATCCAATAAAAACTCCAAACCAAGACTTTCTGCTCTACATATTAAGCAATTTAACAATACAATAATAGTTGTTAGCCTTTGTTGTCCATCAACTAAATAATAAGTCTCAGAATTATTTGCACCAAAATCGTTTTCAAAATATCCTCTTTTTTTCTCATTTTCAGACACTTTTTCTACAGTTAAAACACCCATATAGTGAACATTTCTTTGGCTGCTTATATTCTCAATATCCTCCCAAAATTGCTCTAATTGTCCTTTCTCCCATGAATATCCTCTTTGATAATCTGGAATACGAAAATAACAACCTTTAAACACTTCTGAAAGATTTTTTAAGTTATTTTCCATATTTACTCCTTTTTGTTTTTATTTGTTATACATCTATCTCCTCAAAATACTCCCCAATCTCATCTCTTATAGTGTCAGCCAGCTCCTTTGGTCCAAGAACCTTGATAAAAGGTATATAGTAGTAAATCAGTGGCTTTAACTCCATTATGTTTGTATACTCTATCTCTACTTCTACTGATCCGTCATTATCTTTGCCTGTTATGCTTTGTTTTGCATAGGGTTTTCTCTCAAAGTATTTTGTGATCTGTGGAGCAAGAAGCAATCTTGCCTTCTTTGGTTTTACTAGATCAAACCAGGCTGAGTTTGCGTTTTGTATTCTGTTTTCTATTTCACTGCTTATCTCAAATTTCTCATCAAGTATTTTTATATCGCTTATGCTTCTTAGATGAAATTTCTTAAAGGTATCCTTTTTATTACTATCAAGTAGTAATAGATACCAAAAGCCATCAAACATAGCTAGCTTTAACGGCTTTACCCTAAACTCATAACCATTATATTTACAAGCTATCTCTTGTTTTTGTTTTATAGATTTTTCAATTAGTTCAAAATTTATAAAGTCATCTTCACTTAGCTTCTCGTTATTTATATTTGTAAGTATAGGATGATTTAGCTGCTGGGTAATCTGCTCGAACAATATATGAGCCTTGCTATAAAAATTTGCACCCATACTCTTTGAGATATTATCAAGAACGTTTAATACTATACGCTCTTCTTGGGTTAGATTATCTTTAGCATCACTATCATCAATACTCCACATTCTACCTCTTCTTACCGCTCCATAGTCTTTTAATACATCATATAGATCCCTTTGTATAGTCTTAGTAGATACTCCTAGCTTTTCTGAGAGCTGTGATATGGAGTGAGGCTCTTTTATTATGAGCTGGGCTATTATGTTAATGCGTCCATATTTACTTGTGTTACTATCAGGAACTATCTTTTTCATCATATTTCCTTTTTTTGTGTTATCTTACTAAAATCTGTTTCCAATTTTCAATCTTTTTATCCATTGTAAATCTAGCATTTGCCGCACTAGTAGAAAGCAAGCAAACGGGCTCGCAACCGCACTTTTGAGTGATAAAATCAAGATGAAACCGTCTGCAAAGCCCATCAGCCTTCTTGCCGTTTGTAAAGACTCGCTTAATATTAGCCTTACTAAAAATTTGACTTAAATCAGTCGGGCTTACATTTGACATATGACTATCTAGTGAGCCTTTGATATCACAGCTCGTAGCTGCGTCATAAAGTGCTATTTTATGTCGTTTTAGAAAGTCTAGCTTCTCATCCTTGCTATTTGGCTGGCTCTCATCAAATACTACGGACAAGATCTGCCAAAATTTATTCGCAGGATTTGAGTAGTAAAACTCCGCTTGCCTTGATTTGGTAGACGGAAATGAGCCTAGGATTAAAATTTCACAGTCCTCATTAAAAATCGGTGGCAAGTTGTTTATCTCTAGTTTTTTCATATTTTTCCTTTGAGTTTAAGCTAAATTTTAACACAAAACCACCAAATTTAAACTACCAGGAAGTCTCAGCAAAAGCCAAGCTCATTCTAAAATAGCCCTTAAAGCTTCTAATCCACCCATCTTTATGCTTATTCCATAATATGGGTTTATCTTGGTATCTACCGGATTTATACGTATTAGATTTGCCTTGTTAAATCTCTTTGCCATTCTTTCTCCGTAAGCTCTTATAGTTGGAACGGCTAGTCCAGCTCCTATCTCGATAATAGCAATTTTAGAGTTCATGTTTTTACTTAACCAAGCCTCATATCTATGATACTGAGCTTTGGTTCTATTCCAGTTAAAAGTACCATCGTAAAACATAAGTATATTTGGACGCATTACACATCCACACTCTTTACATATAGGCATCTTAGTAGCTTCGAATTTATCTTCGTCTACCTCTATCTCATTCTCATCTATTGCCCAGATAGCTCCATCGTCTTTATATATGCACTGAGTGTGGTGTATGATTCCATGACACTCGTAAATTTTATCCTTATCAAACCCGGCTTTAGCAAAGTGTCCATCTACGTTTGAAGTGTAGATGAAGTAGTTATCATCTTTTTCTTTACAAAGCTCTCTAAGTAGATAAAATCCCTCGTGAGGGGTAGTGGCATTATATAGCTTAAGTCTATGTCCATAAAATGCCCAAGCAAGCTTTGGATTAGAAAAGAACCACTGAGGATTTGCCATATCTGTAAAGCTTAGATTCTTATCTTTTAAAGGCGGATATGCCCTCCAAAATCCTCGATCTCCACGAAAATCAGGTAGACCGCTATCTACACTCATTCCAGCTCCTGCTGTGATTATAATAGCGTTTGCTTCGTTTATTATGTTTTTGGCTAAATCTATTTTTGCTTGCATTTTTGCTCCTTTTTAGCAAATTTTAACTAAAAAAGTGGACAGGAAAGTGGCTTTATTTTACGATATAATTTTTTAAATTTATTTTAAAGGAGATGCAATGGACAATCAAATTAAACAAGACGCAATATTTTCAAAAGATGGCAAATACAGATATTTATTGGGATGAAAGCAAGCCTATGGTAACATTTATAGGTTTAAATCCATCAATAGCTGATGGCAAACAGGATGATTCAACAATAAAAAAATGTATCAAATTTGCTAACTCTTGGGGATATGGTGGTTTTTATATGTTAAATCTATTTGCGCTAGTATCAACAAACCCTAACGCTCTTTTTGAAAGCAAAGATCCGACAGGAAGCGAAAATGATAAATATATAAGCGAATATACCAACAAAACGGACAAAGTAGTATGTGCTTGGGGAAATAATGGAGCTTTTATGCAAAGAAGTGCCGCAGTAAGTAAAAAAATTAGCAATAAATACTGTATAAAACTCAACAAAACAGGCGAGCCCGCTCATCCGTTGTATCTTAAAAATGATTCCATGCCAACAAAATTTTAATTATTTTTCAAGAAGTTAAAATATGCTAGAAAATGTTGTAAATTTGGTTTCTTATGTATATGACTCAACCATTAAAAGCAAACAAGAGGATTTTAATTATGGCTTAAAAGAGCTTTATTGTAGTACTAAGTCTATTTTTGATCTTATAGAACAATTACAAACACTTGTGTTTTTTAATGAAAAATTTCTGCCGGAATTAAATCCAGATCAACAAATAAATAGATTTTTAGCCGGTCTCAAAGATGATATTGGATTGTGTGAGATTTTTGTACTTGATTTGGCTAGAAATTTATCACTAGTTGAGATTGACTACAAATTTATTTCAATAGATTCCGGAGTATGTATGATTTGCGGTGACTCATATCTTAAAAAGCGACTTTTTCAAATAGACAAAAAACGACAATGTCTTATTGCAAGAAAAATAAAATTTGTAAGAAATAGACTAAAATTCGATGAAAGAGTAATGAAATTTGAAACTTTAGAAGACATTACAATTTTTACTAATAAACTAAAGGATGATCTTGCTACATTAAAAAACTATAGATTAAAAATGAAAGATTTTCTACTAAAAAATTATGAACTTAAGGATTTGTTTTAGCGGTAAAAAGCGAGAATTCGCCTTTTACCTACTGCTGTGATGCTTGATTGTTAATTGCACGGATTTCTTCTTCATAATATTTAACAAATCCCAAAAGACTTTCTAAAATAAGCTTGTAAAATTCATCTTCGTTTTTATGAATTTCATCAGCTATATCTATGTCTTTAGAAATATATTCCCAAGCTATTCTTTCGCTATCCTTTTCGATTTTACCGCGATCTTTTTCGACTTTACTTTGAAGTTCCTTATAGGCTGTATTTTCAAGGCTTTGGTAGTTTATTTTTATGTTTTGCTTGTGTTTTATGCTGAGATAAATTCTGCTTAAATTTTCAATTTCTAGAGCGAAAACAAATCCATTATCTCCACAATTTTTATCGCGAATTGTAAAAAGCGGCTTGTTAAATTCTAATTTGTCTAGTTTATAAGAAACAATTTTATCTTCAAATTGATCTTCTAATTTTCTCTCTTTTTCGATTTTTTCTAAAAAGTTCAAAATCATAAACTGTTTAGCTTGGTCAAAATTTGCATTTATCTCTCTTGCTATACCATAGTTTTTAATGATTTTATCTAAAATTTCATCCATTTTTTTTCCTTGTTTTTGATTTGTAATACTTAAAACAACCTGCCTGTAATGTTTAATAAACACTGCTAAATCAGTCAAATTCTCAACTTCTTTCTCGCATTCATTAAGCCAGTTTAAAATATCAGACTGATACGAAATTTCTTTGTATCGCGCACTAAATTTTCCACATGTAAGCTTTCCATTTTTAAGCTCATAATTACCAAGACTATACTCGCTAGCACTACGCCCAAATGGACTTAAAAACAGCACTAAAATCTCAGGATCTTGTCTTTCTTGTTTATTGCAGTTGATATTATTTTGCCCAAACAAAAAATTAATATATCGCTCAATTTGTTCTTTTTGATCATTAGCGTATATTTTATTTTCTAAGATAATATGTTTTGCTTCATTTGTGATATAAATATCAATATTTCCATATTCTTTAAATACTTTTGCTCCCTTTGTATCTAGCCAATCTTGCTCGCCAATATTTTTTAAAAATAGTTGTAAAAACAAATCATCTTGATAATGTCCGCCTTCTAGGTTAAGCAGTGAATATAAAAACCGCGAGTGAAGCCTGACTTCATCACTTTCTTTTAACAAAGTAGTAAAAATATTGTAATCATGCAAACCACGGATTCTTCTTTTATTTTCTTGCTCGTTGTAGTTTTTTAGTACTCCATTAAATTCTTCAAAAAACTTTGTGAAATTTGGCTCCACACAATCTACTTTTGTTTCCAAACCATATCCTTTAAAAATAAAATTTAACTTAAATACTGCGTGTAATCTATGTCCAAATCAATACGACCTATTCGTGACATTTGGTTGAGTGTATCATTCGCATAGGCAATATTTGTATAGTTTTCAAGCAGGCTAAAAAGATAGCAAATATGTATATTTTTTAAATACTGTTTATAGTTAGTTCTAATAAGCACTGTATTATGTTTTTTAAACCATTTATTCATAAATTCAGGCCTTTTTATATCATTTGTCATATTCAATGGCTCTCTTGCAATTGCTATTAAATTATCAATATCTTTTTTATAACAAGGATCTCTTTCGTCAATGTAAAAGCTGAGAGTAAAATATATATCATAAGCACAGATTAACCCTCTTTGAAGTTTTTTATTAAGCTCATTTTCATAAAAAAGCGCCTTTTCAATTAAGATATTTTGTAGTTTTTTCAAGGAATTGTTAATTTTTATAACTTCCTGTGCATCTTCATAACTGCACTTATCAAGATAAGTTAATTCGTTAATATTTAGACGCTTTAAATTTAGCTCTTCACTAGTTATATTTATTTTTGTTTCTATACTAGATTTAAAATGATAAATTCTGAAAATATCGTAATAGTACAAAGAATGGTGAAGATTGGAATAAAAAAAGCAATTCTCTTGGTCTTTCATAGGATAGTCTAAGTGCTTAAATTTCTTGCAATTTAACTTATTAGTAGAATTAGAAAATTCATAGCTTATATTGTCAATAGCAGGCAGATAATCATATTTATCATCAAAAATCAATTTATTGTTTCGATCAAAATAATAAATCACAAAAGATAAATATGAGTTTTGAATATCGCAACAATTTTTTAAAGCCTCCAAATCAATTTCTATAATTTTTAAAATTTTAGCTTCAAGCTCTATTAAGTGGCTATTTAGAGACAGTAATCTTTTGCTTAAACTTTCATCATTTGCTATCTTTGTATCTGTTCTTTTGAAATGCAATATTTCATCTTTGTATTTTGTGAAGTTATCTATTTGATGCTTGTCGTCTATTGTAATGATTTTATAATCATTAAGAAATTTTTCTATATTTTTAATATTATTTGGCAAAATTTCATCGTCAATTGAGAGAAAAATTTTTAAATCAAATAGTTTAAAAAACTCATTACCAGCCCTATAACTACTAGCTATTTTTTCTTCACAACCAAATTTTAAAAGCTCATTTTTTGGATCTAAACAGGGATTAAAAAGTCTTAAAAAACAATTATCAATCTCTTCAGTTAAAGCAAGAGCATAATAAGCGCCAAGAGATGAAGCTATGATAACTTTTGTGCTTTCATCTTCTTTGTTAAAATTGCCTAAAAGAGATTTTAAATTTGTCTCAAAATCAGCCTTGCTATTATAGCAAAGCGGTACTACTTCCACACCCAAAACCTCACTTAAATGCTTTGCTTTTAAAACTCTTTCTCCGTTGTATCCGTGAATATAGTAAAATTTTTTCACAATTTCTCCTTTTTGTATAGAAATTATAGTGATATAAAATGGACATTTTTGGCTAAATATGATATAAAAATATCACAATCTTAAAAATTGCACTTTTATTGTTAATGCTAAACCTTCATAATCACTCATCATCACAAATACATAATTCACTATGATTCCAATCCAGACCATTTACAATGATTTTTTTACCACTACTCAAAACAATAAATTTATTATCAGCTAGTTTCTGTAATACTTTATAAAACCAAGACGCACGAATATTCTTACCATTAGAATCCACATAATAATCATCCCAAGCTCCGCCCATGGCATTTGATTCTTCAATATAAAACATATCGCACCCAATGTAGGTTATTTTTTGTAATTTTGATTCCAATATAACATTTCCGTTCAGGTCGCAAATTCCACAATATTCGGTCTTACCATATTTTTTAAAATCACCAAAAATAATAAAATCACTACAACGAACCGCTGGTTGATATGGCAAGATATATGAATTATATAAATCGCTAATACCCCATTTATCACCAAATTTTCCAGCATAATTTGCTTTAATTACATTATTGCTGGATGATAGTGTTACAATGCAATAAATGTCACTAAAATATTGTAAAACTTGCTTTCCTAGCTCCAAGCTATAATGACTAACTTGACTATTTTGATCTTTAACTTGTAATAAACCATAATAATTTGATAATTCAAATTCTTTAGAATTTGGATTGATTTGCACCCCATTTATAAGTAATTTTTGAACTTTTTTACCGCTTAAATCAAATAAAAAACTACCTTCGTTATTTAAAGCCAACAAAAAGTTATCCATTAGTTCAATGTTGCTAAAAATGCAAGGTAAAATTAGTTTGCCAAAACCATCATAAAAACCCATTTTTTTATCATTAATAAATTCGTTACTACAAGAACAAACAAGAAATCCGCACTCATTAGGACAAACTGAAATATAACTAGCATGTTGTAAAAATTTAAGATCTCCATCAAAGAAAAAAAGTGTACATTCTTTTTCTTTAAATCTTATTGCAAGTAAAAAATTTCCAGTTTTTATCTCTCTGACATAGCTAAATTCGGGCTTTATTATTACTTTATTGCCTTTTTTAATTCCATATCTGGCATTATTTTTAAATATTTTCATTTTTTTCCTTTAAATTTTTAGAAATTCTAATAAAAACTAGAATATGCTTTTTGTCTTTATTTGATCTTGTAATTTCTTAAATATCTCAACCATAGCAAGTGTATCAAGATGACAGTATTTAAGTAAATTTTGCCTTACTTTCTCTATCTCTTTTTTGTCTGTTTGATAGATTAGATTTGCATACTCACTACTTGCATCTCCTCCGTTTTGTATATCAAGCTCTTTATAGCTAAGCTCTTTATTATTTGGAAATAAAGCAGGCAGAACAGACTTGATAGAAAAGCTACCGTGGAAGTTTTTATCATAGTATCCAAGAGAACGAAACGGAACCAGTAGATCTATAAATCTTTCATTAAGGGCTAATAATTCATCTTTGAGTTCAAGCAAAAGCTCTGCAAGCTCTTTTATTCTGCTTTTCTCAAAGCTCATATTATAAGCCATTATCGATCCTTGCTTGGTTATTTTTTTAAGCATATCTTTGGCTAGAGCTTGCCTTGGATCGTTTACCCCATCTCCTAAAAATTCAAAGTGCTCTAATCTGCCATCTTCATGAAGTATATGAAGCGAGTATTGAAAGGTTACTTGGGCGTATGGTCTTTGGTGGTCAAATCTTGGAATAGCATCTTGAAATGTCTCAAAGTCTAAGAAGTTTATAGGATATTTTACATTAGAGATAAACTCATCTATTATGCTTTTATCTATATATGGACTGTTATCATTTGTGCTTACTTGAAGCCTTTGAGTTTCTGTTAAGCTTATATCGCTTTTTAAAATATCTTCATAGCTTACAATACCGTTATGATACATATCGTATGCCTTGGTTTGATTAATGCGGTATAGATTTAATATAGAAATTTCAGGCACATCTTTAAAGCAGTGCTGTGAGAAACTACACTCAAATGGGCTATAGCATTGTGTTCCTATCTTTATATCAGGCTCATCTAGGCTTAGCATATTGTTTAAATTTGTTAGGTTATCTCTAACTTCATCTTGTTTGGCGATAACTATATTTGTTATATCTTCTATATGAAACAGTTCGTTTAAATTTATCTTTCCAACTCTCTCATAAGAGTTATCTATATGCATGATACAGGCTTTCTTAAGAGGTAAAACAGAGCTTATGCAATACCACTGCACACTGATATCGTCTATATGATAATCTTTTACACTAGTACTTGATTTAACTTCGTAAATTTCATACTCGCTACCGTTTTTTACCAAGATGTCAGCCATAGCAAAAACACCATTTGATATAAATGTGGCTTCATAGATGATTTTTGCCCCACTATCTATAAGCTCCTTTGTCCTTTCTGCCATACTTTCAAAGTTACTCGGATCAAACTCTATTAGAATTCCGCCTTTAAAATACTCTTGTGCAAGCCTTCCTACTTCATTACCTATCTCAAATTTTGTATTATCAATATATTTGTTTTCAAGGTAGCGTCTAAATTTATAAAGCCATAAAGACTTAGGACACTGCAGACCTCTTGTGTATTGTGATTTAGATAGCATTTTAGTCCTTTTTGTTTTTTATAATTATAACAGGTTGGATGGACAAGAGAGTGTCTATTTATTTTATGGTATATTTTATCCTACCCAAACCCCATATCACTCATATCTCTTCTTTTGGATATATCTTGAGATTTCTTTGGCTTTAGCTTGAATAAGTTTCTAACTTCCCTTTTAACCCAACCAACTCTTGAGATAATGTCAAATGACAACTCTCTAAGGATATCAATCTTTCTTCTAAATCCATCAATGAATTTTGAAATTCTTGTTGTATTAGAGTTTGTTCTTTGAATACTGCTTCTAAGCCGGTCAATCTCTTGTCCAAACTCCTTAATTCCTGCAATACTTGATTGAACAACTCTAATTTCTCTTTTTCTTGCTTATCTCTTATTTTTAATTCTTTGAATAATTCCTGCTCTAGTAGTGTCATAATACATCCTTGTAGTAAAAATTTTGGTTTTGTTATCTATTGCTGGTTGCCAGTTATATTTTGTTTTATATAAGTTTTCATGTTTTGATTTGTTTGTTTGAGTTTTTTGTTTTCCGAATAGAGGCTGTAACTCCATATTGATATAAAAACTATCACTATAAATATTATCGCTGATAATATTTGATATATTTGAGTTTCTTCTTGGCTCTCTTGAAGATTGTTCTTTAAGCCAGTTGTTTCTTTTTTGTATTGCATTGTTAAGTTTTGTTTTGAGTCTGTTAAGCTCTTGATCTCTTTTTGACAGGCTTTGTTTGAATTTGATAATTCTAAATTTCTCAATTGCAACTCCTGAAAAGATGTCTCTAGGTTTGCATATTTCGTTTTCAAAGATGAAACTTCTTGGTTCTTGTTCGCCAGCATTATTTCCATCCCTTGTATCTTTAAACTCTTTTGCTCTTCTTTGTGTCTTTTCTCTGAGTTGCTCCAAGCTTGTAGTGTCTGCAAAGCTTTCATGAAACATATCTCCTTTAAATCTTTTAGCCTTTTTACTATTTGGTAGCTTGACTGATATATAGTCTTTTCCTATTCTGGTTACTTCTATATTGCTATCTTTAAGGGCTTGTAAGATGTCATCTCTGCAACTAAATTCATTATTGATTAATTTATCTACTAGAATCCTTTCAAGCTCTATATAGTCTTTTACTATATTTAAATCTTTTCTTGAACCTTGAAGTATATGAGATTTAGAAGGATCTTTTGGATCGGAAAGATTAAACCTTAAGTTTGTGTAATTTTGCCAAGAATCAACTAGCTTTCTATCTACTTTGTCATAGTAGGGATTAAAGGCTAGTCCTGTTATTAAGTCTATCTTTGGAATAGCAAAATTTAGTTCAAGTCTTTGTTTATCGGTATGTTCTACCCATAATATATTGTATCTATCCTTATCATCTCCAAATAGAAGAGTTTCAAATTCATCTATTACTCTTTGTTTAGTCTTTAAGTCAATATCTTTTTCTTCAAACGATAGACAGCCCATACATAGCTTTTGCTTTTTGGTTATGCTTGAAACTATATTTCTGGTTACGCTTTCACTACCTTTTATAACATATGCGGTTTTATCTTTTACTCTATGATTTAAAAGATAGTTGATCCCGGATATGCTTCCGCCTTGTTCATTAGAAAAGAATTTAACTAGCATGTTTTATTTTTGAATCTATTTTTTATCGATTAAGTTGTCTAATTTTTTGTTAACATCAAGTATCTGCTTTAAAACCATTCTATCTATAGTTCTACTTATATTTACATGCTTTGCGATTTGATTTAAATTGTTCCCCACCCGCGAAAGTTGGTTAACCATAGCTTTATCGAATTTATGGATAGGGGGTTTAGCTTTAAGTAAAACATCTCTTACAAAGGCTGATTTGTTTAAACCACACAAAGATGCATTAGTTTCCAATAAATTCATTTCATTATCGGTTAGTCTAAGGGAGATTTTGTTAATTCGACTATGCTTTACTTTCATTATATTACCTTTTGTCTTGATTCGGTTAGAAACTGCGCGATTGATACAAGAGTAAATACTATTCTTGAATTCTTCGCATCTCCTATTTTTATATACTCAGGTAAATTTCTACCCTCTTTAATGCGTAAATCAAGAGTAGATACACCTATGTCAAGAGCCCTAGCGGTCTCTTGACGGTTTAGGGACTGCCTGCCTACAAACTGACGCTCAAGACTCTCAAGAGTTTTTTCAAAAAAATCTATATTTCCCATATTAAAATCCTTTTACTAATATTTTCTAATATTAATTATACTGGCGATGCCGCTTTTATTTTGAAAAAATATAGTTTTTTAAAGAAAGTTGATAAAATGTATTATTTTAGAGTGATTTAGAACAACTTGCGACAAAAATCATGAAGTTTTTAAAATTGCATTGATGATGGCTTGATAAATAATATGATTTAAAATATTTTAGAGTAGCACATAAAAATCTAGAAAATAAAAACAAACAGAGGGGAAATAAAGGGGAAAAATGCAAAAATCAAGAAGACTTAAACTCTCTTAGATATAGGTAAAATCGGGGTTTTAAAGGGGTTTTTACAAGTAAATGGCTCCGGATGCTGAATCAGAACCGGCTTGCATTAAACACTGTATTTTAGCCACTTTAAGCTTACTAAAAAAATGGTAGTGACTCACTTTTGACTCACTTTTTTTCGGAATAAAGTAGAATAAAATAGGATAAGCTTAGAAATAAAATGGAACAAATAGGAAAAGTTTTTGTTAAATTTCATAAATTTTTCAATCGGTTTTTAAAAGGTAAAATTATAAAAATAGGTTAAATCCCTAAGTTTAGGGTTTTAAATGATATGAAAAAAAATGATAGGTTTTTTATGTTTAATCAAATGCCGTATTTTAGGTACTTTTATATTTTATAAATTTAACTAAAATATCTTTTAGTATCTTATATTAGTTGGCTATATATTTTTAGATTTAATTACAATGCTCAAAATTTTTCATATGTATTTTTTAATATTACTATTTTATTTTTATTAGTCCAGCAAGATACTAGTTCCGCGATTGTTGTTGTTTAATTCTATTTTCATTTTATCGCAACAATAAATAATGTTGTTGATAATTTCCTCTGCCGACAAAAATGAAAACTCATTTCTTTTTTCAATGAATTCATTAATACAAACCGCTGAAACTGTCTCAATAAAATCAACAACTATCAAACTCACCATCATAAGCATCGCTTCTATTTCTAACACCAAGTACAAGCACTATAAGCTCATGATCTTTTATCTTACATATTATTCTATATCCTCCGACTCTGTATCTCCAAAGACCAGATAGATTTCCAATAAGTGGCTTGCCTTCATCACGAGGATTATCTAAGCCTTCTATCTCTTTTAGTTTTTTAAGTATTTTAATGCCAACACTATTATCTAACTTCTTAAGCTCTTTTAACGCATTTTTACTGAAATTTACTTTCATATTTTTACGCCAAGCTCTTTAGCTACTTCATCAATAGTATAAAACTGAGGATTAGGATCACTCTCTATCTTTTTTAACTCTTCCATAGCATCTATATAATCATTCATATCTTCTAAGAATCTTTTTATGGCTTCTTGAACGTAAAAGCTTTTTGTTCGTTTGGTATCTTTTGCTAATCTCTCAAGCTTAGTTCCTATATCTTTATCTAGTCTAACTGAAATTTGCATATTTAGTCCTTTGTATTATTTGCATTACAAGTATTATAGCATATTTTATAAAAACAGTTAAGTTGATGTGTTGAGATATGAAGTATAGATTAATTATATTGCCTAATAACCATAAGCCTTAAATTCACTCTTTTATTTAGTATCACCAATTCACACCCTCACATCCACTCTCTTATAAAATCTATCCTTTTCTTGTATCTGCTTATCATTGCTATTTAGAGTATGGTTAAGATATGAGATATTGTATAGCTCATTTGAGCTTATTATGTTATTATCTGCTAGATGTATTAAAAACCTTAATTCATTGTTTTTCATTATATTACTTATCGCTGTTGCTCCAAGCTCTTTTAAGCTTACGAATTTATTATCTTGTTTAATAGCTATGGTTTCAAAGTCAAGGCTGTTTAACTCTTCCTTACTCATATTCTTAGCTTCAAGGTTAATGTTAGCTCTTTTATCTGATATAAAAGCTAAACGCGAACTTGGTTTTTATCTCTATAGATTTGCTGATTTAAGTTTAGGAAGCTTAAAGCCGGTAATTTGGTTTAAGAATTAGGGAAATTTAGTTACATTTAGTAGATTTCTTAAAAAATCGATCATGCTTAAATTGTTAAATTTAGTGTCTAGTTTTTTTCTTTTTCTAAATCCCATTTTGATACCAAGCCAAACTACAACTAAAAACCCAATGCAACAAATTACCCAAACAATTTGTGTAAAGCGATTAAAAAATCCCGTGTGAAGATTGTAAATAACATCATATAAATAATACTTACTTTCTTTCATATGAAAATTTTTATCTTCATCTCTTGTAATATTATAATGGTCAAAATTTCCTAATATAATCTTATAGCTATCTTTGTCGTAAATGCATAGCCAAGAATTATTGCTAATATTTTGAAAACTAGATAGTGCCTTGTCAAAATCAATCCCTATAAAATCTTTCTCAGGCTGGGAAAATTTTAGATCACTTTCAAATTTGTTTATAAAATCCATGACATAAGAAAAGCAATAGTAAGTAGCCGTAAGCGAAATAATCATTAAAATAGAGGCAATATAAAGCCCAAAAACTGAGTGCAAATTCCTTAATTTAGCGAGACTACGAAAATTGAAATTTAAGCTCATTGATTTTTTTAAATTTCGCTTTAAATCAGGCATATAAAGATAGATACCGGAAAAAATAAAAAATAAAATTCCAAGGTTGGCTAACGTAATAATCCACTCCCCAATTTTTTCATAGCCAAATATTTCGAAGCCAAGATTAAAATGTAAAGAGTATATAAAATTTAAAAATTTATTTGAAGCAATATTGCTACCAATAAAAGTACCATCTTTAGAGTAAAAATAAAAGCTTCTACTTTTATCATTTTCGTATCCTCTAAAGCCAACATAATAATCTCCGAAAACTATACGCTCTAGAGCAAAATTTTGGTTTTTTTTCTTTAAATCTGTCAAAATTGTATTAAGGCTCTTTTGCTCTCCTCTCATCTGTCCATAGTAAACTTTGTCGATCAAATGACTATAATCATTAAAAAAGCTTATCATAATCCCAGATATTGATAAATTTAAAAAAATCAAAGCGCAAACAAAACCCAAATAAAGGTGTAATTTTTTTATCATTTTTTTCAAAGCAAGCCTTAAAGGTATATTTTTGGGCTAGAAAATCTAGCCCAAAAACTTAAAAAGGAGTTTTATAAACTAAAATTCGTATTCAGCCCTTAGCATAAAATTGCGTGGCTCGCCATTTGTATACCGACCCCAATCATTTAAGATATGTTTTTTGTTGAGAGCGTTGTTGATATTTGCTTGAACTTTAAATTTAGGTGTAACTTGATAATTTGCATGCAAGTTTAAAATTCCGAAAGCTGGAGTATCAAATTTCTTATCATCCCAAGCTAAATATGTAGTATTTCTCCAACTATAATCACCGCCAACGTTAACTCCTTTAAGGATTTCATAGTCGAGAGCAAATTTAAAAGTTTTTGTTGGAATGTAAGTGTTTAAAGGTTGTTTTTTATGATCTTTTGCGACCGCATAAGTATAACCTCCATAAATATTTAGGTTACCAATATTTCCGCTTAGTCCAACTTCAAATCCTCTTGTTTTAGCACCATTTACTGGTTCATAAATCCAAATTGTATCGTGTTCTATAGATTTAACAAACGAAGCAACTCCATTTCGTCTTGTTTCAAAAACCGCTAAATTAGTGTTTATATTTCCATCTAAAAATTGCGATTTCAAACCTATTTCATAGTTCGTTCCGACTATAGGTTTAAGTTTTTTCTTGTTTTCGTCAATTTCAGCTTGTGGAGTAAAAATATCGGTTATACTTGCATAAATTGTATGTCCTTTGATATATTCATAAGTTAAACCAAAATATTTAGATACATTATTATTTTTATAATCTTCAGCTTCATACCAGCTGCCTTGATCTGTTTTTGTAACTCTTGAATACTTAGTGAGTCTTAAACCGAGTAAGACTGAAAGATTGTCTGTCAAATTAGTGTTATTAATAAGACTAATTGAATTTTGGGTTGTTTTCATATTTGCCTTATCGGCTAATTCGTAATCTGGTCTACCTTGATTAAACTTGCCTTCAAAAAATCTGCCACTAAAATCAAAAGAATCCCAAATTCCTGCTGCGGTAGTAGGTTTGTAAATATCAAAATTTAATTTATTTTTATTACTTTGAAGAGTAAGAGCAAATTGATTAGCAATATTTGCTATTTCGTAATCACCGCTTAGTTTAGCCGTTAAAACATCAATTTTTCTATCTGCTTTTGTAAATAAAGACGATGCTTTTGTAAAATTTCCGTTAATATATGTAGAATTATCCACATCAAATCGATACCAATCTTGCTTAAAATTTTGGTGGTTATAGCTTAAATCTAGCTCAAAATCATTATCAAAAAAATGTCTAAAATTTAAGAATTGTGTAGTAACTACACTTGATGAACTAGCCCAAGACGGTGAAAAGTTATAGCCTATAGGAAAGTCCAAAGTGTTTCCACTTGCATCTTTTCTAAAAAGTCCTGACCACATTGTAGCTTTATTTTTAGTATTTATATAATCGGCTCCAATTCTTAAAAGCGAGCTATCACCGATATCAAAATCAACAACTCCAGCAACTACTCCTTTTCTTGATTTATATCTATCTACAAAATAATCCCTGTCTTGTAGAGCAAAATTTAATCTTGCCCTAATACTCCTGTCTTTATTGAGTGCATAAGATAAATCAGTATCAACTCTTTTAAAATCCCAAGATCCATAACTTAATCCAAGTCTTGCAAAATCTTTTGTAACATGCGGCACTTTGCGGACTAAGTTTATGTTTGCCGAAGGCTCTCCGGCACCTTTCATAAGTCCTGTTGCACCACGAACGATTTCGATTCTATCAAGTAGCGAAGTATCTGTTAATCCTACTTCGGAAATTCCATTGTGCTGAGCGTTTTGAAGTGTTACGCCATCTATTGAGATACTATCAACTTCGCTGTTTCTTGAGTGAATTTCAAATCTTTCAGGGTCTCTTTTTCTAAAACTTACACCAACAACTCTATTTAATGCATCGTTTGCTTCGTAACTCGAGCTAGTTGTTTGTTTTAGATTTTTACTTGTTAAAGCATCTGTAGATTGTGGAGTTTTAAGAATTGAAAGCTCCAAACCAGTAGCAGCTTTACTTGCCTTGTATCCGTAAGAGTTACTATCCTCGGTGCTTTCACCTAAGTAATCTGATGCCACTTCTATGGCATCAAGCTTCACCTCTTCGGCTGCTTGCAACCCCCCCCCCTATAGCAAACAGGAGAGCAACGCTTAATGAAATTTTGCTTTTCATTATTTTTCCTTTTTTTAAAATAAAATTGATATTAAATATTATATTTTTTAACTCTTAGGATTTATTTAAAAATTGTTTATATTGTAATCTTTTTACTAACTTTTTTATAGAATAATAAAGTCATAAGTTTATAAATATGTTAAAAAGAAAAACCTTGAATAGCCTCTACAGCTCAATAAATATTGAACTTATAAAATTATAGATTTTGATAGTCCTATGTTTGGATTCGAACCAATAACTAAAAAGTAAACATATATTTTTGTAATAACATATAATCATAAAAAGTTTCAAAGTCATACCTTATTAAAAAGTGAGTCACTTGTTTAAGTTTTTATCTAGTGACTCACTTTTGACTCACTTTTTTTCGGAATAGAGTAGAATCAATAAGAAATTTAAAGAAAAAATAAGAAAAATTTAAGCAAAAATAGATCAAAAATCAAAGAAAAATAGTTGATTCTAAGCTCGTATTTAAGGCTTTTTAAGAACTTTTTAGAAAGAAAAAGAATAAAATGGAAAAATAAAGAAAAAAATGGAACTGAAAGGAAATGGCTCCGGATGCTGGATTCGAACCAGCGACCAATCGGTTAACAGCCGACTACTCTACCGCTGAGCTAATCCGGAACAAGTTGTTAAGAAAGCGTTATTATAGAGAAAAACATTCGTTTTGTCAATTAATTTTAGCTTAAATTATTCACTTCTGTCGATAATTTTGAGATACTATTCAAATTTACAAAACCAATTTAGCTTAGTTTATAAAAATGAGCTCCGGCTATATTTACTATTTTTATTTTTTTAGATTCTAAAAGTTCATTTAAATTTCTTTTTGAGTTTTCGGAAAAGCTGTTTTTAACGTCATTTTCACTCTGAGGACGACGAGCAAGCAGCCGTAAAAGCTGCTCCTCATCAAATTCAAGCAGGTCACCGCTATATTTAGCACTGGCTACTACGCATGGGATGTTTTTGATCTCACAAGCAAGCTCATTTAAAAATTCTCTTGAAACACCCTTAACAGGATATGACGGGGGGCGATCGATACTGCTTATATCGACTCTGCTAGGCGATATTTGATTTATAGCCAAATTTAAAGCCTCAAACTCCTTTTTAGTGTCATTCAGTCCTTTGACAACTAAAATTTCAAGCACAAGCTCGCCTTCAAATTCCTTACCAAATTCGCTCATTTTTTCAATCAAATCCGAAACATAAAGATCTTTTTTGCCTCGATCTACTTTAAGAAATGTCTTTTGAATAGCACTGTCAAGGCTAAATTTAACTATGTCAAGCCCCAAAAGAGCATTGTAAATTTTAGGATTAAGCACACCCGTGCCGTTTGAAAGTATAAGAAGTTTTGACTCGCCTTTTATCAAATTCAGCTCGGCAATCAGCTCGGCTAAATTCGGATATAAAGTAGGCTCTCCGTTTGCGGTAATCGTTATAACGTCAATATTTTTATCTTTTTTAAGGGCTTGCCTGACCTCATTTACCACATCATTAACGCTTGGCGGATCTGATATCTCGTCCACTATCTTAGCTTGAGTTAACTCGCAATAAACACAATCAAAATTACAACACTTCCCTTTAGGAGACAGATCAATCCCAAGGGAAGTGCCAAAACGTCTAGAGCTTACAGGCCCAAA
>NZ_JBJJXH010000014.1:0-32346 GCF_045504005.1 Campylobacter canis | reverse complement strand
AGTCCTAAATCCACAGACGACCTTACTATAGAAAAAGGTGCTATAGACCCTATCAATCCTCAACCAGAAGCTCCTAAGGCCATTCCTTCTATTAAATTTGTAGAAGATCTTGACGATAATTACGTATTATCTAGAAATGAGAATAAAGATAAGCCTGAAACAACTACTGTAAGGGTTAAAGTTCTTCAGGAGGTGCAACCGGGAGACAAGATAACATTTAAAGTTTTTGACGATAAGGGAAAAGTCTTGCTGGAGGTTAAAAAAGGAGAGATTACTCCTGATATGCTTAGCGAAGAAGGTGCCAATTTTGAGGTAAAAATCAATAACGGAGACAAGCTAAGAGCTGAGGCATTTATAGAGTCTGCAACTTTAGGCAAGTCATTCACGGTAGAGGATAAAGTGACTGTAGATTTTGGCGTACCAAGCAAACCAACAGTAACATTTATAGAAGATAGTGATAATAATTCAATTATTAGTGACACGGAGAATTCTACAGACGGATCTAAAACATCAAAAGTTGCAGTAGAGCTTCCTGACGGTGCTCAAATCGGCGATGTTCTAAAAATTACTGTTATTATAGGAAGCGGACCTGATGCCAAAATAGAGACTTTGGAATACAAAGTAACTGAAGATACGCTTAAAACTCCATTAGATGGACTAAAGTCACCGGGAGTATTTATAGATGTTCCTGTTAAATACGGCAAAGAGGCTATAGTCAAGGCTGTTTTAGAGGATTCAAATAAAAATGCCAGTGAAGAAGCTAGCGATTCGGCAACTCTTCTTCCTGATTTTGAAATAACTCAAATTTTCAATAGTCATGATTTAACTACTAACGATAGTGTTAATACTTATAATCCTGACGCTAAAAGCATGGAGCTAAATGATTCGGGATTTAGATATGATGGTTCTAGAATTATTTCAAATGATAGAAATCCTCATATTTCAGGTATTGTGGCAGAAGAGTTAAAATCTTATAATCCAAAGATTATAGCTACCGATGTTGATACAAATGCGAGCGTAGAAATTCCTATAAATAAAATAGGCGTTGACGACAAAGTCAAAGCAGCTATAGAGGCGGATGCAAATAAGACTTATAAAGATTATGTCGTAGCAGAGTCCAAGGAAGATGGACTATGGAAAGAAGAAGTTGAAAATAGACCGTTTATAAAAGCAGATATTGGGTCAGACGATTTATATGCAAGAAATCCTAATGCAGGATTAAAAGACGGCGTTTATGATCTTAAAATAGATGGTCCGGTGGATAGTAACACCGTTAGATTTACCGTTGATTACAATGCACCTATGATTAGAGATTTAGTTGCTAAATACGATGCAACCAATAATACGACCGTATTTAGTGGAATAGTGATCGATAAAGGCGTAACTGAGAGTTATAAACTAGAAGAGCACTTTAATAATGGCGCATTTAAGTTAATAGATGAAAAAGGTAATGTTATTGATCCTAAAGGAGGATTTAAACTAAATCCTGACGGAACATTTAGTATAGTCTATGAGGGAAATTTTGAAAATATCAAACACCAATTTTCTATAGAAGATATAGCTAAAAATACAAGAGTAGAGCTAAGAGATGTCGCAGGTGTTGCAGGTGTTGATAGTAAGGTTACAACTTCTTACGGTAATGATGATGTATTTACCGGTTCGGGTAAAGACAAAATTCTTACCGGCAGAGGGGATGATTATATCAATGCTGGTAGCGGAGATGATATTATAGTATCGGGCGTAATTGATAGCTTTGGCGAAACTAGGGATGAGATCCAAGCTCTTAGAAATAACCTTAGATGGCTAAACGGCAAAGACGGAACTCAACAAGCCGATGAGAAGCTACAAGAGGTTCTGGATATGGTTAAACCTATAGTAGGCAAAGATACTTTGGCTATAGACAAGAATATGAGTCATACCGGCGATGATGATGTAATATTAGGAGGCGACGGCAAAGATATTATACTATCCGGTTCAGGCGATGATATCATACACGGCGGGGGAGATCGCGATATTATCTTTGGCGGAGACGGTAAGGATAATATTTACGGTGGCGAAGGCGGTGACTATATCAATGGCGGTTACGGGGACGATACGATACACGGTGGTGATGGTAATGATATTATCTTTGGTAACCACGGAGATGATTTTATAAGCGGTGGCACAGGAGCTGATAGTATATACGGTAGAGAGGGTGATGATACGATACACGGCGGTGAAGGTGGCGATGCCGAACTTTGTGGCGGAGTAGGAGTGGATAAGGTATATGGCGAATCCGGAAACGATAATATAACTACTTTTGAGGCGTTTAGATTCGAAGGAGAAAAGATAACAATAGAAGATGCGATTCTAGATGGCGGAGAAGGATATGATACTCTTACCGTAAGCAATAGATCAAAAAGCTCACTATCTGATGCCGGAAGCGGAGAAACTATCGACTTTAGTAAGATAGATCAAGCCGAACTTGATGCTAAGATTGAGAATTTTGAGCGAATTAGATTTAACGATAGCAATAATAAGCTAGCGGGCATAGATGCTCAAGATATACTCGATATTATGGATAAGGATAGCGGTGACGTAACATTTGTAATACAAGCTGCTAATAATACGACCGGTAACGAAGTAGAACTTAAAGGATTCACTAAGGCTCAAAACCAATCGACAAATGGATATACTACATACGAATCCACGGTTACAACAGATAGCGGCGCTACCAGAACCGTTAAAATAGAAGTAGATAACGATATAAACGTTATATAATATCTTTATAACCTGAGCCATTTGGCTCGGGTTATATCTAATTATATTTTTTGGCTCTGTTAAAATATAGTGTTGATTATGATATTTTAGATTCCAAAAAATGCAACTAAATATTGTATAAAAGACGATAATGTCCTAAAGCAACAATCTATGTTAATAGCTTCTTAAATTTGCAGTATCTCTTTAGTGTTTTACGGATATAGCGATTCAGATTAGTATTTTTTGTCAAGAAATATCAATGAAGTATTTTAATAGAGCCTATTTTTTATTAACTATCTCATTTTTTTGCATAATCAATTTTATATTTTATAATTATTCTTGTCTAGAATTAGTATTTCTCATTATATTTTTTGCAACTTTACAAGATTGATAAATAAAGTTTTAAATATCGCTATCGGTTATTTTATTTCTTGCTAACCGCAGCTGAATTTGTAAGCAAATCGTGCAAATTTAGCCTGTCTTTTCGGAAAAAACATAAGCAAATTCCAATCAAACTAAAACCCGCTAAAACAAAGCATACATAGCGAAGAAATGCGTGAAATAATCCTAACTTTTGCCCATTTTTTAAATTCACAAGGTATATGTCTTGGCTTTTATAGCCTGGAGTTTGCGCTTTGATGCTTTGAAAAATGCAGATGATAACTCCAAATAAAAAATTTGTGATAAAGATTGCCAGCTGGTTGTTTTGAAACTCGTTTTTGCCGTCTAAAACAGCGTAAGTCGTGATATAAAGAATTGGCATAAGTATGAAAAAAACATCGGCTATAAAGGCCTTTATCCGCGAAGGCACGCTTGCGATGATTGCTTTTTGCTTTGCCAAATTTACTCCTGTTTTGATATTAAATTTGCTCTACTAGGAGCAGGATAAATTTAAATTATCCCTGCTTAAATCCGCTAAAATTTGTTAATTTCCTCTGCTGCCCGGCTTTATGGCTATGCTGCCATCCTTGCATAGTGGGCAGTTTTGCGGTTCGTAAATTTCAAATTCAAAATTTCCAAGCGCAAAGATCGGAAGATCGCTTGGCAGCTTGCAGCTTGGCTTGCGCTCGTTTTTTAAATTTGTTAGCGGACAAAAGCCTCTGCTTGCAAGTGCTGCAAATGCAACCACCTCTCCGCCAAGGTCCCTGATAATATTTGCCGCCTCAAGCGCGGAGCCACCTGTGGTGATGATATCTTCGCAGATGACGAATTTCTCGCCCTCATGCACTTCAAAGCCGCGGCGCAGAGTCATCACTCTATCAACTCTTTCGGTAAATATAAACCTCTTTTTTGCTGCGCGAGCAAGCTCATATCCTGCTAAAATTCCACCTATTGCAGGCGAGCACACGGTGTCAAATTTAACTCCCGCTTCAGATATCACGCGAGCCAGTTCATCGGCTAATTTGCCTGCTATTATCGGATTTTCAAGCACTTTTGCACTTTGTAGATAAAACTGCGAGTGGTTGCCGCTAGTTAGTAGAAAATGCCCCTTAAGATAAGCGCCTGCATCTTTGTAAATTTGCTCTAAATTCATATTTTAGCCTTTGAAATTTTTAGGTTTATCTTAGCACGCAAGCGCTTAAGCTACTCTTTTTCTAAAAAGAAAGCAGGCGTGGCTCTAAGTAGGCTGTAGCCTTGACTTGGACTCACTTTAAGCTCAAGCCAGTCTATCACAAGCACTCCTTTCTCTGTGTATATCACAAGCAGATCGTCTGCAAGCTGATTTATAATTTCGTAAGAATAAATAGTGTAAAAATCAAGCCCTCGCTTCTCAAATACGCGCTTAATATGATCGTTCATGTTGATTGATGCGATTTTTTGATCATCTTTAAAAATTTCTATGAAACCCTGCTCTTGCAATGCCTCTCTTTCGTAGTTTAAGCTATCTACTATCAAGTTTTTGTATCCAGATAGTGCAATCTGAGTGCTACTTAGCTTTAAGCTTCTATACTCGGTCGCCTCTTTGGCGGTCCTTGGCAAGTAGCCATAATGCGTTAGTTCATTAAGTAAATTTTCATTGTTTGGCAAAGAGTAGTTGTTGTCTAGGTTTTTGATAGCATACGCCATATCGGTTAGTTTAATCTTGTCATTTGAGCTTAAATTTGAGATGTCTATCTTTTTTATTTCACCGTTTTGGTCGGTTAAATTTAGCTCGTTTAGATAAGAGTGCATCCTTGAAATTTGCGAATTGAGCGAAATTCCTCTGGCATCTATAACAAAAAATGTTATCAAGATTAGACTCACGCTTATAACGGCACAAATTCTATAAGAAAATAACCTTTTAACCATCATTAGCATGTAGATTATCGTTGCTAGGGTAGCTGCTGCGATGAGATAAATTCTGCTTGGAGTTAGACCATATGTATCCGTTCGCTCTAAAATTCCAACCCATAAAAGTATGAGAGTGGCTGATCCTAGATAGGCAAAAAATTTATAAAAATTTGAGATTTTACTTGTTTTAAGAGTACTGCTTGAACCCAAATTTACCACATTATCTAAGGCTGTTAGGATAAATCCCGCAAGCAGATAAATAAGCACGACAATCGCAACTCCGCCCTTTGGCAAGCCGCTTATAAAGGCGATATTTGCCATATAAAGATAAAGTATGCCTGTGTAGATGATAAGAGTGGGTGTCAGGATGAAATTTAAAATGTTTTTTAAAAGTTGGTTTGAATCCCTAAAATAAAATTTATCCTCAAAAAGCAGAAATAAAAACGGCACGAGCGCGATAAAATTTGCCACGTGAAAGTTGACCAAAAAATTTACTCTATACAAATCGGTATCAAAAAAGTAGTCAAATGCCGCAATTATCAAGCTTATAATGATGGCTAGTAGTGCAAATATACCAAACGCCAAGGCTAAATTTAAAATCTTACTTATCGCATTTTTGATAAATCCTTCGTCGTCTTTTGCAAATTTATCAGCCAAAAGCGCAATCGCCGCTATAGTATAAACAGCCCAAAATTTTTCATTATGGAAGTAAAAATCACTTTTATACTCTAGGGCATAAACAATAAAAGAGCCGATTATCGGCACTAAAATAGAGCATGTATAAGCAAATTTATTGTACCTGCTTAGATAGATTACGACTAGATAAAGTGGCGAAAATAGCCAGTATTCAAAGTTTGCTTCTAAAAATTTATACGGCAAAAACAAAGCGGCGAGCGTAAACGCAAAGGCTGTTAAAATTTCGATCTTATGAGATGAGATGGTGGGTTTGATTTGTTGCAAGATAGGTAAAAGCGCACTCATCGCTCTCCTTTATAAATTTCGGCTAAATTTGCAAGCTAGAGATTACGGCTTGTTTAGAGTGACAAGCCGTAAATTTAGGCTTAAACTTTAAGTAGTTCAGCCTCTTTTTCTTTTACTAAAGTATCAATTTTAGTAGTGTATGAATCGGTTATTTTTTGCACTTCGTCTTGAGCTTTCTTGCTCTCGTCCTCGGTGATTGATTTGTCTTTTTCAAGTTTTTTTACATCATCGTTAGCGTCTTTTCTTATGTTTCTAACGCTTACTTTCGCCTTTTCGCCCATGGCTTTTGCATGCTTTGCATTTTCTTGGCGTTGCTCAACCGTCATAGGAGGAAAAAACAGCTTCACACTCTCGCCGTCGTTGTTTGGCGTTACGCCTATATTTGCCGCAGAGATCGCTGCCGTGATAGTTTTTAGCATTGATTTTTCCCACGGAGTTATGCTGATAGTGCTTGCGTCGCTTGTTAGTACGGTTGCAACTTGATTTAGCGGAGTTTGACTTCCGTAATAATCAACAAAGATGTTATCAACTATGCTTATGCTTACTTTACCTGTGCGAAGGGTTGAAAAGTCGCGCTTAAGGCCGTCTATGCATCTGTCGCAAGACTCTTTTTGTTTGTTATAAATTTCATTCAGCATTTATATCCTTTACTAGAATTTTTGTTGTCGTTTTGCCGTTTACTTTTAGGCTCATTCTTACTTTGTATCTGTCGATAGGCTCTTTAAATTTGATCCTCATTTGACCGTCTTCAAGCTTTACTTTTTTAGTACCTTTACTTGTTGCGGAAAAATATCCAAATGACGCATTTTCGTCGGTTTTAATTACAACCTCGTCTATTTTATTGTTTTTTGGATAGTCTTTTGGCATTACCCATTCGGCTTTTAAAAATTTGATAGCAAGAGCAGCCTTTAGATCGGTTCCATCCATAAGCGGAGTTCTGTCAAGCTCAAGCAGGTCGCTACCTTTGCCGACCGCGCTTGAATTTTGAGCTAGTAAAACCTCAAGCCCGTATTCTACGGACATATTTCTTACTTTATCGTTGTATTCTCCGTACGGATAGGCAAAATACTTTGGCTTATAGCCCATGTGCTTTTCAAAAATTCTAATGCCGTCTTCAAAATCATATCTTAATCTATCGTTACTAAGACCCACCATGTGAAGGTGCCCGTATGAGTGATAGCCGATTTCGCCGTATTTTGCTGCCTCTTTGATCTGCTCAAAGGTCATGAAATCGCCGTATTTTTTGGCACTTGCTTCAACGTAAACCATCAAAGCAAATGGATATCCGTACTCGATAAATATCGGAAGCCCATTTTCATAAAAGCTCTTGTATCCGTCATCTACCGTTAAAACTACCCATTTATCCGGAATTTCTTCGCCGTTTTTTAGCGCTTCTACTAGTTTTGAAAGAGGTATGACCTCATATCCGTTATTTTTGAAAAACTCAAACTGCTCTCTTAAATTTTCATTAGAGATATTAGTGCTTGGGTGTCTTGGATCGTTAAATCTATGATAGTTAAATATATGTGCATCAGCCCAAAGAGAAACGCTTGTAAGCAAAAACGCCAAGCAAAATTTCAAACAGATATTTTTAGCCACTTTTTTCTCGCAAATTTATTTAGCCGGCGCTATAGGTGCAGCAGGAGCACTTGGTGCGACAGGCGCGGCCGGAGTTGCGCTAGGAGCCGGAACTGTAATGTTTTTCGTATCTACGCTATCAATTAGCGATTTTTTTGTTTGAGTGTTGTAAGTGTAACCTAAGGCAAGTGTGTTTAAGATGAAAATAACGCCAACCACAAAAGTAAATTTAGCCAAAAATCCCGCAGGCCCTTTTGCGCCAAATAAGCTTTCGTTACTTCCGCTGTATGCGCCAAGTCCGATTGAAGAGCTCTTTTGAAGCAAGACGGCTACGGTTAAAATTGCCGCTAAAACGAATTGTAAAACCAAAAAGAATGAACTCACAAAAAATCCTTTAAATTTGAAAATAATTAGTAGCGATTATACTAAAAAAGTTTTAAAAATTCTCTAAATTTCTTTTTCGATTTCGTAAAGATCGTATCTGATGGATTTGAAAATTTCCGAATTTGTAGCATCGATAAGCTTAAAGCATTCCTCTAAAACCCTTGCACTCTCTTGTGCGCGTTTTAAATTTGCTATTTGTAGATCCGCTAAATTTGCTCTATCAAATTCGCTTTTTACGCTTGGTTTTAGCACATCATTTTTAGCGTCTCTAAATTTGATAAATTCGCTTGAGTTGATTTTGGCTTTGTGCCTGAGTGTTTTGATTTTAGAAGAGAGGACAAAGTCGTCAAAGACATATCTTCTGATGTCCTCAACGACTCTTAAACCCTCTTTGAGTCTATTTAAATTTGCGTCAATTACTCTGTAAATACGCTCATTTAAATCGCCGCTCATTTTATTCTCTATTTAGGATTCCTAAAATTTGAAGCAGTGAAGTAAATAGATTTACAAAGTCAAGATATAGTGCAACCGCTCCTTCTATCGGAGTTTCGTAGTTACCTCGAATGATATTTTGCGTATCGTAAAGGATGTATGCACTAAATAAAATCGCGCTTACGCTTGAGATAACAAGCTGAAAAATCGGACTTTTGAAAAATAGATTCATAATAGCCGCTACTATTACTACGATAAGCGTGATAAAGAGCATTTTGCCCATAGCTGTAAAATCTCTTTTTGTATTCATCGCAAACACGCTTAATGCACCGAATGCAACAGTCGTAAGCGTAAATGCTTGAGCCACTATGCTAGCGCCGCCCGGCATCGCTAAAACCGAAGCTAGAAGCGGAGTAAGCGTAAGACCGCTAACAAACGTAAATGCAAAAAGCAATACTAAATTTAATCCCGCTTTGCGTTTAGCTGCCATAAGACCGAATAAAAGCCCCAGCTCAACCACTACAAGTCCGATGAATAGAGGTAAATTTCCTATAAACATATGCGCTATGCCAAGACCGACATATGCCCCAACGCTTGCTGCTAGAAGTGAAGCGGCAAACAGCTGGTAAGTCTGCTTGATAAACGTGCTAAGCGAGCTTTGAGAATACTCTCTCGCCAACTCTTGTTCGTGTGAGTTTGCATAATTTCTATTGTATAAACTCATCAATTCTCCTTATGTAATTTTTTATAAATTTATCTAAAAAATAGTAAATAAAGTATAAAAGATTTTTTAAAACCACTAAAAAATGTTATTTCACAAGCCGTTAACCAACCTTGAGAGCGTTTTTGATATAATTTAAAAAAAATAAAATTTCGGAGTAGCGATGGAGGCACTTTTAGACGGCGCTGTTAAATTCATGGAAGAGGGCTTTTTAGAGCACAAAGAGCTGTTTGAAAGTCTTGGACAAAAGCAAATTCCACATACTCTTTTTGTAGGCTGTATCGACTCGCGAGTGGTGCCAAATTTGATCACAAATACAATGCCCGGCGATCTTGTCGTGGTGCGAAATATCGCAAATATAATTCCTCCTTACAGAACCAGTCAGGAGTATCTAGCTACAACTTCGGCTATCGAGTATGCCTTGCAAACGCTAAATGTCGAAAACGTCATAATCTGCGGACACAGCAACTGCGGAGGATGTGCAGCACTTTATCTTGACGAGGGTAAATTTAAAAATACGCCAAACGTGAAAAGATGGCTAAATTTGCTTGATCCGATTAAAAAGAGAGTCGAAGGGTTTTTGCCTGATCCTAAAGATAGCGCAAGGAGAGAGTGGCTAACAGAGAGATTAAATGTCATAAATTCTTATGAAAATTTGCTTACTTATCCTGATGTAAAAGCAAAATTTAGAGACGGAAGTCTTAAAATTTATGTGTGGCACTACATCATAGAGACGGGCGAAATTTATAACTATAACGTAGTTTCAAAGAGTTTTAGATTACTTGGAGTTGATAGATGAAAAAGATGATTTTGGCTATTTTTAGTTTTATTATCCTGCCTTTAAATTTGATCGCAGTAGAGCTTGATGATGTCGATATAGTCGTTATCGTAAGGCAGATCGACAAGATAAATAATCAAATAGCCTTAGTAAAGGCTCAAGCAACCGATAAAAACGAAACCGCCGATGCAAATAGTCTTTTTAAAGGAATTTTAGTAAAGAAAAATCAGCTTTTGGATCAAATTCCGTCCCTTTTAATGCAAGCTAAAGTAGGCAAAGATGAGATAGATAAATTCAAACAAGAAAAATCAAATCTCGAAAGCAGGGTAAAAAGACTAAAAAATAGTAGTAATAAACGTATGTATATCCAAAACGCCATTGAGCTTCAAAAGATGAATATAGATGAGATTTTTTATAGCTCGGTGCTTGGACTAGAAAAGCTTTTTAACGAAAGAGCCAAACCCGCGAAAGTAAAAACTTTCATAGAAGAGACGCTGCTAAACCTTCAAACCACATCCTACGCAAACACAAAGGAGATAAGAGAGGGGATAGACCCCGCCTTAACAGAGGAATTTATAGGTGCTTTTGAGGGGCTAGAGCTTCATAGAAAAACTTTTGAGGAAATTTTAGTCTATCTTAAAGATAATGCTGATTTAATGAGCTCAAATTACGTTTTTTCAGAGCTAAATTTGCGAGTCGCCATTGATTTTGTAAATGAGAAAATTCCTTTTAAAATAGACGGTGTAAATTTCGGAAAAATAATCATAATATTATTTGTATTTATATTTTTTATCTCTTTTACTAGGATATTATCAAAGATCACCTATCTTTTTATGATCAAAATGTATCCTAAGGGAAATCAAGAGGAAGAGACCAAAGATAGGGTTATCAACATCATAAAGCGACCGATGCTTTTCATGCTTACTATGCATGCGATTGAAATTTGCTTGGCGATATTTTATTATCCTGCGCCGGTTCCGCTTAAATTTGCAAATTATTCATCAATAGTCTTTATCTTTTCGACAGCTTGGCTGATACTTGGCATGCTTAACGGCTATGGCATAGTCTTTATCAGCGAGATAACCAAAAAAAGCGGACGCAAAGAGGTTATAAATCTGATCCTTAAGATAATTTATTTTATTATCGTCGTAATAGCGCTTTTAGCCATACTAAGCCGCCTTGGCTTTAACGTAAGTGCGATCATAGCATCTCTTGGTATCGGCGGTCTTGCGGTCGCTTTAGCAGCTAAAGATATACTTGCGAATTTCTTTGCTTCGGTCATGCTTTTGTTTGACAATTCTTTTTCGCAAGGAGACTGGATAGTGTGCGGAGATATCGAAGGAACGGTGGTTGAGATAGGACTTAGAAAAACGACAGTTAGGACATTTGATAATGCGCTTATCTTTGTGCCGAATTTAAAGCTTGCTAGCGATCCGATTAGAAACTGGAGCAGGCGTCGTTTGGGTAGGCGAATCAGAATGAATGTGGGACTTGAATACGGTGCGACTTCGGCTCAGGTGAAAAAATGTGCAGACGATATAAGAAATATGCTTTTAAACCATCCGGCTATAGCAAAACCTGAAGATCTTGCGTCAAAAAGCACGCATTTTTCATCAAGATTTAGGCAAAATATAGTTTCGGTAGATGACCTTGCAGGCTATAAGACAAATTTGTTTGTAGTGGTTGATGAATTTGCCGATAGCAGTATAAATATTATGATATATTGCTTTTCTAAGACAATTATTTGGGGCGATTTCTTGGCGGTTAAGCAAGATGTGATGCTAAAAATCATGGATATAGTCGAGGCGAACGGACTTAGCTTTGCATTCCCTAGCCAAAGCGTATATCTTGAAAATTTAAAAGACATAGATAAAACACTAAAGGAGTTATCATGATGGGTGATGAATTTGAATACGAAGATGAAGAGATAGAGGATTATGCCGAATACGACGATGAGAGCGACGCTAACGGCTATAATTACAACTACGACGAAAACGACTATAGCTATGAGGACGAAGATGAAGAAGATAGCTACGAGATGTAGCTTGAGGTTTGTCTTTGCCTAATTTAACCGCTTTAAATTTTATCGTTTAAAAGGCTAAATTTATGCTTGCAGTAGAGTTTAAATTTACGCCTTTTTCTTTATATCGATAGCTTTAAAATTTCCTATAAGGCTTTAAATCGTTTAATATCCGCACTAAATTTCACTTATATAAATTTGCTAATAATCTTTGCTTTAATATCATAAAAAGATAAGAGGGGTAGGTCGGATATATTTTCCGACCTAGTAAATTTTAATTTCCATACATCAAATTCGGAAGCCAGAGTGAAATTTCCGGGATGTATGTGATAAGTATAAGTCCTATAAATAGTGTAAGCGTCCAAGGCAAGCAAGCCATGATGACATCTTTTAGATTCATGCCCGTTAGTCCGCTTGCGACAAATAAGTTAAGCCCGACAGGCGGCGTTATCATGCCTATCTCCATGTTTACGATCAGCACGATACCAAAGTGGATCGGATCTATGCCAAGCTGAAGCGCGATAGGAAGCAACAGCGGAACCATGATCATAACCACGCTTGAAGGCTCCATAAACTGACCCATGATGAAAAGGATAATGTTTACAAAGATTAAAAATCCGATTTTGCCGATGTTTGCACCAAGTATAGCGTCTGCTATGGCTTGCGGAATTTGCTCGCTTGTAAGCAAGTAGGCAAACACAACTGCGTTTGTGATGATAAAAAATATCATCGCTGTAGTCATCGCAGAGTCAAGGCAGATACTCCAAAGATCTTTTATCTTAATATCCCTATAAACAAAAAGCGAGATAAACAGCGCATATACGGCACTTGCAGCTGCAGCTTCGGTAGGAGTAAAGATTCCTCCGTAAATTCCGCCGATTACGACAACTATGATAAGTAGAGCCCAAAACGCTTTGCTAAATTTTTTGATTCTCTCGCCCATAGGCTCAGGAGTGCCCGCTGTAAATCCAAGTCTCTTTGCCCCAAAATAGGTTTGTGCTAGCATCATAGCTCCAAGAAGCATACCCGGGATAACACCAGCCATAAATAGCTTGCCGATACTTACTTCAGCCGTTACACCATAAACGATCATAACAACCGAAGGCGGTATTAGAATTCCCAAAGAGCCGGCAGTTGCGATACCGCCAACCGCATAAGAAGGCGGATAGCCTGCCTCTTTTATCGCAGCAAACATAATGGAGCCGATAGCAACAACCGTAGCAGGAGAACTTCCGCTAACTGCGGCAAAAATTATACAAGCAAATATCGCACTCATAGGAAGTCCGCCGGGGAGGTGTCCTACCATAGACTTTGCAAAATCTATAATTCTTCTAGCCGAGCCACCCTTGCTTAGCAAATTTCCCGCTAAGATAAACATAGGAATCGCCATTAGAGAGAATTTGTTGATACCGTCAAATATAAGCTGAGGTATAGTTGCCACATCAAGATCGGTAAAAAACAGCATCGTAAGAACGGTGCTTGCTCCAAGAGAGATAGCTACGGGAACGCCGATAAGCATAAGTCCAAATAGACATATAAATAAAAATGCTATAGTCATCGCTTGTCCTTACTTATCTACGCTTACGGTGTCTTTTATCATCTCTGCTTCGGCATTTCTGATAACTTTGTCCGCAGGAGTCTTTGATATCTCTATGATCTTTTCGCCGGCTCTATAGCTGGCTCCTAAAAACGCTATAGGAAGCACTAGCATAGGTATCCACTGAGGCATATTTAAATCCACGCTCATAAATTCAAGCTCATGTAAAATTTGTAGATACTGAATGCTGTAAACCACTATAAAAAGTAAAAAAGCCGTAGTTAAAATGCTTGAAAATACAAGATATATCTTTGCTAGTTGAGGAGGAAATTTCTCTATAAGAATAGTAACTGATATGTGTATGCCCTTTTTAAACCCGTATGCCGCGGCAAAAAAAGCAGACCATATAAATAGATAATTAGTGGCCTCTCCCGCCCAGGAAAAGCCACTATTAAACACATATCGCATTACGACGTTAACAAAGGCAAGCAGCGTCCCAGCTACTATGCCTACCACGGCTATCGTCTTGTTTACAGAAGCGATGCCGATATCTAAAATTTCAAAGAATCTCTGCATTACAAGAGCCTATTTTGTATTTATAGTTTTTTCGATTAGGTCTTGTCCTATGACTTTATAGAAATTCGGATAAATTCCTTTCATAGCCTCCGCCCATTTAGCCTTTTGAGCTTCATCAAGCTTTAAAATCTCAAGTTTTTTAGTTTCGCTTGCGTATTTTTCAAGCATCTCAACTATGTGCGCATCTTCTTTGGCGGTTTCTTCGCGCTCATAAGCAGTAGCCTCTGTCATTGCCTGATTTACGTGTTTTTTCATATCTTCAGGTAGGCTCTTCCAGAATTTCTCGCTGATTACTACTAGATATCCCAAGTATCCGTGAGATGAAAGAGTAAGTGAGCTTTGAACCTCATGGAATTTTGAGTTATAGAAGTTTGAAAGCGGGTTTTCTGTCGCATCTACAACTCTTTGTTGAAGTGCTGAATAAACTTCTGAAAACGGCAATACTTGCGGGTTTCCGCCAACTACTTTAAACTGCTCTTCAAGAACTTTTGAGCTTTGGATTCTAAATTTCTGTCCGCTTGCGTCTGTTGGTTCAACGATAGCTTTTTTGCTTGAGCTAAAATGCTTAAATCCCGCATCCCAGTAATCAAGCGCCACAAAGCCTTTTTTGGTAACTAGATCTTTTAAAGCTTTGCCGACTTCACCGTCTTGAACTTTGTGAAGGTGTGCTTCGTCTTTGAATATAAACGGTAGGTCAAACAGCTGAAACTGCGGAACTATAGGCGTAAATTTAGAAAAGCTTGGAGCCGCCATTTGAACGTTGCCTAGTTTAAGTGCGCCAAATACACGGTCATCATCGATTAGCTGAGCGGAAGGGAAAACTTGAACTTTGATAGCTCCCTTGCTAAGCTCTTCAACACGTTTAGCAAAGAAGTCCGCCGCCTTACCTTTTGGGGTGGTAGGGGCTACAACGTGAGCAAATTTTATAGTATAAACCTTTTGAGCTGCAAAAGCGCTGCCCGCAAGCGCACAAGTTAAGAAAAGTGCGGAGAGAAGTTTAAGTTTCATTTTGAATCCTTAGTGTAAAATTTGATTCACTACAAATTATTTATAGCTAAGTGAAATTATAAAATACAAAAATTACATTTTGGCAATTTTGTTTCGATAATTCCCAAAAATTTATTTTAATATGAGTAAAAATGTAACAAAAATCTTTTATAGAACGATTACAAGCTTTAAATTTAATATTTAAAATTTATTAAAATTTTAGAAAAGTGTTACAAAAATACACTAAAAACGAAACTTAGAAAATAATACTAATTTTATCCTATTAACAATTTAATTACTTTTTTATCTTATAATTCGTTCAAATTTCATTATAAAAAAGGAGATAGACCATGTTTAATCTTAGAAAATTACCATTTGATCCCGCATCAAACGCAATCGTTAGCAGCGACACCTGTAGCTACCACTACGGCAAGCACCACCAAGCTTACGTTACAAATTTAAATAACCTCGTAAAAGGCACCGAATTTGAAAAAGCCGGGCTTTATGATATCTTGATGAAAAGCTCAGGCGGTATCTTTAACAACGCCGCGCAGGTTTATAATCACGACTTTTATTGGGATTGCATTGCGCGCAAAAGCGAAATGAGCGCAGAGCTTAAAGCTCGCCTTGAAAAAGATATCCCAAATTTCAAAGAGGAGTTTTTAAAAGCCGCTACGACGCTATTTGGTTCAGGCTGGGCGTGGTTGGTTTATAATCCAAACTCAGACAAGCTTGAGATAGTTCAGACTTCAAACGCTGCAACACCTCCTACGACAGGTCTTGTGCCGCTTCTTGTTGTGGACGTTTGGGAGCATGCTTACTATATCGATCATAAAAACGCTCGCCCTGCGTATTTGGAGAGATTTTATGAAAATATCAACTGGGACTTCGTCTCCGTAGCTTACGAGTGGGCTCTTAAAGAGGGTCTTGGCTCGGTTAAATTTTACATTAACGACATCCATCCTGCAACTTGCGGAAGCGGTTGCGGCTGCAGATAATTATTTAAAAGCCCTAAAAGGGCTTTTAACTACTTTTAAATTTTTCTATTTTCAAAATCTATTTTTAAAACTTCGCTATTATTTGCTTTGAAATTCACACAAGGCTATAAATTTGCTTAAAGATATAAAAGATAGATTAAATTCCGTTAAAGACTCCCCTTTTGTCGCTCTTCTTAGCTATGATACTCCTGAATTTGATATAGTTTGTTCGCCTGAGGAATTACATAAATTCGGTATCAAATTTAAACTAAATGCCAAAAATGATAATAAAATCAAATACGAACTGCAAAAATTTCCGATCGAATTTAGCGAGTATAAAGCCAGATTTGACAAAGTATCGTCTTATCTTAAAAGCGGCGAGATCAGTCTTTTAAATTTGTGTTTTAGGACTAGGATAAAGACAAATTTGAGTATGGATGAAATTTACGCTCACGCAAACGCAAAAGCGCTCATTTACAAAAAAGATGACTTCATATGTTTTACGCCCGAGCCCTTTATAAGGATTGAAAACGGGCGTATCGACACCTATCCGATGAAGGGAACTATCGATGCTAGTTTGCCAAACGCAAGAGAAATTTTGCTAAATGACGAAAAAGAAATTAGCGAGCAAAGAGCTATGGTAAAGCTTATGCAAGATGAGCTTTTAGGTATCTGCGATGAGGTTAGGCTTGAGAAATTTCGCTTTATCGAGCAGGTTGGATCGCTTTATCAGACAAGTTCGCATATCAGCGCTAAACTGCGCGAAAATTTGGGCTTTGGAGATGTGTTTGAAGCGCTTTTGCCGGCCGGTTCTATCGCAGGAGCTCCAAAGCAAAAAGCACTTGATGTGATCAAAGAGTGCGAGCTAAACCCGCGCGGATTTTATACGGGAATTTTTATCTATTTTGACGGGCGAGTTTTGCAAAGCTTTGTGCTTATAAGATTTGTAAAATGCGAAAATGATGGGCTTTATTTCTATAGCGGTGGCGGAATTACTGCTCAAAGTGAAGCTAAAAGGGAGTATGATGAACTCTTGGCAAAAGCCAATTTTCCTATTTGAAACGATTAAAATTTTGGGCTTTACGCCGCAGAATTTAAAATTTCACGAGCGCCGCATTAGTGATTCACTTGAGGGCGTAAAAGCAAAATTTGACCTAAATAAGCTTTTAAATTCGCCGTTTGACGGAGTCGTTAGAGCAAAAGTGATTTATGATACAAGCGGAAATCTTGTCGATACGCAGTATTTTCCTTATGAAATGCGCGAATTTAGAGAATTTAAACTTGTTGATATTAAATTTGACTACTCTAAAAAATTTCTTGATAGAAGCGATATCGATACCGCAAAATGCAAATTTGAAGAGATTATCATGATAAAAAACAACTTTGCAACCGATACAAGTATCGCAAATTTAGCGATTTTTGAAGATGGCTGGATAACGCCTGAAGCCCCTCTTTTAAAAGGAACTACAAGAGCAAGACTGCTTGAAGAAGGCTTTTTAAAAGAAGATGATATAAGCGTGCAAAGGCTTTTAAATGCTAAAAAATTTGCCGTGATGAACGCTATGATAGGGTTTTGCGAGGTTAAAGAGTTTAAATTTATACTTTGATAAAATTTGAGCGTTTTGGCGCGCTTTTACCATTAAAATTTAATAGCAAATAAATTTAATTAATTCTCAATCAAATTAAATAAAAGACACATCTATAAAAACTTAAAATAATATAAATTTACTTTTCTATGCTAATCTTGCGTAATATTTTTAAAAAGGACAAGAAATGAAAAAAATTCTAATTTCATCTTTGACTGCTGTTGCTCTTCTGAGCGGTTGTGCATCTACTGCAACAAAGCAAAATTTACCTGTTGAAGCGAATGTTGTAACAGTAAAAACTATTGAATTTACAAGTCTGGACAACACGGGGTATAAAGTTATCGTATTCTCGGCGGATGATTTTGAAACAGCTGTTTTAACAGATACTAAAGGCAATAAATTTAAGCTAAAAGCCGCACCTGCAGGAAGCGGAACAAGACTAATAAGCGATGATGGAGTAGAGATACACTTCAAAAAAGGCGAGGCTGTAATGGTTCCGGCAAAAGGTCAAAAAGAGGTATTTTTAAAATATAACGAAGAGTAAAATTATGGGGTCATAAGACCCCTTCTTTTAAATTTTACTTTTAACCCCTAAACCTCAAACCACAAACATTACCTTTGCAAAAAGCACTATAAAAAATCCAAGCACAAAAGCAATCTTGTGCAAATTCTCTTTCATAAATTTAAACGGCTCCAGCCCCATGGCATTCATTGATAAATTTAGTATCACGCCAAATCCTATGACAAAAGCTAAAATGACCTTTATCATGAAAATTTGCTGAAGTGGAGTTTGAAAATACCCGCCGGCTTTACTTCCGACCCAAGTACTCATCATAGCGCCTCCTGTGATAAACAGACCGAGTAGGCAAAACGGCATGATTTTGATCGCTTTTGAGCCTATTGCTTGCTTGGTTTGCTTAAAATTTTCACCGAGCTTTGATTTAAGAGAGTTAAATATCACGACATCAAAAAAGATGTAGCCTAAGAATATGATTGCAAAAAATAGATGTAAAATTTTCATATACGGGTAGATTGTAGCCATTAAGTATCCTTTGAAATTTTTCTTAATTTTAGATAAAAATTGTCTGATTTGTAATGACATATATCAATGAAAATGCCCTGATAAATTAAATCCTCGACCATAAATTTTTATTCAAAGACTTTACGCTAGTGAAAATGGCTTGATTTGGAATTTAAATTAGGTTACAGGCGATTTAGGAGCTAAATTTAAGAAAATTTGCTAAATATGTTTAAAAATAAATATTAATATTTATTTTTAAGATTAAATAGGAGCATAATTATCAAATTTTGCTATAAACAAGTGATAATTTAATAAAAATTTAAAGCTTAAAAAATTGTCATTTTTATGTTATAAATGATAATCTGTTATCAAAAATAAAATAAATTTCATCTCTAATATTAAAGTTTAAGCCAGATTTTCTTATACTTTCAATTTAATTAAATTCTAGCATACAAATTCGGTGTAAAAAGGGTGATTATGAAGCAAATTTTAAAGCGCGACGGCACAAGGCAAGAGTACCTTCCTTATAAAATTCAAGATGCGATCAAAAAGGCTTTTGAGAGCGAAAGTAAGGAGTATGACGATAAAATTTTCGCCTATGTGATGCAAGATGTCGCGCAAAAAGATTTGATCACCGTTGAAGATGTGCAGGACTACATCGAAAAAGCCCTTTTTGAAGCAGGACACTTTGACGTGATGAAGAGCTTCATGCTTTATCGCCATACGCATAAAATGCAGCGCGAGCAAATTTTAGGACTTAACGAAGACACCACTTACATAAATTCAACCCAAACGATAAATGAGTATATAAACGGCACGGATTGGCGAATTTCGGCTAATTCAAACACAAGTTATTCAAACGCAGGACTTATAAACAACACCGCAGGCAAGGTCATCGCAAACTACTGGCTTGACGCGATTTATTCAAAAGAAGAGGGTATAGCGCATAGAAACGGCGATTATCACATCCACGACCTAGACTGCCTTACGGGGTATTGTGCTGGCTGGTCGCTTAGAGCGCTTCTTAATGAAGGCTTTAACGGAGTTCGCGGTAGAGTTGAAAGTAGGGCTCCTAAGCACTTTCGTGAAGCTCTTAGCCAGATGGCGAATTTCTTAGGAATTTTACAAAGCGAATGGGCGGGAGCGCAAGCGTTTAGCAGTTTTGACACCTATCTTGCGCCTTATGTTTTTAAAGATAAATTAAGCGATACGGAGATAAAAAAGGCGATTACAAGCTTTATTTTTAATCTAAACGTCCCTGCCAGATGGGGTCAAAGCCCATTTACTAACGTAACTATAGATATCACTTGTCCAAGCGATCTGAAGGATCAAATTCCAACTTCGACTGATATACATTTGTTTTCAAATTTAGATGATGAGGAGCTTAACAAGCTTGCAAAAGAGCGCGGATTTAATAAACTTACGGATATGACTTACGGGGCGTTTGAGCCTGAAATGGCGCGTATCGATAAGGCGTTTTATGAAATTTTAACTACGGGCGACAAGTGCTCGCAGCCCTTTACCTTCCCCATCCCTACGGTAAATATCACGGAAGATTTTAACTGGGATAGCGAAGTGGCTCAAATTTTGTTTGAAAATACTGCGAAAATGGGCTCAAGCTACTTTCAAAATTTCATCGGTTCTCAGTATAAAACCGATGAAAACGGCAACCGCGTTCCAAACGAAAGTGCTTATAAGCCAGGACACGTTCGCTCGATGTGCTGTCGCTTGCAGCTTGATCTAAGAGAGCTTTTGAAGCGTGGCGGAGGGCTATTTGGAAGTGCTGAGATGACGGGCTCAATAGGCGTAGTTACTATAAATTTAGCCCGCCTCGGGTATCTTTATAAAGGCGATAAAAAGGGGCTTTATACAAGGCTTGAATATCTGCTAAATTTAGCCAAATCAACCCTTGAAAAGAAGCGCAAATTTATCCAAGAGATGTATGATCGCGGACTTTATCCATACACGGCTCGCTATTTAAAGCACTTTAACAACCACTTTAGCACTATCGGCATTAACGGAATGAATGAGCTTTTAAGAAATTTTACAAACGACAAAGAGGATGTTTCTACGGAATTCGGACGAGAATTTGCTCTTGAGATGGTTGAGTATCTGCGCTCTAAAATTAGGCAGTTTCAAGAAAGCACGGGAAATCTTTATAACCTTGAAGCAACTCCTGCGGAAGGCACTACATATCGATTTGCCAAAGAAGACAAGAAGCGCTATCCTGATATCTTGCAAGCAGGCATGGATGAAAATATCTACTACACCAACTCAACTCAGCTTCCTGCAAATTTCACAGATGATGCTTTCGAGGCGCTTGATCTGCAAGATGAGCTTCAAAGCGCTTACACGGGCGGAACGGTCTTTCACCTTTATATGAAGGAGCGCATCAGCTCGCCTGAAGCGTGCAAGGATCTGGTGCGCGGCATCGTAAATAACTATCGCTTGCCGTATATCACGATCACGCCTGTATTTAGCGTCTGCTCAAAGCACGGATATATCGCGGGCGAGCATGAGTATTGTCCGATTTGCGATGAGGAGCTGATGAGGCAACTTCAAAAAGCTTAAATTTCTAAAATTTGCGCTTTTGTCTATGCTAAATTTGAGCCTTTCAAGCGAACCCAAATTGCTTTTATAAGTGATATTTAACGATAAAATAAAATTTTAAGAATTATCTGGCACAATTCGTCTAAATTTTCATGGAGTAAGTCGTGTCAAATTACTATGATGTTTTGGTTGTGGGTGGAGGAATTTCAGGGACGGCTCTGTTTTACGAGCTTGCGCGTTATACGGATATAGGGCGTATGGCGCTTTTAGAGAAGTATCCCGCTTGCGCGACTCTAAATTCAAAAGGCACGAGCAACTCGCAGACTATTCACTGCGGCGACATAGAGACTAATTATACTTTCCAAAAAGCAAAAACCGTCAAAAAATCAGCCGATATGATTGTAAGATACGGCCTTATGCACGGCTATGAAAACAAATTTATGTTCGCGCATCAAAAAATGGTTATCGCAGTAGGCGAAACCGAATGTGAAGCGATAAAAGACAGGTTTGATAAATTTAAAGAGCTTTATACTTCGCTTGAAATTTTCGATAAAGAAATGCTAAAGAAAATCGAGCCTTTGGTAGTGCAGGGCATGGACGGAGATGACCGAAAAGAGCGGATCTTAGCCATGGGGGTAACCGGCGGCGAGTATACGACTGTTGATTTTGAACAGATGTCAAATAGCCTTATAAAACACGCAAAAGAAGAAAATAAGACCACCGATGTGTTTTTTGACGCTTGGGTGAGTAGTATCAAAAAGCAAGGCGATAGGTATCTCGTTCAAACTCGCGACGGACGCAAATTTAGCGCAAATTACGTGGTTGTAAATGCCGGTGCGCATTCGCTTTATCTTGCTCACATGATGGGACTTGGGCTTGAATTTAGCTGTTTGCCTATCGCGGGAAGCTTTTACATGAGCAAAAAGCGGCTGTTAAGAGGCAAGGTATATACCGTGCAAAATCCAAAACTCCCATTTGCCGCTATCCACGGCGATCCTGATATCCTAGCCGATGGGCTTACGAGATTTGGTCCTACGGCTCTTGTGCTGCCTAAACTTGAGCGCTACCGAGGAAATTCGACGGTTGTTGATTTTGTAAGGAGCTTGCGACTTGATTCAAGTGTGATGAGTGTGCTTACGGGGCTTTTTAAAGATGGCGATATAAGAGAGTATGTGATGAGAAATTTCGCCTATGAAGTGCCTATGATAAATAAAATTTTATTTGTAAAAGCGGCAAGAAAGATCGTGCCTTCGCTTAAAAGCAATGATGTTTATTATGCTAGAAATTTTGGCGGAGTTCGCCCGCAAGTGATTGATAAAAAGAGCAAAGAGCTGATGCTTGGCGAGGCCAGCATAAACACAGGAGATGGGATTATCTTTAATATGACGCCAAGCCCGGGAGCTACAAGTTGTCTAGCAAATGCTTGCAGAGACGCTAAAAGAGTGTGCGAATTTTTAGGCAATAAATTTGACGAGGACAGATTTAACTTTGAGCTTGTAGGCTAAATTAAAAGCGAATTTAGACTGCCGGCGGATAGATGTTTAGCTTGTTTTTATCAAATTCGCAAAAGTGTCCGAGTAAGAAAATTTCAAAACGACTCTTTAAAAAATCCTTTTGAGGCTTGTATTTAAGCGCAGGATAGAGTAGGTGGTTTGCCAGCAGCAAATCTCCGGTAACCGATCTATAAGCCTCTTTTAAAACCCAAGCTTTTTCTTCAGTAAATTCCGCTTCATTTAGCCATTTGGTTATGGCTTTGTATATCAGCTCTTCTAAAACAGGCTCAAAAACCGCCTCTCTTTGCTCTTTAATTTCGATTTTACGGACATTTTTAAGCGCTTTAAGAAGCTCTTAATCTCGCATAAAATGGGCAAATTCTTTAATGTCCTCTATATGAGCCTTGCCAAGCGCCGTAAGTCTTGCTTTGTCGCTTGAAGGAGGAGGTGAAAATATCGGGCTAAATCCCGCCTTGATCCAATCATTCGCTTTTGCTTTATTTGCTTCATAAAGCTGCATAATTCTATCTTGTAGCTCCTTGCCGCAATTTAACGGCTCAAATACTTTATGCACGCCATCTCCGCATGGTAAAAATTCATCAAAAAGCCCGTAAAAGCAAGCGCTTAGATCTCTTAAATCGCCCGAGTAGATGTTGATTTGTATTAAATTTGCCAAATACTTTGCGTAATCAAGCTTGGTTATTTTATCCTCTATTGTCGGCTAAATTTCAAAGAAATATCTTCATAAAATAAATATGCACCGAATTCAGCGCTTTTAAAACGAGTAAATATGTAAATCAATCCTGTAAAATAGTAAAAAGAATTTTAATTAAAATTTACCTAGAGCAAGCGGTACACATAAATCCGCTTGCAAATTTTAATTAGCCTTTTGCGCTGCCAGATATAGAGGCTCTACTTTTTTAGCTATCTCTTTTAGGTCTTTTATACGGCTTGCGTTTGAAGGGTGAGTGCTTAGGATTTCAGGTACCGAGTCTCCTGATTTTTTAGACATCTTTTCCCATACCGTTACCGCTTCGTGCGGATCATATCCCGCTCTTGCCATTAGCTCTGTGCCGATGTGATCGGCTTCGGTTTCATGACTTCGTGAAAAAGGCAGGCTTATGGTGTATTGGGTAGCTAAATTTATAAGCCCCGTTGCCGTATCGCCAAGCCCTGCTGCGGTTGAAACGGCAAAAATTCCTATATTTTTGAGCTGATCCGTGCTTGCCTGCTCGCGACTATGCTCTCTTAGTGCGTGAGCTATCTCGTGACCCATGACTGCCGCTATCTGCGCATCGGTTAAGGATAAATTTTTGATAAGCCCGCTATAAACGGCGATCTTACCTCCTGGCATACACCATGCGTTTAGCGTGTTTGAATTGATAACATTTACTTGCCAGTCCCATTTAAGCGCATCTTCACGAAAAGCTCCCACTTGTGCTATCAGGCGCTTACCGATAGCTTGAACGCGTTTAGTAAGCACGGGATCTATATTTAGCGCTTTTTCTTGTCTTGCGGACTGAAGCGTTTTGGCATAGGCTAAATTTGCACTTTGATTCATCGTCTCAGAGCTTATCAAAAACAGCTGCCTTCTATCGGCTCCAACCGCACCGGCACCTGTTGAGCTTACGAAGCAGCCCGCTAAAAATATCATAGTAAGAACAAGAGGAAGTATAAATTTTTTCATCTTTTCATCCTTAAATTTAGGTTATGAAATTTCAAAAATTATACTAAATTTTCTTAAATTTCTACTCCCAGCCGACTTTTTTATAGTTGATATTGTGCTCAAATTCTTTTAGACGTTTGTGAATGGAACGAAGCTCCGTTATGGTCTTCCAGTTGCTGATGAAAACACCAAAGCTTGATCTAACTTGCGCAAAGGCGTTATTTACCTGAACCAAAACTCCAAGCGTGATAAGCCCTGTAAATAGCCCTCCGCCCATTATGAGATATGGAACTATGGTTAAAATTTGATAGTAGGAGTAAAGCCAAGTATTAAAGTATCCGTAGTGTAAAAACAGTCTTGAGTAGTTAAATTTAAGCCCTGTAAATAGCTCAACTATCGTAGCGGGATGAGCGTAATTTACTTTGTTATCCTCCGCTAAAACAAGCTCTTTTCTAAATGCGGCTTCGACTTTTTGGTTGTTGTATTCAAGCCCCGGAAGTTTGATGCCTACAATCCAAGAGATGATAAGTCCGCCCACGCTGATAAGTAAAGCTATCCACACAAGAGAGCCCGGGATGTCTTTGATGTAGGGTAAATTTACTTTACTGCTAAGTCCCCAAAGTATCGGGATAAAGGCGATTAGAGTCATTATGGAATCCAAGATATCAACTCCAAGATCCTCCATGATCTTTGCAAATCTATAAGTATCTTCTTGCATACGTTGTGAGCTTCCTTCTACGTCTTTTTCGACCTTTCTCCAGTAGTTAAGATAGCTAAAAGTCATCGCCTCTCGCCAGCGAAATATCCAGTGGCTTGAAAAAAACGATATAAAAACCCGAAGCAATACATAAGGCATAGCCAGATATAAAAACAGCTTTATGCCGTCCCAAAATTCCTGCACATCGCGCTCTTTTGCATTTTGCAAGATGTCGTAAAAGTTTTTATACCAGTCGTTAAACTGTATGTTTAAGTAGGTTTGAATGATAAGAGATAGCGATATCAAAGTTACGCCGCCGTAAGCCCAAGCAGCCCATTTTTTGCTTTTAAAAAAAGATGAAAACACGATCTTGTCCCGATGTTGATATGGAATTTCAAAAGTGAAAGTATAGCAAAAAAGTTATGAGTTTAAATTTTAATATTAATCTTAAATTTATAACTTTTTCATAAAATTGCGCTATTTTTTAAGAAAGGATCGGGATGAAAAAGAGTAAAAATTTATTTTTGAGTTTGGCTGCGGTTTGCGCCTTTGCTTCAAGCTCCTTTGCGGGCGGCATGATAGAAGTGTATAAGTCGCCAAGTTGCGGCTGTTGCGGGCTTTGGGCCGACATAATGAAGCAAAACGGCTTTGAGGTAAAAGAGCATATGACCGAAGCTATCATCGAGCTAAAGGCTAAAAATAGCGTTCCGCTTGAGCTTTCAAGTTGCCATACGGGCGTGATAGACGGATATGTCGTAGAGGGGCACGTGCCTGCTGAAGATATAAAAGAGCTTTTGGCTAAAAAGCCTGCCGATGTTGTGGGAATTTCGGTTCCGGGTATGCCTCTTGGAAGCCCCGGGATGGAGCAAGGTGGCATAGTTGAGGACTATGACGTGATAGCTTTTAAAAAAGACGGCAGCTACGAAATTTTCTCAAGATATAAAAACGGCAAAAGGTTTAAATAGTCCTTCTTAAAAATTCGGCTCAAATTTAGAGCCGAATTTCTGCTTTTAAATTTCTATTCATTTATAAATTCCATTTAAATTTCATCGATTGCTTGGTGTGAAGTCAAAATTTAGCTTAAATTTACTACCATTTTAAAAGCTAAATTTAAGGAGGTTAATTTGTTTAGAATTGTCTTTGTTTTAGCCGTTGTTTTTGCTCTTGTGTGGGTTTATATGGGCGCGGATAATAAAACCGTTGCTAATTATAAAAACATGAGCAAAGAGCAGCTTGAAGCTCTTTGTCTTGATAAGCGCGATAAGACCGCGTGTCAAAAGATCGCTATTGATTTTATAAATATCTCCAAATCAAACAGCGGAGAGCCTAAATTCTAGTTTTAATTTAGTTCTCATAAAAGCCGAATTTGTCTTTTGATATAGGAGTAAAATACGAACTTTCGCTTGATTGAGATTTATTTGCTTTTTTGATATAATGCTGATTTATCTTAATTTCTAAGGATTTTAATTGCACCCCAGTAGCGATTCATATTTTATGATTTTACTCGCAGTTTTCTTTGTGCTTCTTAATGCTTTCTTTGTTTTATCAGAATTTGCCATCGTAAAAGTTCGCAAGAGCCGCCTAGAAGAGCTTATCAAAGATAAAGTTCCAAACGCAAAACTCGCTTACGAAATGTCAAACAAGCTTGATACATATCTAAGCGCGACTCAGCTTGGTATCACGCTTAGCTCGCTTGCACTCGGCTGGATAGGCGAGCCTGCTATAGCTAGGCTTATAGAAAAACCTATTCAAACATATTTTGACGTAAGCGACTTGGTGGTTCATACCGTTGCGTTTGCTATCGCATTTACTATCATTACGCTCTTTCACGTTGTGCTTGGCGAGCTTGTACCAAAGTCCATAGCAATCGCAAAAGCGGAGAAATCAACCCTTCTTGTTGCAAAGCCGCTTCATCTGTTTTGGGTTGTGTTTTCGCCTCTTATTAAGACTTTTGACTATCTTGCGTGGATATCTTTAAAAATGCTTGGCATAAAACCTGCCAAAGAGAGCGAGCTTGCGCACTCCGAAGAGGAGATAAAGATAATCGTAGGAGAGAGTTTAAAAGGTGGGGTACTGGATAGCTTTGAGACCGAGATCATCAAAAATGCGGTCGATTTTAGCGATACGGTAGCTAAAGAGATAATGACGCCTCGCCGCGATATGGTCTGCATAAATAAGCAAAAAAGCTACGAAGAGAATTTAAAAGTCGTGTTTGACTCGAAATTTACTCGCTATCCTTATATAGACGGAAGCAAGGACGTAATCCTTGGAATGATACATATTCGCGATATCCTGCAGATTGATCTTGTAGATAAGAAGCGAGATTTTGACGGTATAGTGCGCGAATTTGTAATCGTGCCTGAAAATTTATCTATCTCAAAAATTCTCGTTATGATGAATAAGCAACAAATTTCAGCAGCCTTGGTTGTCGATGAATACGGCGGTACGGCGGGACTTCTTACTATGGAAGATATTATGGAGGAAATTTTAGGCGACATCAACGACGAACATGATGAAGCAAGACCTCTTTATAAAAAGATAAACGAAAATATCTACGAATTTAACGGCAGATTTGACATCGAAAGCGTTGAAGAGCTTATGGGCATAAGCTTTGATGACGAGACCGAAGAGCTTACGATTGGCGGATATGTGTTTAATCTCATCGGAAGGCTTCCTGTAGTGGGGGATAGAGCGGAGGATGATAACTGCCACTACGAAGTGCGTAAAATGGACGGCACAAGTATATTGAGCGTGAAAGTCCGTAAGAAAATCGAAGAAGAAGATGATTAACAGCTTTAATTTATAGTTTTATATCGCATTCAAGCGGCTAAATTTGACCACCTAAAAGCCGCTTTAAAGCCTTAATTTTATTTAAGGAGCCAAAATGAGTGTTGTTTTTAAAATTAAAAACAAGAAGAAATTTTTCGGCTACGAAAGTGTTTTAAACGTTGCTCAGGCACTTGAAATTTTGCCAGGTTTAGAGCAGTTTAACTTCGATGAAAACGATCCGGAATTTAACAAGCAAAAATTTTATTCGTTTAAAATACCTAAAGACGGTTATCTGTTTTTGGGTATAAGAGGCGTGAGCGGACGCGGATTTGAGCTTAGGTATGACTCCAAAAGCAAGAGCTATGAGATCCGTATCTTAACTCCGAGCGCAAAGAGTGACTGGGAAACTGGACTTGAGTATATCTCAAATTTAGCTTTAAGGCTTGGCTCAAGCATTACAGCCGATATCAATGAAGAAATTTACGACTCTCAAAGCGTGCTTAAATTTGATTATCAAAAAGACATTTTATTTGGCTTAAAAGGCATACAAAGCGAGCTTGCAAACAGCGACGAAGAGAGTATAAATGAGGGCTTAATAAGGGTTTTTGCAATAAATTCAAAGATGATAGATGAGATATTATCCTCTAGCGATCCCGTGGCTAAATTTAGTAAGCTTATGGTTGAAAGTCAGTGCTAAAGCTTTAAAATCACGCACAAATTTGCAAAAAATATCAAAAATTAGGAGTTAAAGTGAGCTTCTTTAAGAAAATTTTCGGCAAGCAAAGACAAGAGGACACGGGCGAAAAGATGCCGATTTATTATGTAGATAGCGAGCAAGATGCGATGAGCAGGTCTTATCAGATGGCTCGCGATACATTTGGATATTTTTGGCGTGAGCTATACTGGGATCGCCGAAGGATAGTTCCGGGCGTTAGCGTCGCATGCGTGAAAGTATTATTTAAAGATGATGCTAACGGCGAAGAGATCGGCGAGCATATGTGGATCAACGATATAGAATTTGACGGTGAAAACGTGAGCGGAATTTTGGTAAATGAGCCAAATGACGTTAAAAACATAAAAAACGGCGATTTTGTGAAAGTGCCGCTAAGCGAGGTTAGCGACTGGTTGTTTGTGATTGACAACAAAAGCTACGGAGGCTTTAGCGTGCATGCTTTGCGTGCGAATATGAGCGATAAGGAACGCGCCGAGCATGACTTGGCTTGGGGGTTTGAATTTGGCGATTTTAACGATATTTTAGTCGCTTATGAGCAAAAAGAGTATCCTGAAAATTTGATCGAGCACCCGATGTGTAAAAACGTGATAGATCAAGTTAGAGAGTATATAACAAACAACCCAAGCATACTAAGCGATGTGGATGAGCTTGGATATACGCAGCTTCATCATGAGGCTATAGCCGGGAATTTGGGTGTTGTTGAGATTTTGCTTGAAAACGGCGCGGATAAAAATGCAAAGACAAATAGCGGCAAAACCGCGCTTGATTTTGCTAAGGCGTTAAAATGGGAGCACATAGCAAGAGTTTTATAAATTTACTACCGAGCTTGAATCTCGCTTTTTGGGCTATTTAAAAGCAAGTCGTCCGATAAGAGATATTATCGGACTATGAGTTATTTTTGCATATTTTTGATGTAGGTGTAGTCTGAAATTTCGGTCCATTTTCTACTAATCTTCATAAAATTTCTTCTTGATTCCAAAATCTCCTTAAACAGAGGATCTTTGGCCGAAAGCTCGTCTAAAATTTCATCCGTAGCCTTTTTAAGAGCGGCTATTATCTCAGGCGAAAAAGATGAAATTTTCACATCCGGATGCTCTTTTAGGATTTTTTGAAGGGCTAGGGAATTTTCATAATACGCAGCCTCCAAGACGTATGCAGCAACCGCTTTAGTGGCTGTTTCGACTATGCTTTGAAGATCTTTTGGCAGCTTCTCCCATAACTTTTTGTTGATGTAAAATTCATTTTCGCTGGCGGGCTCTTGCCATCCCGTGTAATAAAATTTAGCAATCTTTTCAAAGCCCAAATTTATATCTACGGCAGGACTTACCCACTCGACCGCATCTATGGTATTCATCTCAAGAGCCATATAAAGCTCTCCTATGGGAATTGTGTTTATGCTTACTCCAAGACGCGCCATTATCTCGCCGCCAAGCCCGGGAATTCGAACTTTTAGCCCTTTTAAATCGTCTATGCTTTTTATCTCTTTTTTAAACCAACCGCCCATTTGCATGCCGAAATTTCCGCCGTTAAAAGGGACGATATTGTGCTCGCCATATACTTTTTGAGCAAACTCCTTGCCTCCTGCGTGGCTATACCAAGCGTGCTGCTCTAATGCGTTCATATCAAAAGGAACGGTCGTAAATAGCATAAGCTTAGGATCTTTGCCTTTGTAAAAATATCCCGCAGTGTAGCCGATGTCGTATTGAGCGTTTTTAACCAGATCAAGTATGGCAAACTGCGCTTTGTGCTTGGACGGATAATCAATCCTTACTTCAATGCGACCGTTACTCATGGTTTCAACCATCTCTTTAAATTTCTTAGGAACTTCGCCTAAAACAGGGACGTTGCTCTCATAAGTCGTAGCAAATTTTAGCTTATAGGTCTTTTGGTCTCCGAGCAAAGAGCTAGCAAGTAGGGCCGTAAGCATAAAAGCGGCAAATTTCTTCATCATCTCTCCTTTAAGTTAGGGTTAAGTAGATTATACGAAATTTTATATTTCTTGCCGATTTTTATGAAAATTTATATATTTTAAAATATAAATTTGAGTAAATTTGTAATTTAGTAATATCCCAGGCACATAGCTTCGGTTAGCTTGATGCGCTTTTCAAGAGGTGCGGGAGAGAAGAAACTGCACTTTTCTATATAAATTCTATATCCGTAGTCAAGCCCCAGATCGTCGTAAAATTTCTTTAAATTTATGAATTTTATCCCGCAGATTTTTTTAAATTCAAAGAGCGAGTATAATTTGGAGTTGTTTTTTTTGACTAAATGTGAAGGCGCAAGCGTGGTAAGCGAGCAAAACGCGCTTGTTAAAACTAACCCGCTTAAGTCCGTGCAGTTTGGCAAAACGTGGCTAAATTTAGCAGGAATAGTCTTTTTGTGAAGAAAAACGGTGCGAGAATTTTCAAATTTGGCTGAAACCACGCCTTTCCAAAAGAGGTATGCGTTTGAAGAGACTCCCGCATTTAGAGCAAATTCCGCGCCCAAAACGTAATCATCTAAAAATTCATTTGGTGCCAGAGTTACTTTCATCGTTTGTTCTTATGAGGGATTTTGTAGCTTTAGCGGCTATGGGAGCTATGAATAAAACGCAAGGGTAAGCCACTACAAAAGCTTTCATCCAGCCTTCAAGCCAGATGAGAAAAAAGTTGTCTATAAGCCCTAAATTTATATATGTAAGCACGCCGGACATGATAAATGACATAGTAAAAGACATAAAAAATGCAAATATAAATCTATAATATTTCTGTGAAAACATATCTATCCTTATAATTAATGCGCGATTATATCAAATTTGGGCTTGTTTGTTTGGAAAGATGACTCAAAATAGTTATAATGCGGTGTAAATTTAGGAGAAATAGTGAGAGATTTTTTAGGCAAAAGCGTGCAAGCAAGCTATATAGGAGTCTTTGGAGCTCTTGGGGCTATAAAAGGAGAGATGAAATTTGGCGAAAATTCTATGAAATTTGCTCCTTTTAGCCAGAACTTGACCGAACTTGACATAAGATATGCGGAAATATCAAATTTAAGCTCAAAACGAGGCTTTATAACAGGAAAGTTAAACTTGGCTATCGAGATGAAAAATTCTCAAAGATATAAATTTAGCTTTGCGGACGATGAGGCGGTTTTGTTTATAAAAAGCCGAATTTAGGTTATTTGCGTGTCTTTTGCTAAGCTAGATAAAATATAAATTCTATAAATTTAGGAGAAATAATGAAAAAAATAATACATACGACAAACGCTCCTCAAGCGATAGGTCCTTATTCTCAAGCGGTTTTGGCAAATGGATTTTTATTTATCTCAGGACAGCTTGGCGTAAAACCAAACGGCGAATTTGCAGGAGTCAGCGTTGAAGAGCAGGCCGAGCAATCCATGAAAAATTTAGAGGCGATACTTCTTGAAGCGGGAATGAAATTTACAAATATCGTAAAAACCACGATATTTTTAGCCGATATGGATGATTTTGTAAAAGTAAATGAAATTTACAAGCGATATTTTAGCGGAAATTTTCCTGCAAGAAGCACTGTTGCCGTAAAGACGCTTCCAAAAAATGCTTTAGTTGAAATAGAAGCGATAGCCGTAAAAGAGTAAAATTGTTCTTTTGTTTGGAGGTAAAATTTCTAAATTTTTAAAATTTTACCTCCAGAACCCCATTATTTGCACATTTTTTAACCTCCCTTTAAGCTTTGCTCTTATATAATTCCAGCTCACGAATTAAGAAACCACCTTTAACTTCTTCTTTCAAGTTAATAAAGCTTTTTCTTTTTTATCGTTGTTCTCTAACTTAACATTGTTAAACTAATTAGTCAATCTTTGAAATCTAAACAAGTGATCGATTGAGCCAATTTAC
>NZ_JBJJXH010000013.1:0-38111 GCF_045504005.1 Campylobacter canis | reverse complement strand
TTATCAATAGCTACAATCAACTAATCACAATCTATTATCAAAATCGGACTTGACTTTTATTTTAAAATCTAAATAAAAACTGCGTCTTTGTCGTGTAGTTTATAGCCATCGCAGGCCAGATAGGTATATCGTGCTGATCGTAAAAATACGATGAAGCGTAGATGTATTTGAAATTTTTAGCTATAGAAGTGCCCTCTATCATCTCTTTGGTGCCTGAAGATATGATGTAGTGCTCAAGCTCGATATTTTTGCTTTTTGCATACTCGTTGATCTTGCCAAAATACTCTTCAACCCCGCTAAACAACACAACGCTTTCTCCGTGCGCCCTTATGCTGTTTTTGTCATATTTGGCTTTATTTAGCGACGCTTTTGAGATCATAAGATACATATAAGCTAAAATTTCATCCATCTCGTTTGCTTTGGCTATCTGCTTTACCTCTTTCCAAAAGCTATCTTTGCTTGTGCCGATACTGGGCAAAAATGAGTTTTCTTGTATATTGCCTTGAGCTAAAGTCCCGTCAAAATCATAAACTATCGCCGCTTTAATTTTATTTTGCTTAGCCATAAAAACCCTTTTTAATACTTATAATTATTCAAATCCCAATCAATCGCGCTCATGCCTTTACTAACAAGATAGTCGTTACACTTTGAAAAATGACGCGAACCAAAGAACGCGCCACGTGCTAACGGACTTGGATGAGCGGCCGTTAGCACAAGGTGTTTGTTAGCATCTATAAGCGGCATTTTAGCCTTTGCGGGATTTCCCCAAAGCATAAATACCACATTTTCTTTTTTATCGCTAACGACTCTTATAGCAGCATCGGTAAATTCCTGCCAGCCAAAATTTGCATGCGAATTTGCTTGCCCTGCCCCAACCGTCAAAGTCGCATTAAGAAGCAACACCCCCTGCTTCGCCCAGTAAGTAAGATCACCGGAATTTGGCTCGCTAATCCCAAGATCATCGTAAATTTCTTTATAGATATTAACCAGACTCGGCGGCACTCGCACTCCGTTTGGCACGCTAAAACTAAGCCCCATAGCCTGACCTGCACCATGATATGGATCTTGCCCGAGAATTACGACTTTAACCTTATCAAAAGGCGTTAGATTAAAAGCGTTAAATATAAGCGAATTTGGCGGATAGACCCTACCTAATCTCAAAGCATTTATCAAATTTTGTTTTATCTGAGCGAAATACGGGCTTAAAAACTCCTCCTTAAGAGCCTCCTTCCAGCCCGCTTCGATCTGAACGTTATTGATATCTATCTGCATACAATCCTCGTTTTAAGCTTTATCCGCTCTAGTTTTCTTAAAATCATAACCAAATTAAGCTAAAATTTCTAAACTCAAATTTAAAATTTAGCGTAAGTTTAAGATTTAAAAAGGAAATTTATGTCAGAGCAAATTTTGAATAAAATCATCACTCTTTTAAACGAAAACAAAGCTGATTTTAGAGTCGTAAATCACGAGCCTGCAGCTACCTCAGAGGCCTCAGCTAAAGCACGCGGTACGCTCATAGGACAGGGAGCAAAGGCTCTTGTGTGCGTGATAAAAGGAGTCAGTCCGCAAATTTCAACCGCAATCAAAGAAAGCTCTACAACGGAACAAACACGTCCAAGTAGTTCTCTTAAAAACACAAAACATTATGTTTTAGCAGTTCTTCCTGCGGATTATAAAGCAAATTTAGAGGCTATTACTTGCGAATTTGACGGCACTAAAACCTCTTTGGCAAGTCCTGCGGAAGTTAGCGAACTTACAGATTGCGTTATCGGCTCGGTTCCGCCCTTTAGCTTTCATGAAAGACTTGAGCTGATCGTTGATAGCAGGCTGTTTGAAAGGTTTGACGAGATAGCCTTTAATGCGGGCTTACTTGATCGCTCCATCATCTTAAACACGAAAGACTATAAGCGAATAGTAAAGCCACGGATCGTGAATTTTGCCACTATTTAAATAAAAACATTAATGCGGTAAATTTCAAATTTGTTATAATCAACCTACTTAATACCCAAAAGGAGTAAAAATGTATCATTTTAGCTTTTATAACCCTGTTAGGATAGAATTCGGCGAAGGCAAAGAGCAGCATATCGGAACTTATATGAAAAAATTCGGCGCTAAAAAGACGCTTTTGCTCTATGGAAGTGAACGAATCAAGCAGACCGGGTTATTTGACCTAGTGGCAAAAAGCCTAAAGCAAGAGGGAATAGAATTTACCGCTCTTGGCGGAGTTAAGAGCAATCCCGTACTAAGCAAGGTAAACGAAGCAATCAAAATCGCACGAGAATTTGGCGCAGATAGTGTGCTTGCGGTTGGAGGCGGCTCGGTACTTGACAGCGCCAAGGCTATCGCCGCGGGAGCTTGTTATGAAGGCGATGTGTGGGATTTTTTCACAGGTAAAACTCCAAAGACCGCTCTTAAAATTTTTGATATCATAACTCTAGCCGCAACAGCAAGCGAGATGAATAACGGAGCCATCATAACAAAAGAAGAAACAAAAGAAAAGTACGCTATAAGCGGCGAGGCTCTATTCCCTAAAGTTTCCGTGATAAATCCAAAACTTCAATCAACCGTAACAAGCGAGTATCTAGCCTACTCAGCAAGCGATGTGATCGCGCATTCTATCGAGGGGTATTTCACGGCAAGCATTCATCCTGAAATCATAAATTTGCAAGTTGAAGCCAACATCAAAACAATAATAAAAACAACCGAAATTTTACTTCAAAATCCCGACGATTACGACGCAAGAGGCGAGTTTGCATGGGCTGCGACAATGGCTTTAAACCATATAACCAGAGCAGGTACGAAGGACATAAGCTTTCCAAATCACATGATAGAGCACGCTATGAGCGCAGTAACGGACTGTGCGCACGGTGCGGGGCTTAGCGTGGTGATGCCTGCATGGATGAAATGGTATAAAGATAAAAATTTAGCCCAGTTTGAGAGGTTTGGGCGAGAAATTTTTGGCGTAAATTCGGCAGACGAAGGCATACAAGCGCTTAAATCGTGGTTTGATAAGATAGGCACGCCGACAAGCCTTAAACAACTAAACATAGATAAAAGCACGCTAGAAGAGATTATTGATGTCGCCGCGCAAAATGCCGTAGCATGGAGAATGGATAAAATTTACACTAAAAAGACGATAGAAGAAATTTTAAATTTGGCAAACTAACGCTAACTAACAAGCTGTGTTAGCGCAAAATAGGAGCAAAAATGATAAAAGCAGTAGAACTCTCAAAAGCCTATAGACTGGTAAATACAGGCCCAACTTGCCTGATAAGCGCGAAATTTGAAGGCATAGAAAACGCGATGAGCGCGTCTTGGGTTTGCGCGCTTGATTACGACAAGATAAGCGTAGTTATTGATTCTTTGGCATTTACGCGCTTGCTCATAGAAAGAAGCGGTTATTTTGCCGTTAGTATTCCGTGCGCGAAACAAGCAAATTTAGTTATGAAGCTGGGCTTAATCTCAAGACATCAAAATGCCGCTAAAATGCAAAATGTAAGGCTCTTTTATCAAGACGGCTTTAATGTGCCGTTAGTTGATGGTTGCCTCGCTTGGTTAGTATGTAAGGCGCTAACAAACAAAGCTAACCAGAGCGAATTTGACCTATTTATGGGCGAAGTTGTGGGTGCGTGGGCCGATACTAGAGTATTTGAAGAAGGTAGATGGAAATTTGACGAGTGCGAGGAGGAGTTAAGAAGCCTTCACTACGTAGCGGGCGGGGAATTTTATACGCTTGGTAAAAAGATAAATGTAAAGAGCTAAAATTTACTTTTGTTTAATAAAATTCAAAAATAATTTCATACCAAAAGGAAAAGAATGAAGAAATTTTTACCGCTTGCGATCTTAGCCGCGTTTTACGGATGTAGCGATAATAATATCGACACGGTTAAAAAATATACTTTCGAGCAAGACAAATCAATGAGCATAGGCACTGCGATCGATGGATTTAAAGAGTGTGAGAGCGTAAAGTGGCTTGATGAGAGCAACAAGGATCAAAAGATAGTAAGCGCTGTTTGCACAGTAAAACCAAGCGTATTAAAGACGGAATTTGAAGATATAAACGGCAAATATCAAGCCGCACTTAAAAAAGAACAAGACGAAAATCAAGAGCAGTTAGATAAAGCCATAGAAAGAATTACGAGCGAATTTGAGCGCATAAAGCCGGGCGCAAAACTAAACAAAGAAAAGATCATTGAGATCGCAGATAAATTTTGCAAATATGAAAAAGAAAATATATTTCCCGCAACTTGCGATAACGAATCGATTGCAAAAACGCTCGCCGAGGGACATGATATAAAACAAGGCTCATCATTTGCGCTAGCGGGCTTTGCTCATAACTTCTCTCATATCACGCTTCTTACTAAACGCGAAGTTAAACCGCTATGGCTAGGTGCACTTCCTAAAGAGATCAAAGCTCGCGAATACAAATTCAGCTTTTTTATCAACACCGACAAAAGCGTGAGTATCAAAGAGATCGTTTTAACCGAGGATGGCGAGAGCAAGAAAATCAGCAAATCGATACTATCTAAGGTTTATGCTAGATAAATTTAAGGGGCGCTTCGCCTCTTAAATCAAACAAACTCGTCAAAGAAATCCTTATCGACTTCACAAATTTCGATATTTTGTCTGACCTCAACGCCCACCTTATACTTTATCATCAATTCCGCAAGTCGCTCGCCGTCAATGAGAGCTATAGAGTGATCCTGCAAGTTTTTCGCATAATGCTCGGCATCTTTAGTAAATTTTGAAGTAGTGATGAAAACGCCCTTTTTCGTCTGCTTATCTAAAATAGCTCCTGCAAATTTATTAAGCTCGGGACGGGTGATGCTTCCTTGCCGGCGCTTAGCCTGAATATAAATTTTAGAAATTCCAAGCTCATCTTCGTTTATTATCCCATCTATACCGCCATCGGCTCCATCTTTTGTGAGTGTGCCTTCGCCGTAACCCATCTTAACCAAAAGATTTTTTACCAAGTCTTCAAAGAATTTGGGACTTTTAGCGTTTATCTCATCTAAAATTTGAGTCTTTAGAAGCTCTTTTAGCGCGATATCGGCACTATTTATAGCTTCTATCGGAGTTATATCTTTTGAATTTTGTTCATTTGCAGATAACGGCTTGTTATGTTTGCTACTTCTGGTTTTGTTATAAACCTCGTCATACCAAGAGCTAAATTTAGCCTCAGAGTTCTTATCGGAGCAAATTTTTACACCAAATTCTGTTATCTTAAAAGTGCCTCGCCCTATTTTTTGAGCAGGTCTTTTATTTTTTGGCAAATTCATAACCTCTTGTATAGAGGCAAGATAACTTAATGCCCAACTAGCCCTGCTTACGTATAAAAGCACTTTACCGCTTGGTATTTTAAGCTCCTTTTCATCATCGCTAAGTTTAAAATATTTCGACACGAATTCATAAATTTCTTTTCTATCCGCTTCGCTTTTAGAGCTAAGAAATCAAAGTATCGGTAGCATCATCTCTTTGTGACTTGGCACCATATAAATTCTCCTTTACGTTATAAACCACTCCTGAGCGGGGCTTTTATCCTCAAATGGCTTTGCGATGATGATTCTTTCGCCGATTTTAGCGCTATACTCGCGCTCTTTATCAGCTCTCGTATAGGCAAGAGCTAAACGCACGGCAAATTTAAGATCCTCTTCATCGGCATCTAAATTTATAAGACTAACAGCGCCCACGACACTATCGTCAAATTTTATCTGCACAAATTTGGGATTTTCAAGTGCGAGCAGTTTTTCATTATCGCTTTCATCACGCCCGATAACCATCTTTGAGCCGTTTTTAAGCCGCAAATGCCGCCCGACTCTAAGAAGCTGCATATCTTTTAAGCTCATATCTTTATCAAATTTTAAAAAGTCTTTTATCTTGTTTGCAAAGCCTTCAACCGTGAGCAAGCACCCACCCGCAGGGCTTTCAAAATCCACAAAACCGAATTTCTTAGCAAGCGCTATCTGAGGTTTTCTATCTCTTCCGCTAAGTCCAAGCAGACGCTCTCTATCCACCCAGCCCTCGCGCTCGGGCTTTGTAGGTTTCATAAGAAGTGCCGACATCGGACGCAAGATAAGATCGTCTTCATCTCTAGCCAAAGTCTTTACATGCACCATAGCATCGCGCCTTTGGCTCATCGGGCGCTGCCCAAGAACCTCGCCAGTGGCGATAAAGCTCGCACCCTCATCCTCCATCATACTAAGAGCCGTCTTAAACATATACGCGTGACAATCGATACAGGGGTTAAAATGCTTGCCATAGCCAAATTTCGGGTTAAAAAGCACATTTTGCAGATATTCGCTTCTGATATCAACTATCTTTAACTCCGCTCCCGCCATCGCCGCTCGCTTTTTAAGCACTTCAAATTTACTCTCGCCCGCACCAAATCCTATATCAATATGAATAGCAAGCACATCTACGCCTTGCTCCTTTAAAAGCCTGATAGCAAGCATACTATCAAGCCCACCGCTAAATAACACCAATGCCTTCATCGTTTGAGTTTCTCCAAAATCATCCCTATCTTTTTTAAAATTTCTATCTTGTCACTGCGATTTGAGGACAAATACTCTCTTCGCATATTTTCATAAAATCTTATCTTGAGTATCTTTACCGCTTCTAAAATTTGCCCCTCGCTTTGCATGATATCTACATCTTCAAGCGAAATTTCACGCAAGATGACCTCATCCTCAGGCGCTTTGCGTAAAATAGCCTCAAAAATTTCGCCGTGATGAGTAAAATACTCTTTTTTCACCAGATCCAAAATCATATCACTTAACCCGTTTGCCTCCGCAAGCGTCTTTAAAAGCTCAAGCTCAAGCTTGTCCTTTTGATAAATTTTGCTAGGCATAGCTTGTATAGCTTGCTGCGCGGGTGCATTAACCCGCACGCGTCCGTTCGTAAGCGCAAAGGAATTCATATCTATCTTAAGCAAATTTGCCACAAGCGGCGCATAAGAATTTGCGATTATCGGCTTTAAACTCATCGTAAATTCACGCACCTCTTCAAGAGCCTTTTGCTTTTGTATCGGGCGGGTTAGGTCAAATTTAGCCACTAAATTTCTTATATAAAACTCCCCGATCTCAACTCCGCTTTCAAACATATCGCCAAGCTCTTTTATCTTGCCCGCTACGACCATATCGGCAGGATCGGCTCCGCCCTCAAGGATAACGACACTTCCGTCTATCTCGTTTTGCGCAAGCAGGTGAGCGGATTTAACAGCCGCGTTTATGCCCGCACTATCACCGTCAAAGCAAAGCACCACGCTTAGCTCGCCTCGTTTTAAAAGCGGCAAGTGCTTTTGCGTAAGAGCCGTTCCAAGCACTGCAACTGCGTTCGTAAATCCAGCATGATGAAGCATAATCACGTCAAGATAGCCTTCGGTGATGATGATTTGATTTTTGGTGTGAATGTCGCGTTTTGCCAAGTGGTAGCCGTAAAAAAGCGTTGATTTATCAAAAATTTCACTCTGAGGCGAATTTACGTATTTGGCCTGATGTCCCGAAAGTGTGCGTCCGCCAAAGCCAACAAGCTTGCCCGTGTGCGTGTAGATCGGAAAGGTGATACGCTGGATAAAACTTGCGTAAATTCCGCTTTCGTTTTGCTTGACGATGCCTGCTTCAAGCGCTTCGTTTGGCAAAATTTGCTCGTTTTCAAGCAGTCTTATCGTCTGAATGCTATCAGGCGCAAACCCAAGCTCAAATTTCTCACAAAGCGCATCCGTAACACCCCGCGAGTACAGATACTCTATCGCCGCAGGAGTCTTATAAAGCAAACTGCGATAGTAGGCGTTTGTTTTTTCAAGGACGTGTTTATTTTCTTTCACATTTTCACGCTCGTTTTTTACGTAATTAAGCGTGAAATTTGAAAGCATCGCGATCTTTTCTATCGCTTCTGGATATGTAAGCTTCTCGTAATCCATCACGAATTTTATGACATCTCCGCCCGCCTTGCACGAAAAGCAGTGAAATATCCCGCGGCTTGGGCTCACGCTCATGCTCGGGTTTTTATCGTCGTGAAACGGACATACGCAGACGTAGTTTGAGCCTGATTTCTTAAGCGGGATATAGTGCCCTACGATGTCGATTATATCGGCTTGTTCTTTGAGTTTTTCAATGGATTTTGGATCTATCATAAGCGAGATTATACAATCACTTGTTTGATTTCACACTGAACCGCTACCTAAAAGCCATGCGAGCAATCTTTGCTAAAATTTATGAAGCTAAACCGGGCACCAAAGACAAGCGGGAATAAAACCAAACGACATTTTTGCTATAATAAGCTTAAAAATTTAGCGTTGGAATTTACATTGGATATATTTTTTATAGAGTTTAGAGATCCGATTTTCGGGCTTGTCGTGTTTGTTTCGCTTGTCCTTATGATAGCCGTTTTAAGCTACATTTGGGGTGTTTTTAGAAACAAAGACGAAAAGCAGGAGCTGGAGAAATTTTTAAAGAAATTTGACAAAACCGAAGGGCTTAGCAGCGAGCATAAAGATATGCTTGTCAAATTTGACGTAGATAGCGCCTCTCTTTGTTTTCTAGCAAACACGTTTGCAAAGAGCGGTTACTTCGAAAAGGCGATAAATATCTACTCGATCGCACTTAGCAAAGCAAAGAGCAAAAGCGAAAAAGAGCCTATTTTTACGGATTTGGGGCAGGTCTTTTTCAAAGCGGGTTTTTTGCAAAAGGCTAGAGATATATTTTTAGAAGCGTTAAAGCTATCTCCGCGCAACCAAACCGCGCTTAAATTTCTAACAGTCGTTTATGAAAAATTAAAAGAGTATGACGAAGCGCTAAACGCTCTTGATGCGCTTGAAGAGCTTGGACTTGACGTCAAATCCCAAAAAGCCTATATCGATATCATGAAAATTTTGATAGATAAGCAGATGAGTCTAGAAGAAAAAACCGATAAAATTTTAAAGCTTAAAGACAAATTTACTCTTGCCAATCGCATGGCTCTTGAAAACTGGCTGCAAAAAGGAGTGGATATCATAAATTTCCCTGATTTTCCGCCATTAAAAGACGTTTTTGATATCATCTACAGACAAGAGCGGGCGGTAAATTTAAGCGATGAAGAGTATAAATCGCTATTTTACGCTAAAAATTTAAGCGATGAGCCGGCAAAAGAGCTTGGATTTGAGCTTGAAGTGATGACGAATTTAAAAAAAGCAGGCTTTAACAAAGCCGATCTTAGCTTTAATTACATCTGTAAAAATTGCAAAAACTCCTTTCCGCTTCATTTTTACCGCTGTCCGATCTGTCACGAGCTAGGAAGCGCTCAAATTTTGCCTCATATCACGGAAAAATCCAATGAAAACAGTATGCCTTTTTAGCGACGGCTCGTGCCTTAATAACCCGGGCGCAGGCGGTTGGGCATATATCCTAGAATACGGCAAACACACAAAAGAAGGAAGCGGAGCCGAAGCCATGACAACTAACAATCAAATGGAGCTTAGGGCTGTTATCGAAGGGCTAAAAGCTCTAAAAGAGCCTTGCGTCGTTAAGCTTTACACCGATAGCTCATACGTGGCAAACGCGATAAACGAGTGGCTTGAGGGCTGGGTAAAAAAGGCATTTAAAAATGTAAAAAACGTCCCGATGTGGCAGGAGTTTTTAGAAATTTCAAAACCTCACGACATCCGCGCCACATGGGTTAAGGCTCACAACGGACATCCGCAAAATGAGCGTTGCGACACGCTGGCAAGGCAGGCGGCAACCAAGATAAAAGATGAAGGCAACCTATAAAAATGCAAAATTTAAAAACACTCGAAGAAAAGCTGGGATACAAATTTAAAGAGATAAATAACCTAAAAAACGCGCTTACGCACAAAAGCTGCAAAAAAGGCAAAAACAACGAACGGCTTGAATTTTTAGGCGATGCGGTGATGGATCTGGTGATCGCTGATTACTTATTTCGCAAATTTAAAAACACCGACGAAGGCGATATGAGCAAGCTTCGCGCCGCACTTGTCAATGAAAAAAGCTTTGCGAATTTGGCGAGTTATCTAAATTTGGGCGAGCATATATTTATATCCGCAGCCGAAGAAAACAACGGTGGGCGCGAGAAAATTTCGATACTATCGGACGCTTTTGAGGCGGTTATGGGGGCTATTTACATAGAAAGCGGCTTTGAGGAGGTTAATAGCGTAGCCATAAGGCTCTTTGAGATATGCTATCCTGATATCGATCTTAAAAATTTGACCAAGGATTATAAAACGACTTTGCAAGAAATCACTCAAGCCAAGCTTGGCGTAACACCCGAATACAAGCTTGTGCGCTCATTTGGACCCGATCACAAGAAGGAATTTGAGATCGCGCTTTTGCTAAAAGATGTTGAAATTTCTCGAGCTATCGGCAAAAGCAAAAAAGAAGCCCAGCAGCTAGCCGCCAAAACGGCGATAGAAAAGATCAAGGACAAATCATGAATTCATTCGGACGAAAGCTTACCTTAACAACCTTCGGCGAGAGTCACGGAGCGGCAATCGGCGGCGTGCTTGACGGATTTCCTGCGGGAGTTAAGATAGATGAGGAGTTCTTACAAAGCGAGCTTGATAAGCGAAAGCCGGGGCAGTCAAAATTCGCCACCGCAAGGCGCGAAGGGGATAAGATAGAAATTTTAAGCGGGATTTTTGAAGGCGTTAGCACGGGTACGCCGATTGGATTTGTCATCTACAACGAAAATCAAAAATCAAAAGATTATGAGAATTTGCGTGAAATTTTTCGCCCTGGACATGCTGATTATACATACTTTAAAAAATACGCAATTCGCGACCACAGAGGCGGCGGACGAAGCTCTGCAAGAGAAACTGCCGTGCGAGTGGCGGGCGGAGCGTTTGCTCAAATTTTATTAAATGAATTTGGTGTGAAAGTAGAGAGCGGCGTAAGCGGAGTAGGAACCGTAAAAGCGCAAAAATTTGACTTTGACGCAGCGGGGAATTCTGAAATTTTCGCACTTGATAAAGAAAATTTGATGATGGATGAGATTTTAAAAGCTAAACAAGCTCACGACAGCGTGGGGGCTAGCGTCATAACGAGAATTTTAAACGCTCCTGCCGGGCTTGGCGAAGGGTTATACGACAAGCTTGACGCAAGACTTGCTGCTGCGATGATGAGCATAAACGGAGTAAAAGCAGTAGAAATCGGCGAAGGTGTAGAAGCAAGCGCAATGCTAGGAAGCGAGAATAACGACTGCATGAATGAAGCGGGCTTTCTCTCAAATCACGCAGGCGGAATACTTGGAGGCATGAGCACGGGGGCTGAAATTTTAATAACTACGCATTTTAAGCCGACTCCTTCGATATTTCTTGCTCAACAAACACAAAATATCCACGGCGAAAATGCGATCTGCGAGCTTCGCGGCAGACACGATCCGTGTATCGGTATCCGTGGAAGCGTCGTTGCAACCGCGATGGCAAGACTCGTGATGGCTGATTTTATGCTTTTAAATTTGAGTGTAAATTTGGTAAACCTAAAGAGGGTTTATGGGTAGGCTTAATCATCATAGCACAATAATTAATTTAAGCTGGTAAAATTATCAAGAATTTGTACATACGCATGAAAATAAATTACAACTAAATTTTATTTGATATTATATAGGCTGTTGGCATCCAATTTATTCCAATAAATGTATTGCCGAAGATGAATATACGCTATGTTTAAAATATAACTTTAATTCTTTTTTCGTTTGTTCTGGTATATTATTTTTATAATCATTCCAAGCACCATATGCGGCATAGCTTTGCCCTAAACTATTTCCTATATAAGAAGATGCTCTACCAAATTGATAAGCAATGCTTTCAAATAGCGCTGGCGACATTTTATTAAAAGGTATGTTTATGAATATATCAAGTACTATTAATAGCATTTCTTTGTACGCATAAAATGCGCCATTTGGCCTAGCTTTTTCCCAGCATTTATCAAATACTTTTGTTAAAAATATTAAAAATTCCTCAATTAAATATTCGCTATTTTTTTGCACTTTGCCTATATATAAATTTCTTTTTTCTTTCTTTGTGATAAATTTTTCCAATAATTTATCATTAGCGTTAATTAATACATTTTTAAACTTAATTAGTTTTTTGTTTTTATTCTCAATAGTTTTATTATTTTTTTCTATAAATTCACTCAATTCATTTAAAGTATCTAAAATAGAGCTACTTTCTAAGATAATAATGCCGTTTTCTTTTATTTCTGGATTTGTATTTGGATTATCTTTTTTGTATATTATTTGTATTACACTATTTGGATAGTATGTTTCATCAATATTATCATTTTGATATATATTTTTTGACCAATCAAGTGCTGTTAAAACATTAGGATCTCCCAAGCTATACCCTATGATTAATGTTGTTGTTTCTTTAAATAATAACGATAATTTATGAAGTCTATACTCATTTGGTCTAAAAAGTTTAATATAGTCTTCTTGGGTTATAATTATTGAGTTAGGGTTTGTCCTAACTCCATGTAAGTGCAAAATTGGCACTTGATGCCTTGAAGACACCAAAGCATCATTTGGACCCAAAGAACGTGAATTATTTGGCAATAGCCCTTCTAGTATTAAATCATAATTTGTTGTAACTATAGATTGTGGATTTAGCTTTTTTAGAATATTAGAATATCTATCTCTTTGCTGTTCACTTGGATACCAAGATGTTAATTCGCATATTTTTTCTTTTAACTCCATTGTTGCTTCTTCCAACGACTTTTGACTACCGCATATCTTTTGGCATATTTTTGATGCAATTTCAGGACAAGATGTGTACTGTTTATCTTTTTCGTCAAATTTAACACCTAATGCATCACAAGTTTTTTGCAATAATTCAATCCAAGTTAGCGGTCCGCCAATCTCACTCTCAAAGATAGCTTTTGAAAACCCAGCTCCAATAAACAGATTTAAATTGCCAAACAATGAAGCATCTGCTATCTTCTGAAATACTTCTTCTTTTTTTATAGTAGTATGGCTCATTACTGACACCCCTCGCACTCGATAGAGCGATCGGCTACATTATTTACTTTGTTGCTATCAGGGCTTTCGCTTCTTAGATAGTAGGTTGATTTAAGTCCAAGCTCCCAAGCAAGCGTGTAAATTTCGTTCAGATAGCCGCCACTTGCCTTATCAAGGCTCATGAATATATTTAGGCTTTGTCCTTGATCTATCCACTTTTGGCGGATAGCGCCGGCTTTTACCAAGACTCTTTGATCAAGCTCATATGCAGGCGTGTAAAACTGCCACGTATCAGGGCTTAGATCAGGCACGACAGTCGGTATCATACCGCTTAAATTTTGCTCAAACCACTTGCGTTTGTACACAGGCTCAATCGTCTGTGTGGTGCCCACAAGGATAGATATCGAGCTAGTCGGCGCGATAGCCATTAAGTAGCCGTTTCTCATGCCGTCGGTTTTAACCTTCTGCCTCAACCAATCCCAATCGCAAATATCCTCATCAAACAGCCCTCCGCGATTTACGAGAGCTTTTGCGTTTTCGTTTGCTACATCTATCGGGAAAATTCCTTTGCTCCATTTTGAGCCTTCAAAGGTCGGGTATTTACCCTTTTCAACGGCTAAATTTGAACTTGAGTAGATAGCTTGGTAGCTGATATTTTCCATTATGCTGTCTATCAAGGCTAGGTGGTCGTAGCTACCCCATTTGATGCCTTTAAGCGCGAGCATTTGCGCTTCGCCCATCACACCAAGTCCAATCGAGCGAGAGGATAAATTCGTATGTTTTACTTTTTTGTGCGGATAGAAATTTAGATCGATTACGTTATCAAGCATCCTAACGGCGATCGGCACTACTCGCTTGATATCCTCTTTGGAATTTATCTTGCTTAAATTTATGCTTGCCAGGTTGCAAACCGCCGTTTTTCCCTCTACGTTTTCTTTCTCAACGATGAAAATTTGCTTTTTGTCTATGCTATCAAGCGCGCTTAGCTTCTTAGCCTTTTTCGTTATGCCACTATCGATAGTAACGTCATCTTCCTCATCAAACACCATCTCTTCGCCATTATCAAAAGTTATTTTGATCTTGTAATAATTCGGCTCGGTATTTTGGAAAATTTCGGTGCATAAATTTGAGCTTCTGATAAGCCCGTCGTGGTCGTTTGGATTGGCTCTGTTTGCATTATCCTTAAAGCACAAAAACGGCATGCCCGTCTCAAAGTAGCTGGTTAGAATTTTCTTCCAAAGCTCTTTGGCTAAAATAGTGTTTTTCTGGATACTCTCGTCGTTTTCATATTCCACATAACGCTTTTCAAATTCTTCGCCATACAAGTCGCACAGATCGCTAACTTGCGCAGGGTCAAATAGCGTCCAGCGATCATTTGCCTTAAGTCGCTTCATAAAGAGATCATTTATCCACAGCGACGGGAATAGCTCATGCGCCCTGCGTCTTTCTTCCCCAGAATTTTTGCGAAGGTCTAAGAAATCCCCGACATCCATATGCCAAGGCTCGACATATACGGCTATAGCGCCCTTTCTCGTGCCAAGCTGATCGACCGCTACGGCTATGTCGTTGGTTACTTTTAGAAAAGGTATAATTCCGCCTGCTGCGTTTTTATGTCCGTCAATACTGCCGCCCATAGCGCGTACCTTGCACCAATCCCAACCGATACCGCCTCCAAATTTGCTTAAAAGCGCCATCTCTTTGTAGCTATCAAAAATCCCTTCGATATTATCAGGTGTGCTTCCGATATAGCAGCTGCTTAGCTGGTGGCGAGTTGTGCGGGCGTTTGAAAGAGTAGGAGTTGCAAGCATAACTTCAAATTTGCTGATAAGGTCGTAAAATTTCTTAGCCCAACCCTGAGAATCAAGCTCGTTTTGCGCCAAAAACATCGCGATAGCCATAAACATCTGCTGCGGAAGCTCGATAGGCATACCCTTGCTATCTTTGATCAAATAGCGATCATAAAGCGTCTTTATGCCAAGATAGGCAAACTGCAAGTCGCGCTCAGGTCTAATGTAAGCGTTTAGATCATCCAAATCGTATTTTTCTTTAAGTCCGGGGATAATGCGCCCTGCCTTCTCGCCCTTTTCAAAGTATTCGCGCAGATGATTGTAGCCGTTATAACCCGTAACCTTATGATAAAGATCGTATAAAAACAGACGCGCCGCGACAAAAGTCCAGTTAGGACGGTCTATATCTATCTTATCCACGGCAGTCTTGATGAGTGTTTGCTGGATCTCTTCAGTCGTTATCATGTCACGAAACTGAATCTTAGCATCGACCTCAAGCTCGCTTAAATTTACGTTTTCTAGCCCCTCAACCGCGGCACCTGTGTATTTTTTGATCTTACTTATATCAAGCTCTTCAGCTCTTCCGTTACGTTTTATGACTTTCACTTACTTCCTTATCTTTTTGTTCTGTTTGTTATTAAATTTAAGTTATCCATCCGCAAGAAGTTTAATTAAAATAAAAAAGCTCAAACCAGACATTAAGTCCAGTTTGAGCCGCCAAAATTATTATTTAAACACTCTTGCAAAAATTTTATCAACATTTTTCGTATAGTAGCTATACTCAAAACAAGCCTTTATCTCATCCTCGCTAAGCGCTTTGTTTAAATCCTCGTCATTTAGCAAATTCTGCAGATACAAGCTCTCACCTTTTTCATTTATCGCAGGCTTGTTTTGCTGCAGATCAGCCCAAACTTTCATCGCGTTTCTTTGCACGATCTTATACGCATCTTCGCGTGAAATTCCGCGCTTTGGAAGCTCTAAAAGCACGCGTTGAGAAAAGACAAGCCCACCCGTTAGATTTAAATTTTTCATCATATTTTCAGGATAAGCGACTAAATTTTCTATCAAATTTGTAAGGCGAACCAGCATAAAATCAGCCGTTATAAATGCGTCAGGCAGTACAAATCTCTCAACAGAGCTGTGGCTGATATCACGCTCGTGCCAAAGCGCTACGTTTTCAAGCATAGGCATAATGTAGCCTCTAAGAACTCGGCAAAGACCGGTGATATTTTCGCTTAGAACCGGATTTCGCTTGTGCGGCATGGCGCTTGAGCCCTTTTGTCCAGCACTAAAATACTCCTCGCACTCATAAACTTCCGTGCGCTGATAGTGGCGAACGGCTACGGCTATCTTTTCGCAGCTTGAAGCAAGGATTGCGATGGCGTTTACAACGTGAGCATAGCGGTCGCGTTGGATAACTTGATTGCTTGCGGGCGCGCAGCTTAATCCAAGCTCGGCGCAAGTAAATTCTTCAAGCTCAAGCGGAGCGTGAGCGAAATTTCCCATTGCGCCTGAAATTTTACCGTAGCTTATGACCTCTTTTGCATTTTTTATAAGTTCAAGACCTCTTTTTATCTCGTCATACCAGATCGCAAGCACAAGCCCGAATGTGATCGGCTCGCCGTGAATTCCGTGGCTTCTGCCGACCATCAATGTATGTTTATGCTCATAAGCACGTTTTTTGATGGCACTCATCAAATTCTCAACATCTTTTATGATAAGCTCTAGGCTATCTCTTACCTGCAAAGCAACAGCCGTATCGATACAATCACTACTTGTCATGCCGTAATGCACAAAACGACTCTCATCTCCTAAACTCTCGCTAACACTAGTTAAAAATGCTATAACGTCATGCTTGGTGGTCTTTTCTATCTCGTCTATTCTAGCGATGTCAAATTTTGCGTTTTTAGCTATCTTTTCACAATCCTCATCGCTTATGAACCCAAGCTTGTTCCAAGCCTTGACCGCTGCTATCTCGACCTTTAGCCAAGCGTCATACTTAGCCTGCATACTCCACTTATCAGCCATCTCTTTGCGAGAGTATCGTTCTACCATAATTAGCCTTTTATGAATATTTTTGTATAATTTTTTAAGAAAAAAATTATACAAAAACTGCTCTGAAAGACAGGTTATAAACGGCTAAATTTGAACTTAAATTTCATATTTGGTTATTTAGTAAAATTTAAATTAAAGAGTTAAATTTGCCATACGTTAATAGATTTATCGCACGCGCCAACAAGCAAAAAGCCTATGAAATTTTGACAAATTCGGGCTTTTCTATGAGAGAGGCTCAACGGCTTATCGATAAAGGAAGGTTAATTTGTAACGAAATAGTAGTGAATGAAAAAAACGCTATTTTAAGCGGTGAAATTTGCCTGATTGACTACGAAACTAACCCGCGCGGACTAAAGCCGATATTTGAGTGCGATAAATTTGCGGTTTTTGACAAACCAAGCGGAGTTTTAAGCCACCCAAACGGCAGAAACTGCGAATACTCGCTCAATGATGAAATTTGGCACTTATACGGGCGTGAGGCAAGTGTGGCACATCGCTTGGATTTCGAGACGAGCGGGTTAATCGTAGTAGCGCGAGATAAAATTTCGCAAATTCAATTAAAAAAGCTCTTTGAGAATAGAAAAGTTGCAAAAAGTTATGTCGCGATGGTTGCAGGCAAAATTTCTACAAATTTAACCATAAATGCCAAGATGGATCTAGCAAACGATTACGACGACGTAAAGATGAGAATGCAAATTTGCGATAATGGTAAAGAGGCGATCACCGAAATTTCACCGCTAGAATACTTTGAAGATATTGACGCGACTTTTATTAGAGCCATTCCGCTTACGGGAAGGCAACACCAAATTCGCTTGCATTTGTTTCACGTAGAACGAAAAATTTTAGGTGAACCGCTTTACGGATTACAAAAAGAGCAGATAATCAAAATTTTAGATAAAGATATAAGTGAGATCGAGCGCATAAATTTAACAGGCGCTTCCAGGCTTTTACTTCATGCGGATAGAATTTCATTTGAGTTAGAAGATCAAATTTATGATATAAATACAAAATTTGATGCAAAAAGAGAATTTTATAGGCTTGCAAAAGAAAAATTTGCTCACCGAGCTTAGTAAAAAGCTAAATTTTGTTAGTGAAATTTAACTAACAAAATTAAAAGTTAGTATTATTTCTGATCCCCATCCTCAAAAAACATAACTTTTACCATAAGAGAAAGTCCTAAAAAAACAACGATAGAGATAAAAATAATCTGAGCTATATCAAGAGCCGTCATATGCTCTCATTCCTCTCTTTGAGTTGTCCGCAAGCAGCAGAAATATCAAGCCCTTTGCTTTGGCGAATAGTACAAGTTACGCCATGATCCCTAAGATACTCTTGAAATTTAAGCATATCCTCAAGCTCTGGTCGTTTATACAAACTTCCTTCGTGGGGATTAAAATATATCAAATTTACCTTTGCTTTGATGCCGTGAAGTAGTTTGACAAGCTTTTTAGCATCCTTAATACTGTCATTCATATCCTTAATAACAAGATACTCAAACATAACCCGTTTGCGCATATCGATAGGAAATTCTCTAACAGCCTGCATAACTGATTCGATATTGTAAGCCTTATTTATAGGCATTAGTTTCGTTCTAAGCTCGTCGGTAACGGCATGCAGCGATATAGCTAACAACACACCCAAATCCATCTCTCCAAGCTTTTTTATCTGTGAGCCAAGCCCACTGGTTGAAACGGTCTGACGTCTTGAACCTATAGCAAGTCCGTCATTTTCCATAAGAATTTTTATCGCTTTACTAACGTTAGTAAGATTATCAAGAGGTTCGCCCATGCCCATATAAACGATATTTATTCGCCTCTCATAAGGTATATTGTTAGCTTTTTTTATCCACAAAATTTGACCTACGATCTCTCCGGGCGTTAGATTGCGCGTTAGTCCGCCTTTAGCGGTCAGACAAAACGAACATCCCATTCTACAGCCAACCTGCGAACTAACACATATAGTATAGCGAGCATGCCGTGTTAGCTTGCCGTCTTCATCGCTTTGCTCCTCTTTCATGGGCAAAAGAACACTTTCGATTCGGTATCCGTCTTTTAGTTCAAAAAGATATTTTATAGAACCGTCACTGCTCTGTTCGGCTTTTACACATTTAAGTGGATCGAAATAAAACTCTCCTCTAAGCTGCTCTCGCATAGCTTTAGGCAAATTTAACATCTCATCAAACGAATTTGCATTTTTCTTATAAATCCACTCATAAATTTGTTTGGCACGAAATTTGGGGCTAAATTCACTCTCAAGCTCATCAAGTGTATAGTCAAGCAGATTTTTCATATCAAATTTCTCTCTTTAAGTGAATTTATAAGTATCTCTTTGGCCTTTTGGTGATTTTTTACAAAATCCTCGTGTGCATTTTGATTGCAAAAATTTGTCGCCACAAAGATACCTCTGACGGGAATTTTAAATTTTGTCGCAACTTTTAAAACTGCAAAAAATTCCATATTTTCCAAAGCATAGCCAAGCTCAGCGAGTCTATATGCCAAATTTTCATCAGTTGTGATAAAGTTTGAAGAATTTACTCTGATAGTTTCATGTGAAACTTTGGTGTTTAAATTTTTGTCACAAATTTGTATTGATGAAATTTCTTTCTTACATGGAGTATAGCTTTTATCTTCCAAGCTTGAAATTTCGATGTTTGCACCAGCCGCACTCTCATAAATTCCAAAGATTTCTCCATCTTTATAAATGCCTGCCGAACCTACAAATAAAATCTCATCAGGCAAATTCCGCTGATTTTCACATAAAAATTTCGTCAAATTTATGCTCATATCGACAAGTCCTACTCCCATCGGCAAAGCAAAATCAAAAATTTCATTTTGACCGGCAGAAATTATCATTTTTTAAGTCCCTCAAGACTAAAGCTTGAAAAATTCAAATTCATAAAATCAAATCCACAAAAATCAATTTTAGCCATCACAACCTAACTTCAATCCCGTTTTCACGCAGATACTCTTTAAGTTTTTTTATTTCTACTTCCCTAAAGTGAAAAATCGAAGCGGCTAAACAAGCATCGGCACCTGACAAAAACGCCTCTTTAAAATGCTGCATATTGCCCGCTCCGCCACTTGCTATTACAGGTATGCCAAGCTCGCTAAAAAGCTTAGTAATACGCAAATCATAACCGCTTTTAGTGCCGTCTTTATCCATCGTGGTTAGTAAAATTTCACCTGCGCCACGATCTTTAGCCTCTTTCGCCCAAGCAAGAGCGTCCTTGCCCGTATCTATCCTGCCGCCGTTTATAAAGACGTGATAATCTTCATCGAAACTCTTCGCGTCAATGGCTACTACGACGCACTGAGAGCCGAATTTCTTCGCAGCTTCGTCTATCAAATTCGGATTATGGATGGCTGCCGAGTTTAGACTTATCTTATCGCACCCCACGTTTAAAAGCCGTGAAATATCATCAAGAGTCTTGATACCTCCGCCTACCGTTAGCGGGATAAAAAGCTCGCGAGCCACTTTTTCTACCACGTCCACGATGGTGTCTCGCCCCAAGTAAGTCGCCGTGATGTCAAGAAACGTTAGTTCATCGGCACCCTCTTCGTTGTATCTTTTGGCTATCTCCACAGGATCTCCGGCATCTATAAGACCTATGAAATTTACGCCCTTTACGACACGACCGTCTTTAACGTCAAGGCATGGGATTATGCGTTTGGCAAATTTATTCACGGCTTACCCTTTAAGTGATTTTTGCCGATTTTATCAAAAATTTACTTAATAACCGCCAGAAGATCAAAGCAAGAAAAAGCAGATAAGAGCAAGCCAAATTTAAAAACTTGCTCTAAAAATTTTATTTTTTATCCAGAATTTGCGTTTTTGCGACCACATTTATAAACACAAGCGGCTCTTCGCCCGTATTTGCTAAAGCATGGCTTTGTCCGGGACGAGCGATAGTTACGTCACCTGCACTCACTTCGGTCTGCTTGCCGTGAGAGTCCGTAAACACCCCTTTGCCCGAAATGATGATATAGACATCCTCGTTATCGATATGTTTATGAAGCCCTATGGAAGCGCCCTTTGGCAAGGTTAACCATCCTATCTCTCTAAAAGCGTCTTGATCACCTGTCTGATGGCGGTTATACGCAAAATCCCCAAGCAAAGGCCCCATGCCTCCGCCTGCATTTTCACGGTTCCAAGGAACTAGCGCGTCTCTTTTATAGACCTGCACGCTCCTATCGGTCTCAGGGATGAGCGGGTGAGCGTTTAAAGCGCCAAAAGATAGCGCGACAAAGCAAACTGCAAGACCAAATTTCTTCATAACTCTCTCCTTGGATAAAAGTTTCGTGGCTTTATTTTAGCCAAATTTTACAATTACTAAGCATTTTTAAAACGGCTCAAATTTAAGGCGCTTTAAGATGAATTTCATCAATTTTCTTAAAGTTATCCTTATCAAAAACAAACGCACGGTAGTCCTTGCCGTCATCAAATCTCACTTGCAAAAATTTCGGATCAAAGCTTACTCTAAGACGCATTGCAGAAGGGTCAAATTTGGTCGTTTCAAGCTCTTTTAGCTCATATTCTTTGCTAAACAGATAAATCTTGCCTTCATTAAATGCAAGCCCCATAAATTCGCTATTTTTACTCTCGTTTATATGCAGATACTCAAAATTTTTAAGGCTCTTAACCGCTTCAAAACTTACATTGTTATCATAAATTTTGATATTAAAAAACTCGCCCGAGTTATCCTTAAAAAACACTCCCGCATCAAAAGGCTTTAGGTTAGTAAATCTTCCAAAAACAGCCTGAATCGGAAATTTTACGCCCAAATTTTTAGCATCTTTATTTAAAATTTGGCTAAATTCGCTCTCCTCGTCACCGTCATGATGAAAAATGCGAAATTTATCCTTATCAAAATAAATCATATCATCGCTAAAAGGTATGGCTGAAATTTTAGGATCGGGATTAAAGAGCGGATAGAGCGGAATTTCAATCGGCACCGCGTCCTTTGGTGCGTAAGTCATCGACATTCTAGCCTGCCTTATATCAGCCTCGCTAAATACCTCATCGCCGATTTTAATCGGCATTTTGCCTTGCTGTTTTAAGTCCATATAGTAGTTAAAGGCAAGCTCGTTTTTATACTCCGTTTCGTTTTTAAAAACCTTTCCGCTAGCGCTTCTATAGGCGAAATAATGCCCACCCAAATTCTCTTGAAATACAAATTCTTTCAGGCTCGGCGAGTAAAATATATAATACCTTTCGGATTTGTTTGCGAATTTCTGCTCGTAAAATTTATATCCGCCAAATCCCGCTATGGCTAAAATTCCTGCGTAAATCAACGACAAAAAGGCTAAATTTATCGAGGTTTCCTTGTGAGATATGAGAGCGTTAAACCCGAGCAAAACGGACAGCAAAAGTAAAATAAAAATAAGGATAAAACTCTTAAAATAAAACGCAACCGCAAAGCAGATTATGACAAAAATAACGCTTGAGATAGCCGCTCTAAGGCTTTTTTTATCAATTAACGCCGAACTTGTAAATATATAAAAAACTGCCGAACTTAAGCAAAAATAACACCAATTTATAAAAATCTCTTTTGTGATGACGATAGGATAAAATTTGCTTGCCAAAAACACAAGCCAAGCGCCAAAAACAGCCCAAATAACCACAAAAAACAAGGCGGCAAAAATATAGTGCCAAATCAAAATTTGAAAGCTTGACACAGGCAGATGAAGCAGGCATTTTATACGGTTTCGTTGCGGTAAAAACTGCGCCAAAGCCACACAGACAAAGCTTGCCGCAATAGCCGCAAAAGTTACAAATTCGGGCTCGTTATCAAAAAACACATAGCCGTACCAGATGACTGATTCTGGATGAATGGCTCCGAATTTGTAGCTAAGATCAAAGCTAAACCAAGCAAAAAACAGAGCTAAAACCAAAATCAAAAATCCAAAAAACAGCCCGAGTCTTGTAATTTCTTTTAAAAATATCGACCTCACTTCATCCTCCCTACTCGTATCTGCCTACAAAGCCTAAAAATTTATCCTCAAAACTTGCATTTTGCGCCTCAAAACCGTCGATATCTACAAATCCGTAAGCCATTTTATGATGTTTAAATTCATCTATATTTTTAAAATTTTTTCCGCTTGCATCAAATTCTTTCAGTAGTTTATAAACCTTAAAATCCTGCATAAATTCACTCATCTTGCTTTGAAAAATTCGCCCTCCTCGCTCGACAATCAAAAACTCATCAATCAAATTTTCAAGATCGCTCATTACGTGACTTGTGACGATCACTGTCTTATCCTTGCCGTCAAGATAGTCCTTGAGATAATCGCCAAAAAGCCGCCTATATCCCGCATCAAGCCCCATAGAATAATCATCAAATATAAGCACTTTGGCATCTTGTGCAAACAGCGAAGCAAGGATAACTTGGGACTTTTGCCCAAAGGACATGGAATTTAGCTTTTGATCCTTGCTAAGTTTTAAAAGCTTTGCCAAATCGTTATAAATTTTGCTGTCCCAGCGCGGATAAAAAGCGGATAAAAACTCCTCATACTGCGCGATACTTAGATGATCAAAGCTCGTAAATCCCTCAAATAGCAAGGCGATATCGCGCTTGGCTTCGCTGTCAAGGCTGAAGCTATTTTTGCCAAGCACCCTGCACTCGCCGCTTTTTGGACGGATGTAGCCCATTAGGATATTTATAAGCGTGCTCTTACCCACGCCGTTTCTACCCAAAATCCCAAATACGCTGCCCTGCTTTACGTTAAAACTCAAATTTTCGTAAATCAGCTTTTTGCCGTAAAAATGCGTGACGTTCTTTACTTCGATAGCATTCATAAAAAGCCTTATATAAAATATTACTGAAAATTCTATTACATTATTTATAAGAAGAATCTTAAGAGTTATTATCATAAAATATGCCAAAATTCATATAAAATTTTAACTGAAATTTTAGCCAAAAATAAAAACAAGTAGTAAAATTTACTCTATTTCTGTTTAAACAAATTTAGCAAAACTACCTTTGGGTTTTATTCGACAACTATTAAGAAAGAATTACAATCATTAAAATTTAATAGTTACAAAAACTAGCAGTATTAAAATTTTATAAATTTGATATAGAAGCAAGAATCACCGATTTTCATTTAAAAATCATCACTGCTACTTTAATAAATATAGTAAATTTATCTTAGACGAATGCCAATTTCAATCTCAGGCTCTCGCTTTCTATTATAATCGTATTTATAGTTATATTCTTGGTCGTAATTATAGTGCTTATTGTCATAATATCTTCTATCGTAGTCATAGTTGTAGTTATCCTTATAATGATGACCACTTTCTTGTCTTATACCGTTTTCTCTCATATACTGCTTCATTATCTCGTTTCTATAGTCTGATCTGGATTTTTTTTCAAAGGGGTCTTGGATGATTAAAATTGTATCTAAATTTGATTTATTTTTTGGAATGATTATCAAAGTTTCTCTTGAATTATCATAAGCATATAAATTCATAAAACAAATTACACCAAAAATCAATAAAGCAATTTTTTTCATGACCATCTCCTTATATAATTTATAAAAATTCTACAGTAAAAATCGTTAAGTTAAAGTAAAATTTTAGAATAGGTATATTAAAATCTCAAAAACATCAAGGAGTAAATAATGCTTAAACATTTCACAAACAAGTTAGCAAAAGTTGCTATATTATCATTGCCTTTAATACTTACGGGCTGTTTATCGTCTATGAATATGGGTTCAAGCAGTGCAAAAACCGCCGCTACAGGCTCTGCAGGTGGCGAGAATGCTCAAAACGCAAATGCAAAACTTCAAAGATGTGATAAATCACTTGGAACGGTTGTAATTTATGAGGATAGAGATTCGGATTGGTATAGTATTTTAAGCAGAGACTATAGGCTTCCTTCTACAATACCTGTCATAAGGCTTCTTGCACAACAATCAAATTGCTTTGTTGTCGTTGAACGCGGCAAAGCATTCAACCAAATGATGGAAGAGCGCGCCTTAATGAAGTCCGGCGAACTTAGAGCTAAGTCAAATTTCAAAAAAGGTCAAATGGTAGCAGCCGACTACACATTAACGCCTTCTATTATATTTAATGCTCGAGATACTGGCGGTATTGGCTCTATTGTTGGTGCATTATTTGGAAATGTTGCCGGTGCCATAGGTGGCGGTTTTAAAACAAGTGAGGCCGCAACTGTGCTAACACTTATAGAAAATCGCTCAGGTGTGCAATTAGCTGCAGCTGAAGGAAGTGCGAGTAATATGGACTTTGCAGGACTTGGCGGACTATTTGGCGGCTCTGCGGGTGGCACACTTGGAGCATACTCCAAAACTCCTGAAGGCAAAGTCATAGTAGCCGCATTTACCGATTCAATGAACAACCTAATCGAAGCCGTTAGAAATTACAAAGCTCAAAGCGTTAAAGGTGGATTAGGAGCCGGTGGAGCACTCAAAGTTTCTGAATAAATTTGGGCCTTTTGGCTCAAATTTATTCTTTGAATTTTAACTGTATTTATAGATTTATGACTATTTACATCTATCACGACTTATCTCTGTTCAATATTGAATATTGATCAAATAAACTTTTTATAAGCAAAGTTTGGATAAATTTGCCAAATGATCAAGGCAAAGAAACATTTTGGACAAAATTTTTTACACGATCAAAATGTGCTGAACAAAATCATCCAATCGATTCCCAAAGATATGCAAAATATAGTAGAAATTGGGCCTGGCTTAGGTGATTTGACGTCAAAAATTTTGCAAATTTCAGATTCGGTTACGAGCTACGAGATAGATAGCGAGCTTTACGAACTGCTTGAAAAAAAGTTTGCAAAAGAGATCAAAGACGGACGATTAAGACTTTTTTGCGTAGATGCGTTAAGTCGGTGGGACGAAAGCGGTTTGAGTGAGACAGACTACTTTTTAACGGCAAATTTGCCCTACTACGTCGCCACCAAGATGATTTTAAACGCTATCGAAGATGAGAGATGTCGCGGGCTTGTTGTGATGATACAAAAAGAGGTCGCGGTCAAATTTAGCGCCAAAGGCGGTGAGAGCGAATTTAGCGCACTGGCGATTTTAGCTTCGCTTCAAGGTGGCTGCGAGCTACTTTTTGACGTGCCAAGCGAGTGTTTTAACCCGCCTCCAAAGGTAACCTCATCTGTTATAAAGATCCAAAAAAGCAAAAATTTGATAGGCGAAAATGCTGTTTTTAATACCGAATTCGAGTATGAAAAATTTAAAAAATTTCTAAAAACCGCTTTTAGCGCACCGAGAAAGACGCTTAGTAAAAATTTATCGGCAAATTTCGATAAATGCTTGCTGGCTGAAATTTACGGCGAGCTAAATTTGAGCCAAAATTTACGTCCTCACGAGATCGATGTCAATCTTTATCTAAAAATATTTGAAAAATTAAAGGTAAAAGATGAACGAAGACAAAGTTGTAGTCTCCAAAGGAAAGAGCAATAAAAAGCGAAGATTTCGCCCGAAAAACAAAAATAATCAAGGCGAAAACAATGCAGAAATAAGTGCCGAACAAAAAGCGAGCAATAACGTTATAGATAATTTTTTTGCGACCTCTTTTGACGGCGAAACGCAAAATAAAAGCCACGAAAGCTCCGCTAAACAAAACGGCAAAAAAGCCAACTCAAAGCAGCACAAAAAACAAAATTCTCAAAATGGCGGACAAAATTCTCAAAACAATTCAAAAAACGGCAAGAAAAACGCTGAAAATAAAAATACCAGCGCTCAGCACAATAACCAAAACGGCTCAAACGATGATGCACAAAAGCCAAAAAAGAGTAAAAAACCGAAAAAAAATTTGCCGGCCAAACTAAACGGCAACGAGCAATGGCAACAAGACATCGCAAGCGCGATAGAGGCGAACAAAGCCACTCATGAGCTTCGCCTTGAACCGCTAAAATATCTAAATTCAAGCGATCACAAAGTCCGTGTAACTCCTCTTGGCGGACTTGGCGAGATCGGCGGAAATATGACGGTATTTGAGACCGAAACAAGCGCGATAATCGTAGATATCGGCATGAGCTTCCCAAGCGAGAGCATGCACGGAGTTGATATACTTATACCTGATTTTGACTACGTGCGAAAGATAAAAGACAAGATAAAAGGCGTTATCATAACTCATGCTCACGAAGATCACATCGGTGCGGTGCCGTATTTTTACAAAGAGTTTAAATTCCCTATCTACGCCACGCCCCTTCCGCTTGGAATGATAAATAATAAATTTGAAGAGCATGGGCTAAAACAGGAGCGTTCGCTATTTCGCTCGGTTGAAAAGCGAAAGCCTTATCTGATCGGTGATTTTGAAGTGGAGTGGATACATATAACTCACTCGATTATCGATTCATCCGCACTTGCCATTACGACAAAGGCGGGCACGATCTTGCACACGGGCGACTTTAAGATAGATCACACGCCCATAGACGGCTATCCGACCGACTTAGGACGTATCGCATACTACGGCGAGCGAGGTGTGCTGTGCTTGATGAGTGATAGCACAAACAGCTATAGAGAAGGTATCACAAAGAGCGAAAGCAGCGTAGGAAAGACCTTTGACGCGATATTTGCCAAATCCAAAGGGCGCGTGATAATGAGTACATTTAGCTCAAACATTCACCGCGTATATCAGGCTATCGAGTGGGGGCTTAAATATAACCGCAAAGTCTGCGTCATCGGCAGAAGCATGGAGCGAAACTTATACACCGCAATGGAGCTAGGCTACGTAAAGCTTGATAAGAAAATTTTCATAGATGCAAATGAAGTAGGCAAATACAAAGACAACGAGGTGCTAATCGTAACCACTGGCAGCCAAGGCGAAACGATGAGCGCGCTATATCGCATGGCGACCGATGAGCATAAATATATAAAAATCAAGCCGACCGATCAGATCATAATAAGCTCTAAAGCAATCCCGGGAAATGAAGGAAGCGTATCGACGGTGCTAAATTTCTTAATAAAATCAGGCGCAAGCGTAGCGTATCAGGATTTTAGCGAAATTCACGTAAGCGGACACGCCGCACAAGAGGAACAAAAGCTCATGATCCGACTAACGAAGCCTAAATTTTTCCTTCCGGTTCACGGCGAATACAACCACATCGCAAAGCACAAAGAGACAGCCATAAGCTGCGGAGTGGACGAAAGAAACATATATCTTATGAGTGATGGCGATCAGGTTGAAATTTGCCAAAAATACATGAAACGAGCAAAAACCGTTAAGACCGGTAAAGTCTTTATAGATAATCAAATCAACAAGCAAATTTCAGACGATGTCGTTATCGACCGTCAAAATTTAGCGGAAGCGGGCGTAGTCATGATCATCGCTCAAATTTCACGCCACAGCCAAAAGCTCATAAACAAACCGCGCGTAGTTAGCTACGGTCTTGTTGCAGACAAGCAAGACGGGGAATTTAGCAAAGAGATGGAAGAGGTGCTCGTTCAGTTTTTAAGCAACGTAAAAGAGGAGCTGCTAAAAGACAGTCGCATGCTTGAAAGCCAAGTGCGCCAAGTAATAAGAAAACATATATTTAGAAAAGTGAAAAAATACCCGACTATCGTTCCGATAATTTATTTGATGTAAGGTTTAAAATGGAAGATATGATACAAATAGCAAGCGAAGTGCTAAAAGAAGAGGCCGCCGAGCTCATTCGTCAGGCTAACAAGCTTGGAAGCGAGATAGATGAGGCGGTAAATTTGATGTATAACGCCAAAGGCAAGGTTATCGTAACGGGAGTCGGCAAGAGCGGCCATATAGGCGCTAAGATCGCTGCCACGCTTGCAAGTACGGGCACGCCAAGCTTTTTTATACACCCGACCGAAGCGATGCACGGCGACCTTGGCATGATAGATGAAAACGACGTTGTTTTGGCGATAAGCTTTAGCGGCGAGAGTGATGAGCTCGTGCGAATTTTGCCGCATATCAAGCGATTTGGTATCAAGATAATCGGCATGGCAAAGAGCAAGGAAAGTAGCCTTGGCAAATTTAGCGATGCGCTTTTAAATTTAGACATCATCAAAGAGGCCTGCCCGCTAAATATCGCTCCGACAACATCAACCACGCTAACCTTAGCACTTGGCGACGCGCTTGCGGTTTGCCTGATGAGAAAAAGAGAATTTAAGCAAGAGGATTTTGCAAATTTCCACCCGGGCGGAAGCCTTGGCAAAAGGCTATTTGTCAAGGTCAAAGACGTGATGAAAACGCAAAATTTACCGATTATAAAAGATAATGTTAGTTTAAAAACCGCGATTGATGCTATGACTCACGGCAAGCTTGGCAATGTACTACTGGTTGATGGCGAGGGCAAATTAAAAGCCGTTTTAAGCGACGGGGACTTGCGTAGAGCGCTCATGAGCGAGAGCTTTGACATCAACGAAAAAGCGATAACTTACGCAACTAAAACGCCAAAAACACTAACAAACAAAGAGATGTTAGCGATAGATTCGCTAAGGCTGATTGAAGAGTATAAGATCCAAATTTTAGTAGTGCTTGACGAGAGCGAAAGACCAATCGGAGTGCTACACATACACGATTTATCGAGCTTGGGGCTATGATGGAAAATTCAAAAATGAGACTAAATAAATTTATCTCGCACAACACAAGCTACTCACGCCGAGAGGCTGACGAGCTCATCAAAAACGGCAAAGTTAGCGTAAATAACCGAGTTGTTAGCGAGCTTGCCACAAGCGTTAGCGATGAAGATAAAGTTAAGATAAACGGTCGCCTGGTGAAGCTTAAAAAGGATTTTACAGTGATCATCTATCACAAACAAAAGGGCGAGCTCGTTAGCAAAAAAGATGATCGCGGACGAAAGACGATATATGATAGCTTGCCGCGAAATTTTGCTAAATTTGTAAGCGTTGGCAGGCTTGATTATGCGAGCGAAGGGCTTTTGTTGCTAACTGACGCACCTGCAATCGCAACTGCGCTCATGGAAAGCGACATAGAAAGAATGTACTATCTAAAAGTGAAAGGTGAAGTAGGGCAGGAGGTGATAACCGCGATGCAAGAGGGCTTTTTCGCCGCAGACGCAACCAAAGGCGCGCATGCTAAAACCGAGATCAAATCAATGGAATTTAAGCCTTTTCTAGCATATAAAATTTTTGGCTCAAGTGGTGGATACACAAAGCTAAAGGTTATAATAAACGAGGGCAAAAACCGTGAACTAAGAAGGTTTTTTGGATATTTCGACCTTGAAGTCATGGATCTAAAGCGAGTGAGTTTCGGCCGAGTTGATCTTGGCATGCTAAAGCCCGGCAAATGGCGCTACTTTGAAAACAGCGAATACGAAGATCTAAGGGATTTTTTAAAAACCAACAAAATTCGCTACTAAATTTAGCCGATTTTCTCGGCTAAATCTCAAATTTCACACTACATAACACTTCTTTTATTACAATTTTGCAAATTTTAAAAAATAGGACAAACATGCAAAATCTAATTCATAAATTTATAAATTCGGAATTCGAGATCAAATTCGCAAGATTTGCGCTCATCTTAGTGCTGTTTTTATTTGGCAACTACAAATGGTTTGAGTTTGAAGTAGAGCTTTTAAAGCCGATCATCTCTGGCACTTGGCTAAATTTTCTCTATACTATTTTCGGCTTTCACGGAGCAAGCTATTTTCTAGGAGTTGTTGAAAGTATCGGATATATCGCACTTGCGGTTGGATATAAAAAGCCAAAAGCCGGAGTTTTAGGTTCACTTATCGTTATCATGACGGGTTTTACCACACTTAGCCTTATGCCACAACTTGGCAAGCCAGATGGCTTCATACTAAAAGATATTTTCATGGTCGCACTTGGCTTTATAATCCTAAAATACGATCTAATCAGAATAAAAAAGCTCGCAACCAAGCCTCGCTAGTCTAAATTTTACACTTTTAAACTCGCACGATAAATAAGCCTAATCGCTAAAAATCCGTGCGGGTTAATAAATCAAATTTGGCTTTTAATTTCAGCAAATTTCATCCTTGACAAACTATTTTTAAAATTATATACTTGCTCAAATGAATAATTGTTCATATATAAAGGCAAAAAAGATGCAAGAAAATATACAAAATAACGATTTACAAGCGGTTTGTGAAAGCACGATCATACATCAAGATGTGATAGAAAAAGTAAAAAACGAGCTGAAAAGCGAAGAAATCCTATACGATCTTGGCGATTTTTTTAAAATTTTAGGCGACACGACGAGGATAAAAATTTTAAGCGCACTATCCAAATCGCAAATGTGTGTCTGCGATATCGCGGCACTTTTTGGCATGAGCCACTCGGCCATCTCGCATCAACTTAGAGTGCTTAAGCAAGGAAGGTTAGTTAAACACAAAAAGCAAGGTAAGGTGGTTTATTATTCGCTTGATGACGAACACGTAAAAAGCATCATCGAACAAGGGCTTACACACATCATGGAGAGATAAAATGAGCACCAAGATAACTCTATCGCTTGAAAATTTAACTTGCGCTAATTGCGCTGCGAAGATCGAAGCGAAAATAGCAAAAATGCACGGTATCAAAGAGGCGAATTTAGACTTTTTGGGGCAAAAAATTTCAATAACAAGCGACAAAAAAATAAAGACAAATGAGTTTATCAAAGAAATTCAAGCTCTCGTTGACAGCATAGAAGACGGCGTGCTAGTAAGTGAGAAAAAGGCGAATTTAAATTCGCATAAAAGCCTGCAAGAAAATACCAAAACAAAACTCATAGCCCTTAAAATAGCGGTGGGGTCGGTGATATTTGCCTTCGCTCTTGCCGCACCTATCGATCATGGGCTTAAATTTGCCCTGCTTTTCATAAGTTACCTGATAATAGGCGGAGGAGTTGTGGTAAATGCCTCTAGAAACATCATAAAAGGACGTGTATTTGATGAAAATTTCCTTATGAGTATAGCTACGATCGGGGCTTTTGCTATAGGCGAGTACTCCGAAGCTGTTGCGGTTATGCTTTTTTACAGGATAGGCGAGCTGTTTCAAGAAACGGCTGTAAATAAATCTCGCAAATCAATCGCCTCGCTAATGGACATAAGGCCTGAATTTGCAAATTTAAAACTCGGTGCACAGGTGCAAAAAGTCTCGCCACAAAAGGTTCAGATAGGAGATCTCATCGTCGTAAAACCGGGCGAAAAAGTGCCTCTTGACGGCGAGATCGTAGAGGGATTTTCGACCTTTGACACCTCCGCGCTAACAGGAGAATCTTTGCCAAAAGAGATCGGCGTAGGGCAAAGCGCACTAAGCGGCTATATAAACAAAAGCGCACTGGTAACGATAAGGGTAAGTAAAATTTTTGCCGAATCAACGGTTTCAAAGATACTTGATCTGGTTCAAAACGCAAGCTCCAGAAAATCAAAAACCGAAAATTTCATCACTAAATTTGCAAGATACTACACGCCAAGCGTAGTTTTTATCGCTCTTATAATCGCCTTTGTCCCGCCGCTTGTGTTTAACGAAGAGCTTGCGGCTTGGGTTTATAAAGCGCTTGTGTTTTTGGTTATCTCATGCCCTTGCGCACTTGTGGTTTCAATCCCGCTTGGGTTTTTCGGCGGGATCGCAGGAGCTTCAAGGCACGGCATACTCATCAAGGGTGCAAACTATTTAGAAGCTCTAAACAGTGTGGATACTGTCGTATTTGATAAAACAGGAACGCTCACAAAGGGAATTTTCAAAGTAAGCCAAATTGAGCTAAACGACAAAAATTTACAAATAAAAAACCAAGAGGAATTCCTAAAGCTAGTAGCTCACGCGGAATTTTTCTCAACCCACCCGGTAGCAACTTCGATCGTAAAAGAGTATGAAAGAACAGGCGGCAACATAGACGAGTCGCTCGTGCTTAAATTTGAAGAGATAGCAGGGCAGGGTATAAAAGCAAACATAAACGACAAAGAGATAGTGGCGGGTAATGCTAAATTTATGCTCTCGCAAGGAGTTGAATTCAAAGCTTCAGCCCAACTTGAAACGGTGCTTTATGTAGCCATAGACGGTAAATTTGCAGGTAAATTTATAATAACCGACGAGCTAAAAACAGATGCCAAAGAGGCAATTTTGCAAATCAAAAAAGAGGGTGCAAAAGAGATAGTAATGCTAACGGGCGATAATCAAAATATCGCCCAAAACATCGCAAATAAACTTGGTATAACAAAATTTTTTGCAGAGCTTTTGCCGACGCAAAAGGTTGAAATTTTGGAAGAAATTTTAGCCCAAAAAGCAGGGCAGGGCAAAGTGGCTTTCGTGGGAGACGGCATAAATGACGCGCCCGTGCTTGCAAGAGCCGATGTGGGAGTGGCTATGGGCGCAGCAGGAAGCGACGCGGCTATAGAAGCTGCCGATATCGTCATAATGAACGACGAGCCATCAAAAGTGGCAACCGCCATCAAAATAGCTAAAAAAACCCGCACCATAGTCTGGCAAAATATCGTATTTGCACTCGGCGTGAAAGTCGCGATCATGATAATGGGAGCTTTGGGATACGCAACTATGTGGGAAGCAGTCTTTGGCGATGTTGGCGTGGCGCTGATAGCGATATTAAATTCTATCAGGGCGATGAGATAGCCTAAGTTAGGTATGTTTTGGCTAAAAAGAGAAGTATTGTTTTAAGAGATTTATTACAAATGTCGTAAAAATCAAATAGCTAGTTATACTGGGTTAAAAAGAAATATGGTTATCAGACATAAGAAATGGTGGAGTTAAGCGGGATCGAACCGCCGACCTCTTGAATGCCATTCAAGCGCTCTCCCAGCTGAGCTATAACCCCAAAAAGTATTTGGTGATTATATACATATTTCACTTACAAAAAATTTAATTTTATCAAAAATAAAATATTTTTTTAAGCATAGTTGGGATAAAATTACACTTTCAAAATGCGGGAATAGCTCAGGGGTAGAGCACAACCTTGCCAAGGTTGGGGTCGCGAGTTCGAATCTCGTTTCCCGCTCCATCAGTTTTTTGGGAATTTATGCCCGGGTGGCGGAATGGTAGACGCAAGGGACTTAAAATCCCTCGGTAATTTTACCGTACCGGTTCAAGTCCGGTTTCGGGCACCATAAATTAAGCTAAAAGGCGACATGGCCAAGTGGTAAGGCAGAAGCCTGCAAAGCTTTTACCCCCGGTTCGAATCCGGGTGTCGCCTCCAAAACGACATAAGGAGAAAAAGATGCGTTATGTTTTAGTACTTTTATCTGCGGTCCTTTTGATGGCTGGCTGTTCAAATACCTGGCGAGGTGTCAAGCAAGATACCAACAAAGCGGTTGAATGGTCTAAAGACAAAGTTAACGACGGGGCTACCTACGTTAAAGAAAAAACTGAATAAATTTGGCTAAATTTAGCCAAATTATGATCTCGGGAGATGGCTGAGTGGTCGAAAGCGGCGGTCTTGAAAACCGTTGAGGTGTGAAAGCCTCCGGGGGTTCGAATCCCTCTCTCCCGGCCATTATTTAGCTCTAATCATCTTTTAAATTTCTCATAAAAAATCAACTTATAAAAGCTGTTTGTAAAATTTCACATATCTACAAATGTAATTTAAAAAGATTTCTTTGATTGGAAAGCCAAATAGAAACTTAAATTCAACAAAGCCATGATTTAAAACTTTTGTTTTATAGAATATATTTGATAGTACAATCAAAAACCACAATAATCAAAGCGTGAAAGATCGCGATTAAGAATTTAAGCATAAAACGATAAAATTTCAACCAAAAAAAGAGCTAAAAAAGAGTGCAAAATAAAAATAAAGGCGAAATATGAGATATGATTTTGATAAAGTTATAAATAGGCGTGGCTTAGACTCAGTAAAATGGCGTTGCAAAGAGGATGAGCTGCCGATGTGGGTAGCGGATATGGACTTTGAATGCGCGCCTGAAATTTTAGCTGCACTTCAAAATCGCCTTAATCACGGCATATTTGGATACTCAACTCTGCCCACAGAGTGGCAAAGTTCGATTTGTTCGTGGTGGAGCAGAAGGCACAAGGTTGATTTTAAGCCTGAGTGGCTTATCTCCTGTAGCGCGGTGGTACCGGCGATTGCGAGCATAATACGTAAATTTTCTTGCCCCGGAGATAAAATCTTAGTCCAATCTCCTGTTTATCATGCGTTTTTTAATATCATCATAAATAACGGCAGGCAAATTGCAGACAACAAGTTAATTTATAATTCGCAAGAGTATGAAATCGACTTTATAGATCTTGAAAACAAGCTTAAAGATCCGCTCACTCGCATAATGTTGCTTTGCAATCCGCACAATCCTATAGGCAAAATTTGGAGCAGAGCAGAGCTTGAAAAGATCGCCAAGCTATGCTACGAAAACGACGTTTTGTTAGTGTCTGATGAAATCCACTGCGATATCGTAGATCCTAAGCTTAACTACACTCCCATGGCTTTAATTGAAGAGTATTTTCAAAACTGCATAACCTGCATCTCGCCTAGCAAGAGCTTTAATATCGCGGGCATTCAGGGTGCCATGGTCGTAACTCCAAATGAAAATTTAAAAGATCTTATAAAGCGCGCTTTTGATAACGATAAAATTGCCGAAAACAACGTATTTAGCGCAGTAGCAACGATAGCTGCGTATAATGAAAGCGAGGTGTGGCTTGATGAGCTTAGAGAGTATATCTATACTAATAAAATTTTGGTGCGGGAATTTTTACAAGGCGAAATTCCAAGCATCAAGCTCGTTCATTCGACGGCTACTTATTTGCTTTGGCTTGACTGCTCGCAAATTTGTGATGATTCGAGTAAATTGCAAAAATTTCTAAGAAGCAAATTTGGGCTTTGGGTATCTGAGGGCGGAGCGTTTGGAGGTAACGGCAAACAGTTTTTACGCATGAATATAGCATGCCCTAAAGAGCTCTTAAAAGATAGCTTAAGCCGTCTTAAAAAGGGAATAAACGCTTTTATAAATAGCGAAAAATCGCAATTTTGAATTTTATTTGCAAATTGGCAAACTATTAACTTTGAGTTGGGATAAAATTTAAAACACTTAGATATTATTTCATTGTCCGACAAGAAAAACCTCCTTTTTGTAACAACTCAATATGCGCCCTTTAACGAGGGTGCATATTTATCTCCCCTTTAATAGCTTTTGATATAATCCAAATTAAAAAAGGATAATCATGCTAACACATTTAGACGAAAAAAATCGCCCGAAAATGGTTGACGTAAGCGAAAAATCGCCCACTACGCGCATAGCCGTAGCAAGCGGTATCATAAAAATGAGCCAAGAAGCCTTTAGCGCGATCAAAGAAAATACGGGCAAAAAAGGTCCCGTGCTTCAAACCGCCGTAGTTGCTGCGATCATGGGTGTTAAAAAAACAAGCGAATTAATCCCGATGTGTCATCCGCTACTTATCAGCTCGGTTGATTGCGATATCGTTGAGTTACCCGAAATGACGGCCTTTAAATTAATCGTAAGCGTTAAGATCGAAGGCAAAACAGGCGTTGAAATGGAGGCGCTCACAGGCGTTAGCGTGGGGCTTTTAACCATATACGATATGATAAAAGCCATAGATAAGTCCATGCAAATAACAGATATAGCGCTTGAAAGCAAAACAGGAGGAAAAAGTGGCGAATATTCACGAAATAAATGAAAAACCAAATATCAAATACCCCGCTTTATGGGAGTATAAATTTATACTTGAAGCGGGCATAAACGCTCAAAATACCATAGACGAACTAGTAAAAGGTCGCGAGTATGAACTAAAATTTTCCAAATTCAGTTCGGATAAAAAATACGCCAGCTACAACTTAAAGCTAACCGTAAATTCAGAAAAAGAGCGCTTAGAGATATTTAACGCTATCAAAAATCGCGCCAAATACGTTTTATAAAGGAAAAATATGCAAAATAAAATTTTTCTTCACACGCTTCAAGAGAACAAGGACAATCCGCAAATTTTAGTCCTTATCCGTGAGCTTGCATTTGATCTTAGCAAGAAAAAATTCAAAGAACTAAAAAGCGATCAAGAGCTAAACGAAGAGGTCTCAAATACTTTTGGGCAAATGTGTGAAATTCTAAGATCGGAAAATTTACTCAACTCAAAAAGCGTTGCAAATCTTATAGACGGCATCACGAGTGCGGCAAGCGAGTCAAAAGAGCAGTTTTTGTATAAGTTGATTTATGAAAAAGAGCGCATAGAAAAGCAGATCGATGATCAAATTTATGATATCAAACGCACCATACAAGCCACTCTTGAAAGCATTGAAAGCCACATACAAAATGGCGAATTTGAAGAAAAAGAGCAAATTTTAAACGCGATTGACGATGCTATGCTTTGCGATTTGCAGATGCTTGGAATCCTTCGCGAAACTACCGAAGCGGCGTTTTTGACTACCATAGAAAAGGGCGAGGACGTAAGAGATACGAGCGCAGAAATAGCTAAAAATATCGTATATAGCGCGATAAATGAGGGTGTGTTTAGCAAAATTCGCTTCCTTGAGATCGCAGAAGTCGTCATAGAAACCGCCGTAACTATTGCAAACGAAGATCACAGCTTTGCAAAAGAGCTTATAAACGGCTCGGTAACCGGTGCAAGAGACGGAATTTTAAAAGCGATTGAGAAATTTAAAGAGGAGATGAAATTCGCTCCGGATAGCGAAAATTTGATAAAAAGCTCAAAAGAGCTGGTTAGGATAGAAGATGACTTCGTAACCATGCTTAAAAATCTAATGCAGCGCTCAAACGACCCTGCGGCAAGTATCATCAGCGATCTTTTAGAAAATACGCTGGATAGTTATTTTGCGAAATTTAAGCGCATGCAAAACGAGATCAGCGACCAGCTTGCAATAAGACTTGAAGAGCTTAAGATGAATGAAAATATCAACAAGTTCACACAAAGTGCAAGTGTTAAATTTGAGACTTTGAAAAAAGAATTTAACGAAAAAAGCGATAAATTGATGGAAAATCTTGAAGTCAATGAAAAGCTTGAAGCGCTTAAAAAAGAGATAGCCGAATTTGAGAAAAAGGCTTCAGAAAAGCTTGAAGGCATAAAATACGAAGAAATCGGCGAAAATTTAAAAACCAAAGCCAAAAAACTCGGCGACAGGATCTATGAGAGTGCGGAAAATTTCATAAAAACCGCAAAAGAAAAGATAAACAAAAAAGATTAGTTATGAGATGTTAGAGGCGTATCTCGCCTCTAATTTTATTTATATTGCAAGCAAAGGCACAAAAAATCGCTCTATCCATAAGAGCAAATTTATCTAAACCCGCTTAAGCTCATAAAACCGCAATTTATTTGCTTAAATTTAACCCAAACACAAACATCCTGCAAGAATTTCTAAAGGCGGGAATCAGTCCAAAAATCCTACCTCTAAGACTCCATCTGTTTTTATACATATCCATCATTGTGCCTGTTTTTAGATGTT
>NZ_JBJJXH010000012.1:0-42413 GCF_045504005.1 Campylobacter canis | reverse complement strand
AAGAGTATCTATTTGGATTTTTTGATTTAGAGAGTGATTGTATGAGGAGGATGAAATGGAGGATGGAAAGTAAAGAGCGATATTATGTAGCAAATACACCCAATTCAAAATTTTAAAAATTTATTAATATAAATATCCGAATCAAGAACAATAAAATGGCGACAAAGAAACTACTAGGATTTCCAATCTCATTTAATTGGAATAGTCATTAAAATTACTATATCTAAGGTTTCCATTGAGCTAAAATAATATCCTTATTTTCCAAATTTATCTCATCATAATTTCACTAATTAAATCTTTAATTTTTTGAGTTGCAAATTGCGTCTTAAAATCTATTTTTACATTATCGTCGACAGCTTCAAAGAATTTCTTTGCGTGAGCTATTTTTTGTTTTTCATCGCTCAATAAATCACGCTCCTCTTTATTTTTAACTTCTACAATCAAATGCAATGTTTTATTTGCTTCTTTATCTTGTATGACGTATGCAAAATCTGGACTGTATGAGCCGCCGCCGCTAACTGGAATTCTAATTGAATTTTTAGGAATTTTTGTAAATACCGTTATTGTATCAATGTTTTCAGATATATTTTCTTTTTCAAGCTCCGAGTCAAAGTATATCTCATCAAACAAATAACTACTTACAGCTACCCCATCGCTTTTTTCTGCTCCTAAATTTCCAGCCTGTATCTCGCTAAGTGGTTTTCCGTCCTTGTCCGTAAATTTCGTAGGATGTATGTTTATTAGATTTTGGATTTTTTGGTATTTTACGGAAAAATTACTAATGGAATTGTCTAATATATATTTTGAAAAACCGTGCTTAATAAATCTAATGGTTTGATTGCTTAAAAAGTTGTTGATATCTATCTTGTCTTGCTCTCGATAAATTTTACAAAAAGCCTGGTGCAAAGTATTGATATTAGCCTTTAATTCGCTAGATAGCTTTAACAGAAATTCGCCGTATTTCATATACGATATCGGTAGTATTTCCTCACTTATATTGAAAGATGTTTCATAATACCCCATATTGCCGTCAAATTTCATAGTTTGCTCTTTTGAAACTACTGCGCCGACTTTGAAATTTGATTTATTTTCTTTCAAAAAGCTGGTAAGTAGGCCTAAAAAGGTTTTTTCATCCTTAATGTTGTATTGCAATATAGCTTTTTGATTGATTTTTTCCCAAAGCTCTTTTAGCTCGTCGTATTTGCCGACTCTAATATGCGCCGCTTGTTTTTTATCGCTGGAGTTAATAATTTTAGATTTTCTCACGCCTCTATCAATAAACGCTTGCGGATATAGCTTTTTAAGTTCATCAAAGCCGTTTTCTTTAAAATTTCTACCAAAGTCGATAATGCCTTTTTCACCTATTTCATTAAGCAAGCTATCGCTTTCAAGGTTTTCATAGCTATTGCAAATGGCATGAATTAACTCATCGCTTAGTTTCTCGTTTTCACTAAAATCGGCGATATTGGATTTAGAATTTATCTCACTGATTAGGCTTTCGGCAAAGTCTTTTTCAGTAAAATCCACAAAATAGTTTAAATAAAATCCGCCGTCTTTTATGCGTGAGCCGTATTCATTCACTGGTAGTCTTAGTCCGCGTCCGACTTCTTGTAATTTTGACGTAACGCTACCGCTGGAGCGCAGTTTGCATATACCAAATACGTTAGGGTTGTCCCAACCCTCTCTTAAAGTCCATTTTGAAAAGATGAAACGACGAGGATTATCAATACTTAAAAGGCTTTCTTTATCGTGTAAAATTTCGTTTATCTCTTGCTCTATCTTTTCGTCATTATCGTTATTATCTTTTGAAAAATATCCGCCGTGCGTAAGCGTTATATCAGATAGAGATTTTTTGAGATATTCGATATAAGCTCTGTTCTTATCACTTTTAGACTTTTCGTTTTCTAAAATCTTGTTTATTTTAGATTCAATAAGTTTTTCAAAAAAAAGTCTGAAATTTCCATCTTTATTTCTATATCCATCGATATCATCTATAAAAAACAGAGTGAGCGGCTTAATCTTATCTCTTCTTTCAAAGAAAGCTTGTTCTAGCTTAAAATGTTCCTCGACGGCTTGTTTTACCATTTTCTCGGCAAGAGTTTCATTGTAAGAATAGGGATTTATGACGCTATTTTTGGCTAGCTCCAGGCCATTTGACAAAAGCACGAAGTTTTTTGCGATATTCTCTATTTGTAGATTACCCAAGTCGGGGTGTATTTCTTTCATCGGTTGCGCTTTATGGATTATGTGCTGTTTGCCATCAAGTTCAAAGGTTGCTTCATTTTTGTTAAAATCTATAAGCTTTAGTCTCGCATTCTCTTGCGCCGTATCGTTAAAATCACTAATGAAAATCTTAACACCTTTAACCAGGTCATCATTAAAAGCCTGAACCGAATTTAGCCTATAAACTAAATTTTTTTCTTCTCCATCAAACGTTGCTCCAAATCTAAATATCCATTGAGCTTTTATCTTTTCTATATTTTTAAAGGTTTTATTGTCTTGTTTAAATCTGTGCGGTTCATCTATGATGATTATCGGGCTTATACTTTCAAGCGCCTCAAATGGATTATCAAACATATCATTTAGCATTTTTTGATATCGTTTGTCCATAGTGTCCGAATTTAACATACCTTGATTAATAATCAAAACCTCGATTCCTTTATCTGGTTGAATTTGCTTGCTTACAAAATCGCTTATAGCTTGCGGTAAAACTTCTTTTTTTGCCTTAGTATTTTTCTTGCTCTCAACGATATATAAATTTATTTCTTTTGAATATATATTTCTAAAATGTTCTCTAGTGGCACTTGATTCCAAAAAATTTATCGTTCCAGCTTTGATTGAAAGAGTCGGCACGACGATAATAAATTTACATTGACTTAAATTTTGATTTAGCTCAAACATCATTTTAGTATATGTATAGGTCTTACCAGTGCCAGTTTCCATTGAAATATCAACGATATTGCTATTTTTATCGTGATATTTTTTAGTGTCAATGTCGTTGTCTTTTTGAATTTCTTTTATATTTTTTGAAAATTGAGCTCTGTCTAAAAATATTATACGAGGATTTGAGTAGTTGGCTAAAATTTGGTTGTTATTAATTTCTCTAATGGTATTGTTGAAAATAGCAAGGATGGATTTAACGGCTTTTTCTTGGTGCGGCAAATTGTGTTCGTAAGTAAAACCGGCCATTAGATATCCCTTATGATAATTTTTAGCTCGATTGACTTTGCATTGGTTATGACATTGAGGTTGTGGCAAATTTCGTTTTGCATTGCGCTTTCAAAGTGTTTCCCGTATATCACTATAACATTGGGTTTAAATGTTTTATCGGAGTCTATTTTTTCTACCAATGCCACTAAATCGTCGTGCGTGAAGTTTGGATTAATTAAATATAGTTTCTTGTCGCCGTCATAGTGCGCAATATATTCCTTTAGTTTTATTTCTTCGAGGTTTTTATCTAATTTAATACCGTCATAAAGTTTCCAAGTAGTTACAATAGCGTTTGCGTCGCACTCGTATAATGGTAACGACGCATTATTATCGAATCGCTCCATATCCTCTATAAACTTATCTTTTTTGATAATCTCGTAAATCTTAAAATCCAGGTCAAATTTAGACATATCTTTATCTTGATTTACTTCGACCAGCTTATTTTTGGCTCTTATTAGTCTTTCTCTTGTAATGTCAAAAATGCTAGGTTCTTGTATTCGCAGCTCATTTTTACAAAAATCATAAGCTATTTTTTGACTTTTATTTTCTGATTTTAATTTCTCGTCGAGTTGGACTAATATAAATTTGCGGCTACCGCCATCTTCTAAGTTTTGAGCCATTGCAGCGTGAGCTGTCGTGCCAGAGCCAGCAAAGAAGTCCAAAATGATATCGTCATCATCGGTGCCAACTTGCATTAATTTTTTAAGTAAGTTTGTAGGCTTTGGTGTGTCAAAAACTTTTTTACCGTTAAATAAAGTTTGTATTTCTTTTGTAGCCTCTGTGGTAGTTCCGAATTCTGTAAATATAGTCCTAGTTTTTATAATTTTTTCTTTTTCAACTTCATCAAAATATGTTACTTCATAAGGAGTTAAACGCCCCCTTGAATTTTCCTGCCAAAAAATATGATCTTTGTCTAAATTTTCAGGTTTTTTACGCCAACGACCATCTTCGTTATTTGGCGCAACTGGATAAAAATCATTGCCGCTTGGGTCTTTGATGGGGTAATAAAGAGTTGGTCTATCAATTCGCAAGGCATTATCGCCATCTTTTTCAAGTTTTCTAATTTTTGCTCTTCTATTATTGATTGTTTTATTAAAATCAGTTTCATTATACTCATCTGTTTTATCAAGTATTTTCCAACTTTTCTTTGTGTAACATAAAACATATTCGTGTTCTTTTTGAAAAAATTCTGAATCACTTCCGCCACCACCTTTTTTCTTTTGCCATATTAAGTTGGCAATAAAATTCTCTTCCCCAAAAATTTCATCGCAAAGCATTTTTAACTGCGCCTGCTCGTTATCGTCTATTGAGATAAATATCACACCGTCATCCTCAAGAAGCTGTCTAGCAACGTAAAGCCGAGGATACATAAAGGTTAGCCAAGCTGAATGAGAATTTGAACCTTTGTCTATAAATTCAAGTATTCTTTGTGCCTCTTCTTCACTAATTCCAGCCTTTTGCGACAATTTTTCTTTAGTAAATTCTCTTTTGTCTTGATAGATGAAGTCCGTGCCAGTGTTATAAGGCGGGTCTATATAAATCATCTTGATAGACTTATAGTAGGCATTTTTAAGATGTTTTAAAACCTCTAAGTTATCGCCTTTGATGAGTAAATTTTCAGTGGTCTTATTAAGATTAAAGTTCTTATCTTCGCTCATTACGCTAAGCGGCTTTTCATTTGCTAGTAGCCTTGCGTAAGACTTACCAAGCCAATCCAGGGTATAGCTTTCTTTGGCAAAGTTTATCTTGCTATCTCGCAAAGCCTTATCAAGCTTAGATTTTATAAACTTACCGTCCTTATCAAAGCAATTTGGAAAAATATCCTTTAATGCTTGAATTTGCTCGCTATTTACGGTAATACCAGAATTATCGCTAATATTCTCTTTATCCAAAATCGCAACCCCTTGTTGTTTATTATATTTATTTTGAAATTTCATATTATTTTGAGCCCCTTAAAATCCCTAAAATATTATAAGTTATTGATCTCTCAATATCTGCCAAGTTCTAACAATCCTTGTCGTATCCTCACCCTTAAGCATCGCAAGCAAATCAAGCAAGGCTGGTATAGCAATCGGTTTTTGAACCTCTCCTAGCCATGCCGTATAGGTGCTGTGAGCTACACCGATTCTTTGAGCCATCTCCTTTTGAGAGATATTTCTTAGCTCTTTATCTTCGATTTGCTTATGAATTTTATACACTATGTCAGATAGCTTAAAGAATTTTTTATTGTATCTCCAACTACTTATAACCATAAGCATCCGTTCATCGTCGAGCATCGATAACATTTTAAGCATAGCACTCATGGCCGACGGCTCGTTTTTGCCTCTTAGCCACTCTACATAGGTAATAGTAGCTATATTTAACCTAGTGGCTATCTCTTTCTTGCTAATTTTTTGCAGCTCCTTGGCTTCAATGCCTTGATGAATTTGAAGCAAAGTTTCTTTTAAGCTCATCCATTTCCTTTCGTATTCATAATTTTAGTAAAAAAAGACTTAAAAATCCATGCCATATATTATACAATATTTTAATTACTGATTTATATTCAATATTAAGCTATTTATAATATATTATTCAGTATAATTAAACCTGTAATATATAAAATAAGGTTAGATATGGCTCAACACTTTTTACTATCGGCCGAAGCTCGCAAGCTATCTCTTATTAAAATTGCCAGAATGAATGACTTCCAAGCTATTGCAGCTTTTAAACAAGTTCGTTGGTTTGAAACCAAAGGTAACCCGGTATGCCCTTGTTGCGACAGTAGCGGCAAAATTTACTTCATAGCCTCTCGCAAGCAGTTTAAATGTAAAGAGTGCGCTAGCTTCTTTAGCGTTACGAGCGGCACGATTTTTCATGGACACAAACTATCGTTACAAACGATACTTATGGCTATTTGTATATTCGTTAATGCTGCTAAAGGAATCTCGGCGCTACAACTCTCTCGCGACTTGGGCGTTCAATATAAAACCGCTTGGGTATTACTTCATAAAATTCGCGAAAGCCTAATGGATTATGATAGTTCGCGACCGTTTCAAGGCGTAGTCGAAATGGACGGAGTGTATGTTAACGGCTATATTCGCCCTAAGAATAGGTTAGAAAAAAGAATAGATCGTAGAAAGGCATATAAGCCCAATAAACGAGTGGTTATATCGCTCAGGCAAAGAAACGAATTCGGTATCGGAGCAAATCGCACGAGAACGTTCATTTTAAGAAGCGAAAATGGGGTGGAGTTAAGTCGTATAGCTCATAGATTTATCGTAAGAGGCAGCGAAGTGCACACGGACGAGAATATCGGATATTCAAATTTTATCGCTCATTACGATCACAGAGTGGTTAATCATGCCGTAGAGTATTGCGGTATAAACGGAGAAAACAACAATCAAAGCGAAAGCTACAACTCAAGGTTTCGCAGGCTTCAATACGGACAATGCCATAAGCTCGGCACGTTATATCTATCTAATTATGCCAATGAGATAGCTTACCGCGAGGATACAAGGCGATTTAATAACGGCTTTATCTTTCGAGATATTTTAAAGAAGTGCTTAGATAGAGGAATTTCAAATGAATTCTGCGGTTATTGGCAAGGAAATCATATAGTAGCCGAAAGATTAGGCATTTAGGACTTTTATACGATATCGTTTTGCGTCGTTTGCAATACGGCATTCTATTACGTCCTGACGAACTAAATTCTCTAAAACGGTGTAAATTCCGCCGTATATCGATTTATGAAGCTCTTGCGGTAGAGCTTTTGCTTTCATTACATACTCTGTTAATTCATTTATATCGACATTGTCGTTGTTTTTTATATATTCTATAACGAGTCTTGTTAGCTCTTTATGTTTAAAATATCTTTCTCTCGTTTTCTTGGGTGCTATTTTTCTTAAGTCGTAGTTCAGATCAAATATCTTTATACTTTTTGAGATAGTTGAAATTTCATCTCTTACCTCTTTTATCGCTTCCTGATATGATTTAATTCTGCCTTGAAGCTCTGCGTGTTTGGCTACTAAAGCCGATATTACGTGAGTTTCTGCCATATTTTTCCCTTTTTACTACAATTGTTATACGCGATTAATATGGTTAGAATTTTATCTGATTATTTTATAGAAGTTGGTTGCGGTTGCTACATAATACCGGTAAAGAGAGGATAAGAAGAAGATAGAAAAAGAGTGAAATATAAACTTATATTCCCACTATGAAATTAAGATGGCAATTATTTGACTGGAAGTGCTGGTTGCAGGATATTTAAAATTAAATTTGGTATAAGAAAATTTATACAATAATACTATCTATTAATATTTTTTGGAGCTTTTATGACTATTTATGAGCTAAAGCCAAAATTCCAAAATCTCCTACGTCCGCTTACGACTAAGCTTTTTAATCTAGGCATCACTGCAAATCAAGTTACCATTTTTGCCTGCATTGTATCCGTATTCATAGGATTTTTGCTGGAAATCAATTGAATTTTGGCTTACTTTGATTTTAAGAGTAAATTTATAATTAATTGTGATTTTTATAAAGTAACAATAGGCTTGTGGTAGGTATAAAATTTATTATTTTAGTTTCGTATTGCCAAGCGGCAAATTTAAAAAATTAAGTTATAATCACGCATGTGTCAGGGGAGCGTTAGCTGAGATTAGGTGCAAGCCTTAGACCCTTAAACCTGAAGCGGATAATGCCGACGTAGGAAGATGCGCTACTTCTGATGCAAATTTAATCCAAAGACAAAATATGCTAATTATAAACGGCAAAGACGAGAGCGAATTTATAGGGCGAAATTTGCAAGATTTTCTCTCAAGTAAAAATTTTAAAATAGAGCAAGTTGTAGCCGAATTAAACGGTGAAATTTTGCCAAAAGATAAATTTGATACCATTTTAAACGATGGCGACAAGGTAGAGATAGTCTGCTTCGTGGGTGGCGGCTGATGAGTAGAATGTTTAGCCGAAATGTAGCAGGAGCTACAGAAGCTCTTAATAAGCTTAATATCGCTATTTGCGGAGCGGGCGGGATAGGCTCGAATTTAGCCGTTATGCTTGTGCGCTCAGGCGTTAAGAAGCTCACGATAATTGATTTTGATACGGTTGAATTAAGCAATCTAAACCGCCAGCACTACTTTATAAAAGATATTGGCAAGCCAAAAGTAGTGGTACTTAAAGAAGTTTTGGAAAGTATTTCGCAAGTGCAAATCGAGGCGATAGAGGCTAAGATAACCGGTCAAAACGCAAAAGAAATCTTAAAAAACTTTGACGTGATTTGCGAAGCGTTTGATAACGCCGAACAAAAGGCTATGCTTGCAAATTTCGTGCTTGCAAATTTAGATAGCGTGTTTATAGCAAGTAGCGGAATGTCGGGAATTAGCGGAGAGATGAAAGTGCGAAAAGTAAATGAAAAATTTTATGTTTGCGGTGATGAAACAAGTGATATGAAAGATGGTGTAATGAGCCCAAGAGTAAGTATATGTGCGGGCATGATGGCGAATTTGGTGCTAAACTTGGCTTTGCAAAGAGCAAAAAAGGAGCATGCGTGAAAGATGATTTTTTAGAGCTTAGCGGGCATAAATTTAGTTCCCGCTTCATCTTGGGTTCGGGCAAATTTTCTCTATCTTTACTTGAGGCTGCGATAAAAGACGCAAAAGCTCAGATCGTTACACTCGCGCTTCGCAGAGTAAATGAAGGCGGAAGTGAAAATATACTTGACTTTATCCCAAAAGATATCACCATCCTGCCAAACACTTCAGGAGCCAGAAATGCAGATGAGGCCGTGCGTATCGCAAAGCTTGCACGCGAGCTTGGATGTGGCGACTTCGTTAAAGTCGAGTGTATAAAAGACAGTAGATATCTGCTACCCGATAACTACGAGACGATAAAAGCGACGGAAAAACTTGCGAATTTGGGCTTTGTCGTAATGCCTTATATGTATCCTGATCTAAACGTGGCTCGCGATCTTGTAAATGCGGGTGCTGCTTGCGTGATGCCTCTTGGAGCGCCTATCGGTACAAATAAAGGGCTTGCCACTCGTGAATTTATCAAAATTTTAATAGATGAGATAGAACTGCCCGTGATAGTTGATGCGGGCATCGGAAACCCTGCTCAGGCTTGCGAGGCTATGCAGATGGGTTGCGCTGCGGTAATGGCAAATACCGCTATAGCAACTTCAGGAGATGTGCGAGCGATGGCAAAAGCTTTTGCGCTCTCTATTGAGGCTGGTAGGCTTGCTTATCTGGCGGGGCTTGGCGAGATTAGCGAAGCGGCAAGAGCGTCTAGCCCGCTAAGTGGATTTTTGGAGTAGGGCGTGAAAAATTTTGACGTGATGAGCTATATGGACGGCATGCAACGCATAGATGAAAGCTTGATGAATCGTGTCTTAAATTTGCGTGAAAACTACAACTATGAGGGCTATACAAAGTCTGATGTAAAAAGAGCTCTTGGTATGAGTCGTGTCGATGCAGAAGGGCTTCGTGCGCTTTTAAGTCCTGCGGCTGGCAAGTTTTTAGAAGAGATGGCGGCGCGCGCTCAAAGTGAGATGAAAAGGCATTTTGGAAACGGCATTGAGCTTTTCACCCCGCTTTATATCTCAAATTTTTGTGACAGTAACTGCGTGTATTGCGGATTTAGCTCGCATAATAAAATTTCGCGCTTAAGACTAAAGATAGACGAGATAAAAACAGAGCTTGAAAGTATCGCAAAAAGCGGGCTTAAGGATGTGCTAATCCTTACGGGTGAGAGCGCTAAGAAGCGCGATTTAAAATATATTGGCGAAGCTTGCAAGGAGGCTTCAAAGCTATTTAGCAATGTCGGAGTTGAGATTTATCCGCTAAATTCCGATGAATACGCATACTTGCATGAGTGCGGCGTGGATTATGTGATAGTGTTTCAAGAAACTTACAATCCCGAAAAATATGCCAAGGTTCATATCGGCGGACAAAAGATGAGCTTTGCTTACCGCTTTAATGCCCAAGAAAGAGCTCTTATGGGAGGAATGAGAGGTGTCGGATTTGCCGCCTTGCTTGGGCTTGATGACTTTAGAAAAGATGCTTTTGCGACGGCGATTCATGCAAATTTCATTCAGCAAAAATACCCGCATGCAGAAATCGCGATATCCTGCCCTAGGCTAAGACCTGCTAAAAATAAAAGTGAAGTAAATGCGGGCGAAGTTGATGAAAAAAGCCTTTTTCAGGTGATTTGCGCTTATAGAATTTTTCTTCCTTTTGCTAATATCACGATCTCAACGCGCGAGAATGCGAAATTTAGAAACGGTATTATAAAAGTAGCCGCAAGCAAAATTTCAGCAGGAGTTAGCGTGGGAGTCGGCACTCACTTGGATGGAGTCAAAAGAGGCGATGAGCAGTTTGAGATAGACGATACTCGTGGTGTGGATGAAATTTATAAAGATATCTTAGCGCTTAATCTGCAACCTGTGATGAGTAATCATATCTATGTTTGAGCTTATTTGCATTACAAATCGCCATTTAAGCAGTGATTTTTTAGGCGATTTATCGCGCATAGTTAGCGAAAAAAAGCCAAATGCTGTCATCTTAAGAGAAAAGGACTTGGATGAGTGTGAGTATAAACATTTGGCCTTAGAGGTGCTAAAAATCACTAGAAATTCAAGCACTAGGCTTATTTTGCATACTCATTTGGATATTGCTTTAAGGCTTGGAGTTAAAAATTTACACCTTCCTTTTGGAGAGTTTTTAAAATTTAACGAGACAAAAACGAAACGAGACTTGGTTAAAAATGAAAATTTAACTATCGGAGTTTCGGTTCATTCTCTTGACGAAGCCATTATGGCACAAAATTTAGGTGCAAAATATGTCATAGCGGGGCATATTTTTAAAACCAAAAGTCATGAGAGTACGCCACCTAGAGGACTAGAATTTTTAAAAGAAATTTGTGCAAATTTAAACATCAAAACATACGCTATAGGTGGGATAAATGCTAAAAATTTAAGCCAGATAAAAGACGCTGGAGCTAGCGGAGCTTGCATGATGAGGGAGTTTTTGAAACTTGATCAAAGCTAGCGGGAAGCTAGATTTAAGGCTATTTTATTATCATTTTAAAATTTTTATTAAGGATAATCGGTGAATAAACTTGTTTTTGTAACGTTGCTTTGGGCTTTTAGTTTTAGTTTGATAGGGGAGTTTTTAGCAGGCAGGGTAGATAGCTATTTTGCGGCATTTTCGCGTGTTGTTTTAGCGCTTTTAGTCTTTTTGCCTTTTATGAAATTTGAGGCAAAAAATGCCGCCATATATGCTAAAATCACACTTATCGGAGCTATTCAAATAGGAGCTATGTATATCTTTTACTATAACTCGTTTTTGTATCTAAGTGTGCCTGAAGTAGCGCTTTTTACGATATTTACACCTTTTTATGTGAGCGTGGTTTATGATCTTTTCGCTAAGCGTTTGCGACCTCTTTATCTACTTAGCGTTGCGGTTGCGGTTTTGGGAGCTTTTATCATCAAATACGGTGGCGTAAATAGCAATTTTTGGCTTGGATTTTTAATGGTTCAGGGCGCAAATTTATGCTTTGGCGTTGGGCAGAGTGCGTATAAATTTTTACTTGAAGATAAAGGATTTAACGAACAAAAGGGTCTTTTTGGCTGGTTTTTTGTAGGAGCTTGTTTGGTAACGGGATTTGCGTTTGGCATGTTTGGAAATTTTGAGAAAATTTCACTTGATATGACTCAGTCTTTAGTGCTTCTATGGCTTGGAATCGGAGCTAGCGGGCTTGGATACTTTATGTGGAACAAAGGTGCGTGCGAGGTTGATAGCGGCACTTTGGCAATCATGAATAACGCGCTTATACCTGCTGCCATAATTGTAAATTTAGTGTTTTGGCATAAAGACGCAGACATTGTTCGTCTTATCATTGGCGGAGCGGTCATATATATCTCACTTTTGGTTCACAATAAAATAATTACTTATTATGAAAGAAAAAGTGTGGCCTAAATTTATTAAACTCTTTTGGCTTGTTTTGAAATTTGATAGCTAAAAGAGTTTAATTGTGGTTTAGGTTTTTAAATTTTATACAAAACAGTTGCTGTGTTTGTGGTATTCTAAGTAAAACTTTTTAATTTTAGTCATTATAAGTATTGCAATGATTCTTTGAAATATTTAAGCAAGGTAAAACATCTACTTCAATTTGTTTTATGTATTGTTATTCTCTTTGCGGATTTTTATAAAAAATCCGTTAAAAATTCCGTAAAAAATCTAGCAAGAGATAAAAGAAAATAATTAATGAAAAAGTATTTTTAGTAAAATATCATGTTTTAGAGTGTCTATTGATAAAAAATCAAAAAAATATAAAAAGCTTTGAAAAGTATACATGGTGCCCGAGGTCGGACTCGAACCGACACAAGGTTGCCCTTACCAGATTTTGAGTCTGGCGCGTCTACCAGTTTCACCACTCGGGCCAAAAAAGAATTGTATTTTACCTAAAAGAGATAAAAGATATATTAAATTTTGAAAGAATATTTAAAATTAGGATAAATTAAGAAGCTCCGCAAGGAGCTTCTATGAAAAGAAATTATTTCTTTTTGCCTTTTTTGCCGGCGCCGGCTACAACAGCTTCTTTAAGTTTTTTGCCAACTTTAAATTTGACAGCTTTGCTAGCAGGAACATCAATTACTTTTTTTGTTCCAGGAACTCTTGCTTTTCTAGCAGCTCTATCAGCTGTGCTGAAAGTTCCAAAACCTATAAAGCTAACGCTACCGCCAGCAGTAAGCGCCTCTTTGATTGTCTCTAAAGCAGCGTCAACAACTTTTAGAGAATCTTTTTTAGAAAGACCAGCCTTGTCGGCAACAGCTTGAATAAATTCAGCTTTTTTCATAGAACCATCCTTTTAAGAAGTGATATAATCGCATTTTACAACGTTTTTTAAAAAAACACAATAGTTTTTTAAGCTAAATTTGAACAAAAATAAGTTTTTTTTAATAAAAAAGGCTCAAATTTAAGATTTTTATAAAATTTCCACCAAAAATTCGTTTTTAAGACCGCTTTTTTTGATATCAATTAGCATTAAGTTATTTATCGTTAGTTTTCCAAGTTCTTCAATCGTTTTTATATCTGCTTTAGCAACCTCTTTTAGCGCTATTCCTCGGTATGCTTTAGCGTAATGACTAACGACTTTGCCATCTTTTATAAATTTAAAAGTCGCGAAAGGAACTTTAATGTCATAAAATTTTTCATAAAATCCCGCGCGAAGGTCTAAAACCGCTTCATCGTCTATCCATGCGTCAATCTCATTTGAGAAGTTATCTTTGTAAAATTTCTCTATATTTAGTCCGTTTATTTTTTCGCCCTGTTTTAGTTTGTATTCTGCTATTTCATCGCCTGCCAGTATGCCACCATATAAATTTGAAAATATGAGCACGTTTTTATCTATGAAATTTTGAGCGTCTTTATCTAAATTTCTATAATCTAAATGTTTATACGCAACTCCGTCATATCTTAAAACCGCTTTTATAACGCTTCTTTTAAAAATATCTTCTCTTAGATCATCGCATTCATAGCTCTTTTTATATCCAAATAGCTTTAAAATTTGATCTTCCGAAGCGGATTTTAAAAATTCATTATAAGCGTTTAAAATTTCCATTCTTTTTTCATATAAATTCGGAAATATAAAGCTATCTTTGCTCATAAATTTCGTAGATTTTATGGCGGTTTTGGCTTCGCTTGGGGAAAACAAAATTTTCATCATGATGCCTTATGGTTTGAAATTAAAATTTAAAAACAGATCATACTCTAAACTAAATAAATTTTAGATTTTGACGATATTTTGCACGTTGGAACTTTATTTGCTTTTAAAGTTTAATGAAAATTTAATTAGGAATTTGCGATGCGAATTACAAACCAGATGATGAAATTTAACGATAATTACAACTATCAAACAAACATGAGAGAGCTTCACAGGCTAAACACTCAACTTTCAAGCGGGCTTAAGATACAAAATTCCTTTGAAGATAGCAGTATCTATAATGACGGAATGAGGCTTGATTACGAAGTTGCAACTCTTGAGCAGATAAAGGACGCTACATCTAAAGCAAGCAGTTTTTCTTTAAATACCGATAAATCTTTAAAGGATTTTAAAGAAAAGCTTGAGCTGTTTAAGTCAAAGCTCGTTCAAGCTGGTAATCAACATCACTCAAAGACCTCCAGAGAGGCTCTTGCAAATGATCTGCAAGGCATAAAAAATCATCTTGTAAATATCGCAAACACATCAATCAACGGACAATTTTTGTTTTCGGGAAGCGCCATAAACACTAAGCCTATCAACGGAACTACAAATGAGTATTTTGGAAATTCTCAGCTTATGAACGTAGTTGGAGGTTCGAAGGTAAATTTGCCTTATAATCTAACTGGAAGCGAGCTATTTTTGGGCAGGGATATGGATTATAACAAGCGATTAAGCGCTAATGTTTCGTTAACCGATCAGAGCATACTTAACAGGAAAGATAACGTAAGATACCTAAATGAGGAGAGTAAGCTTCAAAATATGATAGGCTTTAACTATCTAAAAGATGAAACAGGGCTTTCGGATCTTGACTTCGTCGGACCAAATGCTAAGAAATTTCAAAATACGACCTTTTTCCTTCAAGGTAAAAAGCCTGACGGGACTTCATTTACGAGCAAATTTAAAATGACTTCCGACGCCTCCATAAAAGATCTGCTGGAAAAAATAGGCACCGAATACGGCAACACTCCAAACAGCAAAGCCGTAGAAGTTACGATAAACAACCAAGGGCAAATCAATATAAAAGATCTAACCAAGGGAAATCAGGTTATTGATTTTCATATGATAGGCGCTACGGCAAAGATTGCGGACGTAAATTCTTTAACTAATGCAAATATAAACAACGCTTCTAATGCATTTAACGCCATTAATAGCATGAAAGACCTGAAAGCTCTTAAAGACGCCAATCCTAATGATTTTGTGATAACCGAATTTGTAAAGAGTAATTATACAAATTTGGACGGCAGTAAGTTTAATGCTTTTGATTACGATAAAGTAAATTTTAAAAACGAAGGAAAGCATGTAATAGGAACCGTTTCGCAGATTTCAAGAGCGACGGGTAATTATGCTACGGATAAGACGACTTTAAGCGAAGTCGCGGGAACTAAAAATTTATATGACGGTGAAAAAGGCAAATACAATCTAAATGGTCAATCTTTGCATATGAGTATAAAATCAAAGAATGGCGGAAACTACACCGTTTCTATGACGTTTAGTCTGAATGGGCTAAATCCGAATTTTACTATAAAAGGAACAAAGCCTGACGGTACAGCAGTAAACTATAATACTCCCGTATGGGATAGTGTATACAATCCAGTAACGGACAGTATAGATGGCGTAAGAACTCATGCAAAAGATGTAACTTTTAGACAGCTTAATGATATTATTTCTTTTGTGGCTAGCGATAATATACCAAATCCTGATGCCATAGTTAATCCTCCTGGATTAGCCCCGCTTGAGAAATCTTTTTTAGCGTATCAGCAATCTATTAAAGACGCACAAGGAAGCGTTGAAGTAAATATGGATCATAGAGGCAGGATAAAAGTTACCGATATGCAAAATGCAAATACTTCTATAGAAGTTGGAATTTTTGATAATAGAAATTCGGATAAATTTGCAGGAGATAGCACAGGAAATACTCCTGCTACGTCTCAAGGCGTGGGCTCGGTATTTACTTTTTCTGCAAATAACGGCATTACTTTAGATGAGCCAAGCGTTGATATATTTGCCGATCTTGATAAGATGATAGAGGCTGTTAGGCTTGGGCAGTATAGAGCCGATGCAAACGGTCCTGATCCTAGAAACTCCGGAATCCAAGGAGCTATCGAAAGAGTAGATCACATCTTTGATCATGTAAATAAGCTTCATACGAAAGTAGGAGCGCTTTCCAGTTCGCTAAAAGATACGAATTTAAGAGCGGGAATCCTCTCCGTAAACGTCCAGACGGTTAAGTCGGAAGTCATAGATGCCGACTATGGAAAAACCTATATGAATTTGATGCAAAAGGTAATGAGTTATCAAGCCATGCTTCAGTCGGTTGCAAAGGTAAATCAACTAAGTCTCTTAAACTATATGTAAAATTACGCTATAATCAGACTTTTAAATAAAGGATTTAAAATTTTACGAGAGTCGATTTTAGTTATAGTTGTGTTTTTTTTGATGTTTTTTGGAGCTGCCACGATAGCTCCTGATGCAAATTTCGTAGGAAGCTTCGGTAAAATTTTAGGTGAAGTAAATTACGAACTATTCGGCTTTATAGCTTACATTTATCCGTTTGCTTTGATATTTTTTGCCTACTACGTATATAAATTTTTTAAGAAATTTGATCTTGACTTTGCTCAGCTTGCGCTTGGGCTTGTTATTTTATTTTTTGCATTTTTGATGTTTCAAGCTATTTCAAGCTCCACTCAAGCAGGTATCATAGGCAGTGTTTGTATAAACGCACTCAAAGATGTAGTGGGAGTGATAGGCTCATGGGTTTTTATAGTGATGCTTTTTGTGCTTGCATTTGGGCTGATAGCTCAAGAAAATATAGCGGTAGTGTTAAAAAAAGCTTTTGTAGAACCTACCGCAAGAGATACTTATGTCGATCATAAATTTGAGCAGCCAAGACAGATAACTCAGAAAAAATCCACACAAAAAGCCAAAAAAAGAGAGATAAAAGATAAAGATATCACTGATAATGAAGATAGCGATAGTGAAAATTTAGCAGATTTTATCGATGTAGAGGCCGAAGATGTAGGCAGTAAAAATATATCTACCATAAACGGCGTTGAAATTTTAAATGAAGTGGCAGAAAACAAAAAGCTTCTTGACGAGATAGAAAAAGGCAAGATTGAAAAACCAAAGGATTTCGCACTTCCGCCACTTAAATTTCTAAACGATCCACCAAAGCGCTCTCATAATTTCAATGAAGTTGAGATCGATCAAAAGATATCCGATCTGCTTGATAAATTGCGTAAATTTAAGATAGACGGCGACGTCGTTCGCACTTATACGGGGCCTATCGTTACCACATTTGAGTTTCGTTTAGCTCCGCATATAAAGGTGAGTAAAATTTTGACCTTGCAAGATGATATTGCTATGGCTTTGCGCGCTCAGACTATCCGTATCCAAGCTCCAATCCCCGGCAAAGACGTAGTGGGTATAGAAGTGCCAAACCAAAATATAGAGACGATATATCTAAAAGAAATTTTAGATAGCGAAATTTATAAAAAAGCCTCAAGCCCTCTTACTATCGCGCTTGGCAAAGACATAGTAGGGGCGCCTTTTATCACCGATCTTAAAAAGCTTCCGCATCTTCTTATAGCGGGAACTACCGGAAGCGGTAAGAGCGTGGGCATAAACGCCATGCTTTTAAGCTTGCTTTATAGAAATAGCCCTCAGACTCTGCGCCTTATGATGATAGATCCTAAGATGCTTGAATTTAGCATTTATAACGATATCCCGCACCTCTTAACTCCCGTTATCACTCAAGCCAAACAGGCTATCACTGCGCTTGCAAATATGGTTGCCGAGATGGAGCGCAGATATAAGATTATGAGCCATACCCGCACGAAAAATATCGAGAGTTATAACGAAAAGATGAAAGCCGAAGGCGGCGAACAGTTTCCTTATATAGTGGTTATCATCGACGAATTAGCAGATCTTATGATGACAAGCGGCAAGGATGTGGAGCTGTATATAGGACGACTTGCACAGATGGCTAGGGCAAGCGGAATTCACCTAATCGTAGCTACTCAGCGACCAAGCGTGGATGTGGTAACGGGTCTCATAAAGGCAAATTTGCCAAGCCGTATCAGCTATAGGGTGGGGCAAAGGATCGACAGTAAGGTAATCCTTGATCAAATGGGCGCTGAAAGCCTCTTGGGGCGCGGCGATATGCTATTTACGCCTCCCGGAAGCCCGGGTATCATCAGGCTTCATGCGCCGTTTGCCAGCGAAAAAGAGATAGAAACGATAGTGAATTTCTTAAAAGAGCAGCAAGAAGTTGTTTATGACGAGAAATTCTTAAAAGAAGACGGCGCAACTTCAGGCTCCGGGGGCGAATGTTCCGGCGAGGCTCTTGCTGGTGAGCTTGACGAGCTTTACGAAGAGGCTAAAGAGATCGTCCTGAGTGAGCAAAAAACTTCCATCAGCTACCTTCAAAGGCGCCTTAAGATAGGATACAATAGAGCTGCAACGATAATCGAGCAGATGGAGCAAATGGGTGTGCTAAGTCCTGTTAATGCCAAAGGACAAAGGGAGATTTTGTAAATTTGGCTTTTTAGATAAAACTTTGCTTTTTAATTGATTTTGAGCGGTTAGTAAAAAACTCGATTTAAATAAAGCCCGTTTGGCGGTGCGGGCATACGAGTAATAGCTCTTTGGTCGTAAATCGCCTTGTATAAAAGCTCTTTTGCTTTTTTGAAATTTTTATCTTGGATAGAATTTATATCTGTAGTATCGCTTAAATTTGCACTAACACCCAAATTTTCACTATATCTAGTAAATTGACTTTCGTTTTTAGTATTAAGTTCCTTTAATTTGCCGATTTGAGCAAGCTCTAAAGCCTTGAAAACGCTAGCTATCATAAGGCGAATCTGAGCCCTTAAAAATCCGTTTGCTTTAAAAACTATAATAGTTTTTTCTCCATAAGGGTAGCAAAACGCTTTTTTTATTTTGCGCACGGGGCTTTTTACTTCGCTTCCAAGCTTCATAAATGCGCTAAAGTCGTGCTCTCCGATAAAGAGCGCAAGAAGCTCATTGGCTTTTTTTAGATCAAATTTTGGTAAAAATGTATGATACTGACTTAAAAATGGACTAAAATCGCCATGGTTAATAATGTATCGATACTGCCTAAATTTAGCGTCATAACGCGGATGAAAGATTTCATCTACTTTTGAAATTTGTTTTATGTGAATATGCGGATGAGCGTGACGGTTGATTAAATTTGCAAGCCTTTTAAAGTCCTTAAAATGCTCGCCACACTCTACGCATGCGACTTGATTATTTGCATGTACATCTTTATCGGTTCTTGAACTTGAGATGATTTTGCCAAAAATTCCTACATGTGTCAAAGCCAAGCTTAATATGTCTTCTACGCCGTTTTCGTGCGGTTGGGTTTGAGAGCCTTGAAATTTAGACCCGTCGTAACTAAATATTAGTTTTATCTTCAAGCTAATATCTCTTAACGATTTTCTTTTTATAAAATATAATAGAGCTTATTAAAAATAGCAAAAATACCGATGGTATCGCTATCATCGCCTTTGATGAGAGCAGCATGATAAGCGCAAAATAAACAAACAGTACACCAAAAATTCCAAAATATATAAAGCCTTTTTCATATCTGTAGGTAACCACTCCAAAGCTTATGGCAAATAAAGTAGTCGCAAGTGGAAACAGGGCGATCAAAGTAAAAGTTGCAAAGTCTTTGGCTCTTTTTTTGTTGGTTTTGATATCTTTCCAATACTCTATAAACGAGAGTGTTTTTGATATGTTGTCGTTTGAAAACGTATGAAGCTTCATGTATTTAAAGTCCGCTTGATGCCATACGTCGTCTTTGATATCGTAAATTTTGCCGCTATTTAGCTGAAGTTCTAAATTCGAAGCGTTGTTTATGATCTTTGCGTTATCGGCTATGATCACTCTTTGAGCTCCTGCTTGAGGAGAATAAAGAGTAACTCCCTCGTATGTCGTGCCGTTATCATCGATTTTTTCGCTTTGTATATAGACCATCCAGTTTGAAAATCTTTGTCCGAATTGAGTTGTTTTTAGATTAAGCTTGGCAACGGTTTTTTTGTATTCTATAAAATTTTCGTTTAGCTCAACTGCAGTAGGTATCAAAATTATCGCAACTACAAGTAAAAACGCCGAAACAAGACCGCTTAAAATGATAAAAAACCTAGCTATGAAATTTGGCGAGTGCCCCAAGGTAAATATAACAATGCTTTCGTTTTCTTTCGATAGTCTAAAAAGCGTCATTGCTAAAGATACGAAAAACGCTATAGGAATAGTAAATAAAAGCACCCGCGGCAACATAAACAAATATAGCTTAAATAGCTCAAAAAATGTTATCTCTATATATGAAGTTATGCGCGCAATCTGTATAAAAAATACAATCGACATAATCAGAAATAGAGTCGAAAATAGCGAAGCAAAAGTGCTTATGAAATTCGTAAAAAGATACCTGCTTACTCTACCCATACAAATACTCTAAAAACTCTAAAAAATTGGCTTTAAAAACATAAACCGTAAGCAGCCCAAGGCTTAAAAAAGGCACAAAAGGTAGCTCATATCCTCTTTTTCTAACCGCCATATAAGCAGGCAGAGTTAAAATGGCTGCGACATATATCGCCATTAAACCAAGCTTGATACCTAAAATCGCTCCCATAACTCCGGCTATAAATATATCGGCACTTCCCATAGCTTCGCGTTTCATAGCAAGGCTTACGACAAATCTTAACAGCCAAAAGGCAAACATAAAAATAGCAGCGCTTATAACTCCATCAAAGTTAAACTCAAAGCCTTTGTATGACCCCAAAGTAGGCATTAGCGAATACATAATGGCAAAGACCACACTTGTAAAAAGAAGCGGATCGGGAACGGCTTTGTATCTAAAATCAATGGCGCTAAGACAAAGTAAAATTATAAAACAAACACCGATAACAAGAGCTTTTATAAGCTGCATATAATCAATATCTGAAATTTGAGCATTTGATGTTTCGTGAAAAAACGCAAGCATCATAAGAATTCCGCTTAAAATTTCCACCAAAGGGTACTGAAAGCTAATTTTTTCTTTACAAAATGCACATTTACCGCCCAAAAAGAGCCAAGATAAAATTGGCACATTATGATAAAATTTAAGTGGCGTTTTGCAGCTTTGACAGTGCGATGCAGGGAAATTTATGCTCTGTCCAAGCGGCATTCTGTATATCAAAACATTTCCAAAAGAGCCTATTGCTGCACCTAAAATAAAATAAAATATCGCTATCATAATCCACCAAACCTTCTTTTTGTATTTTTAAACTTATCAACTATATCACCTAGCTCGCTACTCGTAAAATCAGGCCAGAAAGTATCTGTATAAGCAAGCTCTGCGTAACTTGCCTGCCAAAGCATGAAATTTGAAAGTCTTTGCTCTCCTCCCGTTCGCACAAGCAGATCGATCGCTTCGCTCTCATCAAGACAAGCGTTTAAATTCGCTTCGTTTAACTCCAAATTCTGCTCGTTTAGCCTCTTAAAAGCTCTTAAAATTTCATCTTTTGCACCGTAGTTTATTGCTAAATTTAGCTTTAGTTTTTTATTTTCTTGCGTGAGGTTTTCAAGGTTTATTATCTCTTCTTTTAATCTCTCATTAAAAGCGTTTATGTCGCCTATGGCTTTAAATTTGATATCGTGTTTGATAAAAATTTCTCGCTTTGAAATAAGAAATTTTAAAAGCAGATCCATTAGAAATTTAACCTCGTTTTCAGGTCGCTTCCAGTTTTCTGTGCTAAAGGCATAAAGGCTTAAAATTTCAATTTCTTTTTCAATGCAAAACCCGCAAACATCCTCAACTACCTTTGCGCCGCTTTCGTGCCCTTTGGTTCTCATGAAGCCTTGTTTTTTCGCCCATCTTCCGTTTCCGTCCATTATGATCGCCAGATGCTTTAGTTTGTTCAAATTATCCCTTAAAATCAATTATTTTACCATTTGGCGTATAAATTTCACTCACGCTACCTAGTCGTATCTCGCACTCAAATTTTTCATTAAGAAGTTTTGCTACCTTATTAAAAGGCGTGGTTATTGATGAAATTTGAGAATTTTTAAATTCAAAAATTAGCGGAGCGAAATTTCCAAAAACGAGATAAACACTACTTGCTTTTAGCTCTTTTTTTATTTGAAAAATTCCTAAATTTTCTCCGTAAGCAAAAGGAATATGAATGATATCTTTTTGAAGAGCAAAAAGCATATCTGTATAAATTTCAAATTTTTCTTTGTTGCTTTCTTCCGCTAGTTTTAAAAAAATATAATCATAAAACCATTTTAAATTAGGCTCATTTATTATTTTTTCCAACAACTCAAGTCCGTTTTCAAGAGTGTGCAAAGGGCTGAAATTTGGTTTTTCGTATAAATTTTGTATTATGATATTTTCACTTCCAGCGCCTATCTCGCCCCAGTATTCCTTGCCTATTTTAAGCTGTTTCATACTTTTTGTGCTGAGTGTTTTATTTTTAAATTTTAAGTTGTAGCGGTTGTAGCCCGTTTTTTCAAGCACTTTTATGCTTATAGGCAAAGATGCGTTTAAAACTACTCCGCTTTGATTTCCGCTAGCTATTTTTTGTATTTTAGAAATGGTTTGTATCATAGCTCGCTTGCCAAATTTACGATACTAAGAGCTATATTTTGTTTGCTGTCAAGCGGTATTGTTTGCTCGCTTTTTTTAGTTATAAAAGTTACTTCGCTAACATCTGAGCCGAATTTTACGTTTTGATCAAGCAAATTTAGGCAAACCGCATCAAGCTTTTTATCTAAAAGCATCTGTTTTGCTTTGCTTTCAGCGGTTTTTGCCTCCGTTTCCATTTTAAAGCCTATTTTTTTTACATTTTTAAATTTGTCTAAGGAGGCTAATATATCGATATTTTGTTTTAAATTTAGCTGCCAAATTTCACCTAGATTCTCTTTTTTAAGCTTTCCCTTTGCAGATATCTGGGGTATGTAATCACTCACCGCTGCTGCCATAACAAGCAAATTTGCATCTTTTAGCTCATCTTCAAGAGTATTTTTTAGCTCGTTTGAGCTTTTAAATTGAAGCGTTTTATAAGGCGTATTTTCGCATTCAAAGCTTGCAATCAGCGTTACATCCGCACCTACGTAGTAAAACGCATCAGCCAAAGCTCTTGCCATCTTTCCGCTTGATAGGTTTGTTATGGTTCTTGCTTCATCTATATTTTCGCTTGTGGCCCCGCCTGATATAACGACTTTTTGACCGCTAAATTTAGCCTTGCTAAGAGCCTTTTTAACCTCGTAAATTATAGTTTGATTATCGGCTAAAGCGCCTTTTCCCATATCTTTACAAGCCAGCATTTTATAGACAGGATCTATAAATTTAACGCCGCTTTGTCTTAAAAACTCAAAGCTTTTTTGAGTTGAAAAATGATTAATCATCTTATCGTTTGCCGCTGGAGCTATTAAGATCGGTGCGGTAGATGCGATGAGAGTTTGCATAAATACATTATCGCAAATGCCGTTTGCAAGCTTGTTTATCGTATTTACCGAGGCCGGAGCTATTAAGATGAGATCCATTTTAGCATAAGCTATATGGTTAAGCCCCGCTTGCCAGTTTTCGCTCTCACTTGTTAAAATTTGATGTTCGCTAAGCGCTTCAAATCCAAGTGCGGAGCAAAATTTCAAAGCTCCATCGCTAAGCATAACATATACATCAGCGCCTTCTTTTTTAAGTATAGATAAAATTTCGTAAGCCTTATAAAATGCGATACTTCCACAGACCGCAAGTAGGATTTTTTTATTTTTGAGCATCTTTTTCACCGAAAAATTTATAGAAAAATCCGCTTTTGTTTACTTGTTTACTCCTGCTTATCGCAAGCGAGCCGCTTGGTACGTCTGAGGTGACTGTGCTTCCTGCGGCTATGAGCACGTCATCTCCTATCGTTACGGGAGCTATGAGCTGAGTGTCTGAGCCTATAAAGACGTTTTTGCCGATTATTGTTTTGTGTTTTGATTTTCCGTCGTAGTTGCAAGTGATAGTTCCGCATCCTACGTTTGTGCCTTCATCTATCTGCGCATCCCCAAGATAGCTTAGGTGACCCGCTTTTACGCCGTTTAGATTTGAGGCTTTTACCTCTACGAAATTTCCTATGTGAGAGTTTTTGATAACGCTTTTTGGGCGAATTCTACCAAGAGGTCCTATGCTTGAGCTTTCTATTATGCTATCTTCTACTACACTTGAGCTTTTGATGACCGAGTCTTTTATCTCGCATGGACCGATTATACTTACGTTTTCTTGCAGTTCGCATTCTCCTTCAAATTTCGCTCTACTATCTATATAAATAGAGTCTGCCAGACGCATCAATACGCCCTGTCGCATCCAGTTTTGTTTGATTTCCTCTTGCATTATTCTTTCGGCTACGCTTAGCTGAAATTTGTCGTTTATTCCCATGAAATTTTGCTCATCTACCGTTACTGCCGAGCATTTGAAATTCAGTTCGTTTGCTATTTTAACGGCATCGGTTAAGTAGTATTCGTTTTGTGCGTTTTGATTTTTTATAAGCGGTAAAATTTGCTTTAAAACTTCGGTTTTAAAGGCATAGCATCCCGCATTTACGTTTTTTATCATCCTTTGCGTTTCGCTTGCGTCTTTTTGCTCTACTATCGCTTCAACCATGCAGTTATTTACGATGACGCGACCATATCCGTGCGGATCTTTGGCTTCAAACACGCTTACTGCTATATCGGCACTAGCCGCGTTTAGTCTAATGATATCATTTGTTTTAATTAGCGGCATATCACCACATAGGATTATTGTTTTTTCGCTATTTAAATTTACGTTTTTAAGTGCGCCTGCGGTACCCGGGAAAAGTTTTAAATCCTGCTCGTAAATTTTGGTTTTAGGAAAAATTTCTTTGATTTTAGCTTCAACCAGCTCTTTTTGATAGCTTAAAACAACGCTAACATCATTGCTTATCTCGTAAGCTTTTTTTAAAATATGTATTATCATCGGTTCGCCGCAAAGCTCAAAAATCACCTTTGGTTTTGTCGATTTCATTCTTGTGCCAAGTCCTGCGGCAAGTATGACTACGCCGATGTCGCTCATATTTTTTCCTTGAATTAAAATTTGCTAAATTTTATCTTACGCTTGCTAAATAGTTGATTAACTATTATGATAACTGATTTTTTATCTAATTCTATTAAAGTAACCATCGTAAATTTTTATAAGTTAATCAAAATTTAACTGCTTTTCAAGTAAAAATAACTACAATAATAAGAAAATTTTAAAATTTAAGCTTTAAAGAGAGTCTGAGATGGATTTAGGAACCGTTGTCGGTTGGATTTTGATTATGGTTTTGCTGTTTGGTGCGATGGCTATCGGCGTTGGTATCGGACCTTATATCGACATTCCTTCCGTGATGATCGTTTTTGGCGGAACTATCGGATGCTTGATGGTCGGCTTTAAGATGGAGCAGATGAAAAAGCTCTTTACTTTTTATGGAATCGCCGTAAAGCCTAGGACATTCAATCTTCAAGAGATAGTTAAAAAGATGGTTGAATACTCCACAAAAGCTCGTAGGGACGGGATTTTGGCTCTTGAAACGGACGCAAATAACGAAACTGACGAATTTCTTAAGAAGGGTCTATCTATGGCGGTTGACGGAAATGAGCCTGACGATATAAGAGCTTTGCTTGAAATAGATATGGAGCAAACCAGCTCAAGACACACCGATAATATCAAAATTTTTGATCAGATCGCAGGTTTTGCAGGCTCGATGGGTATGATAGGAACTCTCATCGGACTTGTCGCCATGCTTTTAAATATGTCCGATCCTTCCGCTATCGGTCCTTCTATGGCAGTAGCCCTCATCACCACACTTTACGGAGCGATGATAGGAAATATCCTTGGAGCGCCCGTTGCAAATATCTTAGGTATCCGAGATAAAGATGAAAGTCTTGCAAAAACGATTATAATTGAAGGTATTATGGCTATCCAAGCGGGCGATAATCCTCGTACGCTTGAGATGAAGCTTCTTTCTTTCTTGCCGCCTAAAGAGCGAGTAAGTCAGTTTAACTAAGGCTAAAAATGGCTAAGAAATTAATCGATCCCGCCGATTGTCCTAAATGTCTGCCAAGTTGGCTTGCGGCTTTTGGGGATTTGATGTCTCTTTTGCTCTGTTTTTTCGTGCTTTTATTATCAATGAGTACGATGGATGCCAAAAAGCTTGAAGCGGCGGTAGGATCGCTCGCGGGGGCTTTAAGCGTGCTTGAAGGAGGTGCTAAGCCTGATGTAAGCCCTGAACAAAATCAAGACTCTCACGCCACAAGAAATAAAGAACGAACCGATGTTCAGCTAAATTTCGACCAGACCGTAAAATCCATAAATGAGCTCTTGCACGCTAGCGGCTCGCCTGAAGTTACGCTTGATGAGAGTGAAAGCGGCTTTATCATAAGACTTCCTGCAAGCTTGCTCTTTAGTAAGGGAAGTGCGGTTTTGAGCAATGATGATGCTATTTTGTTTTTAAAGCGTATCGCTATGGTTATAGATAAGCTTCCGGGCGATATTGTAGCAAACGTAGTAGGACACACGGATAACGAGCTTCCAAATAGCGATAGTATATACAAAAACAACTGGGAGCTCTCTTCAGCCCGTGCCATAAGCGTCGTAGATGAGCTTATCAAAGACGGCGTAAGCCCTAAAAAGCTTATGGCTTCGGCAAAGGCCGAATTTGAGCCCTTTGCTTCAAATTCCACCGAGCAGGGCAGGGAGAAAAATCGTCGCGTAGAAATTCACTTCATCTCGCAAGATAAAGGAGACAGGGCAAAAACGCAACAAAGCATACTTGATATGCAGGGCAAGTAGGAAGTGTAAGTGAAAAAACTTCTATTTTTGCTATTTTTTGCTTTAGCTGTTTTTGCGGATGACAACTTAACTATCCCGACCGTAAATTTAACCCTAACGGCACCCGATACGCCACAACAACTCGTAACCTCGCTAAATGTATTAATCGTCTTAACCATACTAACCCTTGCACCTTCGCTTGTTTTTATGATGACAAGCTTTTTGCGTCTTATTATTGTGTTTTCATTTTTACGCCAAGCCATGGGAACTCAGCAGATGCCGCCATCTACCGTGCTTATCTCGCTTGCCATGGTTCTTACGTTTTTTATCATGGAGCCTGTGGTTAAGCAGTCTTATGACGTAGCCGTTAAGCCCTATCTGGATGAGAAGATAAGCTATCAGGTTGCGTTTGAAGAGGGAGTTAAGCCGTTTAAAGAATTTATGATAAAAAATACCAGAGAAAAGGATTTGGCTCTGTTTTTCCGCATAAGAAATTTGCCAAATCCGCAAAATATCGAAGAAATTCCGCTAACTATAACTATGAGCGCATTTATGATAAGCGAGCTAAAGACCGCTTTTGAGATAGCGTTTTTGATATATCTGCCGTTTTTGGTTATAGATATGGTTGTAAGCTCCGTGCTTATGAGTATGGGTATGATGATGCTTCCTCCTACTATGATTTCTCTACCTTTTAAGCTGCTTATCTTCGTGCTTGTAGATGGCTGGAATCTGCTTGTTATGAATTTGGTGCGGAGTTTTCATTAGATATTTAGTACTAAAATTTGAATAAAGGATGGCAAAGATGGCATTTAAGTATGAATTTAATCTATTTTATCTTTTTAGCAGACATCTACTAAGCCTTATGGGTTTAGAATGAAAAAGGCTTATCTAGCGCTTGCTCTTGGTTTAAGTCTAAGCGCAAGTAGTCTAAGCGAGATCATAAATTTAGCTCACAGCTCAAATTTAGCTCAAATTTCAAGCATGCAACCTCAAAAATCACAGCTCAAGCATGAAAGCGTTCGTAGCTCTTATATGCCAAATTTAAACTTAAAAGGCGGATACAATTATCATTTGCTAGATCCTAGCATACTAACTCCAAAGCAAAGCTTACAAATTTTAGCAAGTATCGAGTTTTTGTTATATGACGGAGGCAAAAGAGAGGCGAGCTTAGCCGCGCTTAAGCATCTGCACGGAAGTGAAATTTTAAAAAACGAGGATTTTAAAAACTCTCTTGCTCTTGATATTTGCAGGCTTTACTTTAACTTTATTGCGCTAAATGAGATCATAAAAGCAAAAGAGGCTCAGATAAACTATCTTAAAAACGCCCTTGATAGGCTTGAGAAATTTTACTCCGCCGGACTTGCGGCGATTGATGAGTTTGAAGCGATCAAAGCTAAATTTCACGCTGCAAAGGTTGAGGCGCTAAGCTATAAGCAAAAGCAAGATGAGATAAGCAGCAAGATAAATCTGCTTACAAATGCAATTTTAACCCCTTCAAGCGGCTCTAGGATAGATGAGCCAAATTTGGCGCAGGGTTCAAACAAAACGGCTCTTAAAGTCCTTGAAGAAGAATTTAAGGCAAGCCGTGAGGATATAAAGATCGCAGGCTCAGCTACGCTTCCTCAAATTTTCATTAAAGACACTTACTCCGTCTACCGAAATGACTTTGATAACGACTTCTCTTCGCTTGATCCTAGGTTTCAGGCTATAACGCCGTATCTTGATACGATTTTTAAGAAAAGACACAGGACAAACGAGATAACCCTTGGTTTTTCTTGGAAAATTTTTGATTTTGAAGCAACCAGCAAAGAGAAGCAGATCAAACAAATAGCGTCAAATCAAGCCGCTTTGAATTTGGAGCAAAAGAGGCTTGAAAATAGGATAAATTTGCAAAATTTAAAAAACGAATTAAATATCTTAAAAGAAAAAATTAACGCCCATGAGCTGGCACTAAAGGCCGCTAATAGCTCTTATGAAGCGGTTTTTAAAAAATATGAAGCGGGACTTAGCGGATATGTGGAGTTTTTGCAGGCGTTAACGGCTAAATTTGAAGCCCAAAGCGGGCTTGAGCTGAGCAAGGATGAATACGAGATAAAAAAGGCCGAGTTTTTGTATGAAAACGGCGAGGAAATTTTAAAGCGAGTAGTAGAGCGATGAATAGAATTTTAGGAATTTTAACCACTCTTTGCCTGATACTATCTGCGCAAGAGCAAATTTATGCAAATTTTGACGTAGTGGCTAAACACAGCGCAGAGCTTGCCATAAAGAGCTTTGGTATAGTTAAAAAGGTAAATGTAGATGTTTCTGATATGGTAAAAAAGGGCGATGTCTTAGTTGAGCTTGAAAACGAGAGTGAAAAAATAGCGCTTGAAGCGGCTAAAAATGATTTAGAACTTGCAAATTTGGCTCTTAAGCACGCTAAAGACATATTGGAACGCTTTAAAAAAGTAAAAAGCGTAACTTCTACTCAGGCTTACGAGGATGCGGAATTTGAGTTTAAGCGAGCTAGTTTAGCGGTGCAAAAGGCAAAAATCGCTATCAAAAACGCAAACGAAATGCTTGAAAACAAACTTCTTAAAGCGCCTTTTGACGGCACAATATCCAAAAAGAGCATCGAAGTAGGCGAAGGTGTAGGCGGAGTGGCTCAAAGGCTCATTGGTATATTTTCATATCCTGAAGTTAAGCTTGTGATCAGCTATGATGAGAAATTTAAAGATGTAGTAAAAGTAGGAAGCGAGTTTAGGTATAAGCTTGACGGCTCAAACGAAGAAATGGTAGGCGCTATAGCCTTAATTCATCCTAAAGTAGATACGAAAACACGTAAAATTTACGCTGAAGTTTATGCGCAAGGTCTTATGCCGGGGCTTTTTGGCGAGGGATATATAACGGTGAAATAGATGTATAGATTTGCCATAAATAGACCCATAACCACGCTGATGATATTTATGTCGCTTGTCGTTTTTGGCGTCATGTCGCTACAAAGAATGCCCGTAAATCTCTTTCCTGAAATTGAAATTCCGCTCATTAAAATCACTACTTACTCGGGTGGAGATATGAATTTAATCGAGTCAAAAGTCACTAAAAAGATAGAAGATGAGATCTCTACTATTGACGGCATAGATAAAATTCACTCATACAGCTACAACAATCTAAGTGTGGTGCTTATACAGTTTGACCTTGAAAAAGATATCAACGTAGCTGCCGATGATGTGCGAGATAAGGTTAGTAAAGCGGGCGTTGAAGGTAGAAGCGAGATAGAAAAGATCAAAGGAACGGGCGATAGAATTTTAAACATATTTATAAGCTCAAATAGTGGCGATGAAGTCGCTCTTATGAAACTTGTAGATGAGAAGGTAAAGCCATTTTTGCAGCGCATTGACGGGATAGGCAAGGTTGATGATACGGGATTTTTGCAGCCTCAGGTGAAAATTTACCTTGATCCTTTTAAGCTTGATAAATTCGGTTTGAATTCAAACGATGTCGCAAATTTGATCAAGACTCAAAACTTAAAAGCCCCTTTGGGCAAGCTTGAAAACGAAAATTCCGAACTCTTTTTAAAGAGCAATTTTGATGCAAGCAGTATAGATGAGCTTAAAGAGCTTAGGCTTGCAAGCGGGATATTTTTAAAAGATGTCGCGCGTATAGAGCTTGATAAAAAAGATACCGATAGCATCGCCGTGATGAACGGCAAGCAAGGCGTGATGCTTGAGCTTTTAAAGATAAGCGGAGTAAATGCGCTAGCTACGATAGAAAACGTAAAAGCTAAGATAGATGAGCTAAGGCAGATCGTGGGCAGCGAGTATGAGCTAAAAATCGCCTTTGATAACAGTGAAAACATCACAAAGCACATCAGGCAGGTTGGATTTGATATGGTGCTTGGGGTTGTTTTAACCATCTTTATAGTATTTTTCTTTCTTAGGAATTTTAGCTCTACCGTTATCTCGGCACTTTCCATACCTACGAGCATTATTGGGACGTTTTTTATTATTGATATGCTTGGATTTGATCTAAATCGCCTCACTTTGATAGCACTTACGCTTGGGATCGGAATTTTTATCGATGACGCGATAGTTGTTATAGAAAATATCTCAAAAAAGATGCAAGAGGGCGAGACAAACCCGCTAAAAGCAAGTTTTGCGGGAGTGGGCGAGATAACATTTAGCGTGCTTTCTATAAGTGCCGTTTTGCTTTGCGTATTTGTGCCTATTGCGTTCATGGAAGGCATTGTGGGCAGATACTTTAACTCCTTTGCCATGAGCGTAGCGGGTGGTATCGTGGTGTCGTTTTTTGTATCCATTATGCTTATACCAAGCCTTGGGGCTAGGTTTTTAAATGCGCAAGAGGGCAAATTTTTTCATTTTACGGAGCCTTTTTTCGTCGCTCTTGAAAACGGCTATGCGTGGCTTTTGGCGATTATTTTAAAATTTAAAACTCTATTTGTTGTTTTAAGCCTTGCCTTGCTTGCGCTTTGTATGAGCCTTGCCATGAAAGTCGGCATGGATTTTATGCCTATTGAAGATAATGGCGAATTTGAAATTTTCATTAAAGCCCAGCCTGGAATTTCACTTGTTGCTATGAGTGAAAAGTCCTCGGTCGTGCTTGATGAGCTAAATAAAGACTCACGTGTGGATTATGCCTATATGCTCGTAGGATATACCGACGCCAAGGATGCTTTTAAGGCTAAAATTTACGCTAAATTAAAAGACATAAAAGAGCGCAAAGATAGACAGTCTCAGATCATGGAAGAGTATAGAAAGAAGCTCAAGATCGATGATTTGAATATCAAAATTTCAGCCCTTCCTATGGTTGATGCAGGCGGAGCAAACGAGCCTGTGCAGCTAGTTATCACAGGCGATAGCCTAGAAAAACTTGATGAAATTTTATCTCAGGCTAGGAAAATTTTAGAGAGCGTTAGCGGAGTTGTCGATATAAGCAGCGACAACGAAGATAGGATAAATCAGCTTGAAATTTCGGTAAATAAAGAAAAAGCTAAGCGTCTTGGCATAAGCGAATATGATATCACAAGGGTGGTTTACGGCTCTTTTGGGCAAAATTTCCTCGGCTCTTTTGATGACGGCAATGACCAATACGACATAATGCTTAGGTTTGATGACGAGCATAGAAAGGATATAACTTCACTTGAAAAGCTGCGTATAAGAAGTGCAAGCGGCGAGAGTGTCGCGCTAAATTCGGTCGCAAATTTTAAGCTTACTAAGACCTTTTCATCGATTATGCGATTTAACAAACAGCGTCAAATTTTAATCGTAGCAAATGTGGATAACATCCCGCTTGATAACGTGCAAAAAGTTGTCGATGAGCAAATCCCAAGCATACTGCCTAAAGGATATGATTACCGCATGACGGGCTTTATAGAGCTAATGAATGATACGAACGAGGCGTTTATATTCACCATTAGCCTTAGTGTAATTCTCATATACATGATACTAGCCGCACTTTATGAGAGCCTTATCATGCCTTTTATCATCATGATATCTATGCCGCTTGCATTTGGCGGAGTTGCCGTGGGGCTTTATCTAAGCGGAAATTCGTTCAGCCTTTTTGTGATGGTCGGAGCGATTTTGCTATTTGGAATGGTCGGCAAAAACGCCATTTTGGTTGTGGATTTTGCAAACAGATACGCAAACGAGGGCATGCATGTAAATGAAGCCGTCATAAAGGCGGGCTCAAAGCGGTTAAGAGCGATACTGATGACAACCTTTGCGATGATATTTGCCATGCTTCCGCTTGCTCTTTCAAGAGGAGCGGGCTATGAGGGCAACTCGCCTATGGCGATATCTATCATCTCAGGGCTCATTAGCTCTACGATCCTTACGCTGTTTTTGGTACCTGCGCTATTTGGCATAACATATAAGGTAGATAAGTTTATCGGTAAAATTTATAAAAGAGATGAAATTTAAGGACGCAAAATGAGCTTTAAGAGTTTTTATCGGCTTGTTTTTATCGCGGTTTTATTTAGCGGATGCGCCTCTTTAAACCAGGCTAAAAATCAAAATTTGCATAGCAATTCAAGCAAAACCGAAGTCAAGCAAGAGTATATATGTAAGGATAAAACATCAAGCGAATGCAATGATATGGGCGTTGAATTTGAGCTTGCAGACGATCTTAAAAGTGCAGAAATTTGTTACAAAATAGCCTGTAAAAGCGAGCTTGGAGTAGCTTGTTCAAACCTAGGTTCGCTTTATCAGAGATTTGACGGACATGAAGAAGGTAGCGAAGTTGTAGGGCTGTTTTTAAAAGCTTGCAAACTAAATAGCAAATACGGCTGTTATAACGCGGGCAATTCATATAGACTAGGCACCGAGACGGGGCATAATTTCGTGCGAGCCATAAAGCTGTATGAAAAAGCCTGCATAGATCTTAAGCACTCAAAGAGCTGTACGAATTTAGGCGGTATGCATCAGTTCTCTTTAGGGGTTGAGGGCGGCAGTAGAGATGTGGCTAGGAAGTATTATAAGATGGGTTGCGAGCTTGGCGATGAGGTAGGATGTAAAAATTTCTCCTTGCTTGAGGATAAATTTTAGCTCCAGCTTACTTTAAAAGTCGTGTTTTGACCGATCTCGCTTTCGCAAATTATGCTTAAATCGTTGCTTTCGCAAACTCTTTTTACCAAATTCAGTCCTATACCAAATCCGCCTTGGTCGTTGTTAAAGCGTGTGTAGCGATCGTAAATTTTCTTTTGTTGCTCTTTGCTGATACCTTCGCCGCTATTTGTGATGGCAAATTCATTTTTGCTTAAAATTATGCTTACAAATCCGCCTACATTTGAATATTTTATAGCGTTACTGATGAGGTTATCTATCATTCTTCTTACCTCATAGAGGTTTGCATTTATACTCGCTTCGCTTAAATTTATTTGCGGGATGATTGAGCGTTTGGCAAAAAACGGAGCGAAATATTCAAGCCGTTCGTTAAATAGATTTTTTAAATTTATCTGCTCTTTTTTGCTTGCGTCGCTTTTGCTAAAGGATAGATATGTAAGATCTTCGTAGATATTGCTTAGGCTTCTGGCTGCCAGTTCGATGTTATTGAGTCGCTTTAAATTTTTGCTGCTAAGCGTGCTTTTATCGGTTGTTTCTATACTCATCATTATTATGCTAAGGGGCGTGTTTATCTCGTGCGTTGAGTCTTTTATGAAGCGATTTAGCGCATTTATCTTGGCATGAAGCGGCTCCAAAGAAAGCTTTGCCAAGTAGTAGGCTATAACCATGATAATTGTAAGTATCAGAAGTAAATTTCCTAAAATTTTAAGCTTTAAGATATTTAAATCGCTTCTTATATCCCTTCCTTCAAGTAATATATTTGCCGTTGAGAGCTCTCCAGTGGCATTGCTTTCCATGCTTTGAAGCGCTTCATATATAACTACTTTACCCTCTTTTAAAAACGCTACGTTTTTTTTGGTATCTTGCAGACACTCAGTGTCTTGATAGATTATCTTGCCTTCTTTTGAAACGATACACGCGCTTACTTGCTTTTCTTGCATGAGTGCAGCTGCGGAATTTATGCCGTTCATGCTGGCTTTCATGTAAATTCCCATTTTTATCTCTTTGAGATTTTTTACTTCGTTTGAGATAAGCGCCTCTTTTGCCATTTTGTAATCGTTTATTGAAAAATAGCTTAAAAATAGCGCGCTGGTGATTAGATAGAGGGATAAAATTTTAGATATTATCTTGGTTTTTTCAGACATAGATGTAGCCGTCACCTCGTTTATTTATGATGCTGTCCTTGCCTAAAATTTGGCGTAAAGTCCTTATATATACGCGCAAACTTTGCTCGCTTGGCTCTTCGTCATAGCCCCAAATTTTATCATATATAACCTCTTTTGTAAGAAGCTTGTTTTTGTTTTGTAAAAATAGCGCTAAAAGCTCGCTCTCTTTGTTTGAGATATTTACGTTTTCGCCGTCTTTTTGAACTGTTTTGCTGTCTATGTGAAATCTAAACCCGTCGGCAATTTCGATAAAGTCATCGTTTGTATGAGAGAAATTTCGCCTAAGTAAATTTTTGATACGCAAAAGCAACTCTTTAAGCTCATAGGGTTTTTTAAGGTAGTCATCGCAACCGCTTTTATAGCCCACCTCAAGATCTTCTATTGTATTTAGGGAGGTCGTAAATATAGCAGGAGTATCTACGTCAGCCTTCCTTAAAGACGATAGAAGCGAAAATCCATCGCCTTTAGGAATTTTAACGTCAAGTATCAAGATATCGAATTTTTGCTCATAGGCTAGATCAAGAGCGGTTTTAGCATCTACGCAAGCGGTTATCTTATAATCTCTCTCGCTTAGATATTCCGTTATCATTTCGCTTAAAATTTCATCATCTTCTACGAGCAAAATTCTTGTCATTACATTATGCCTTCAGGTTTTTTCATCTCTTTTTTCATTTCATCTTTTTTCATCATCATTTCATCTTTTTTCATCATCATTTCATCTTTTTTCATCATCATATCATCTTTTTTATCAGACATATCTTTTTTCATGTCGCCTTTCATCTCGTCTTTGTGCATTTTCATATCATCTTTCATCTCTTTTACCATCGGCATATCTTTAGACATCATATCATCTTTTTTCATATCTGCCGCCATAGCACCACCAACAATAAACATAGCGCCAAGCGCAACTAAAACTAACTTTTTCATTTTGTCTCCTTGTGATAAAATATGCTGAAATCTTAACCAAGAAGTATAAAGCGAGTGTTAATTTTGATTTTGTGCCATCAAATCTTAATTATAAAAGCCTATAAGTCACGATCAAATAGTCAAATTTGTTTTAAATTTTCATATCCAGTTTGCTTATCTTTCTAAGCTCTTCTAGAATTTTTGTTATATCGTTGCCTTTTTCTTGTTCGGCTTTTAAAAATTTTAGAAAGAATTCCTTGTTTATTTCGTCTTTATAAGTTTTGCTCTTGCTTGTAGCTTTGATTGGCTTAAATTCGCTCTTTTCTTCTTTTTGTATAAGCTCTTTTACGCTCTCTAGCGCTTGAGAAATTTTCTCCACGCTATCACTGCTTGAAATAGCTATATTGAGAGTGTATTTATGCTTTTTTGTCTCCATTATGTAAGTTCTTAAGTCGCCATCTTTTTTGGCTAGATAAAGCCTCTCTTTATCAGGTCTCATATCTTTAATTTCGCTGATACCGCCGTTTATCTCAATTTCAGCCCTCTTTCTTATCGCATAATCAAGCCATCTGCTTTTAAATTCCTCTATATCCATATCAGAATCTAAAATCTGCAAGGACTCATCTTCTAAAAGACCGCCTAAATTTTTAACTATTCCTAATCCAAAAGATCTTTTGCTTTCCTTGCCTATGATATTGTTGTTAAGCGCATCCACGCTTACTGCATCGTTTCCGTAGTTACGAAACATATCTATACCCAGCACTTTGGTACTATTTACGAATTTTTTTAAATTTTCAACTTCTTCCTTGCTCATTGATTGATCAAATCCGCTTAATTTGCCCCAGATACTTATCTTGCCTTCTGCAGTATAACCGCTTAAAGCAAAAGCTTTTTGCATATTTTCTTTAGAGTAAAAAACACTAAGTTCTTTTTGCGGTTTAGTAAAGCCCATTTTTACGGCTAGCAATTTATTAAGATGTTTTTTTGATAACTTTTTAGGATCCACTGCGTTTGCCCAGTTTTCAAGCTCGCTTGGAGAAAGATCATCGGGATCTACTTTATCGTAATCGATCTTTAAATTTGTATTATGATTTATTTGGTTATTAAAATTCTCGGGATTGCCGTCTTTTTGCAAAGCTTTTGGTTGATTGTCTTTAAGGCTGAAATTTAAATTCGCGCTAAAACTATTTATACCGCTTATCATAATACTCCTTTGTTGTTAGGCGTTTATGATAAATCGGCAAAATTTAAGAATTATTTATATTAAATTTCTTACAAAAATCCGCAGATAAAATATACCAAAGGAAGACTGATAAAGCTAAATGCAACGCCTGTGGCTACGGCTGAAACTGCAAGCTGACTGTCTAAATTTGCTTTCATTATCATCGCGCTTGCTAAAACCATCGGCGGCATGGCACACTGAAGAATTCCTATGAGCCATTTAGGGCTAAATTCAACGCTAAATATTAAAGCTATAAGGATAAATATAAGAGGAGCTACTAGCATTTTGCCTGCGATTACGATTAAAGTGGCTTTATATGAGCTTCTTATGCTTCTAAATCCAAGTCCGATACCTATAGCAAAAAGGGCAACCGGAACTACGCTTTGGCTAAAAAGATTAAGCGCGGTAAAGATAACTGAAGGAAGCTCGATACCTCTAAAAACAAGTCCTGCGATAAGTGCGATAAATGGCGGAAATTTAAGCACTTTTATCGTGTTTTGAACCAAAGAGACCTTTGTGGGGGCTCCAAAAGATAGTATGAATGGACCAAGTATTGATATGGGTATGGATGTGGCGAACTGATCGTAAAATATAACTTCATTCAGAGCATCTTCTCCAAAAAAGCCCGTTATGATAGGCATACCGATAAAGATGGTATTACCAAACATCGCCAGCAATAAAGCGCTAATGGCTGTAGCTTGGCTAAATTTAAACACCTTGCAGATAAAAAACACGATAAAAGCGGCCACAAACGAGGATAAAAAGCCTGTTAGGATTATGTTTATGAGAGTTTTATCTATACTTACGTGATAAATTTTATCAAATATCAATGCAGGCAGAGCAAAACATAGTGCGTAATCTATAAAAATACTCGCTTGCTTTTGCTCGAAAATTTTAACTTTTTTTGCAAAATATCCTGAGGCTATCAAAATAAAAATAGACAAAAGCGGCGTGAACATAATCAAAACCCAAAATTTTAAAATGAAAGCCGAAATTATATGCCAATGGTTATTAAAGATAGATAAAATTTATCTCAAAAAAATAACCAAAGCTAATACTATACCTTGGTTTAAAGATATGGATTTAGCATATTATTCGCAAAAATTTAATATAATATTTGGTTTAAATTTAAAAACAAAAGTAAATACATGAAAAATTTTATAAAATTTGTAATTATCGCCGCTATAATAGCTGCTTGTGGATATTTTGTATACGAAAAATACTTCAAAGAAGAGAAAAAAGATGAGTTTATAACATCTGTGGCGGTTAGAGGAGATCTTACTAAAAGCATTGATAGCAACGGCGAAATTTATGCAAACGAGCTTATTGATGTGGGCGCGCAGGTTTCAGGACAGATAAAAAAGCTATATGTAAAGCTTGGTGATAGGGTAAAAGCGGGCGATATGATAGCTGAAATAGACTCTGCAACCCAGCAAAATAATGTAGATACCAAAAAAGCTCAGCTTGGAATTTATGAGGCGAAATTAAATAGCGCAAAAGTAGCTCTTGAGATCACCGAGAGTAAATTTAAGCGTGAAAAAGAGCTTTTTAGTAAAAACGCTACTTCAAAAGAAGAATTTGAAAATGCCAAAAATTCTCTTGCCGTTACAAAAGCAAATATAAAAGAGATAGAGGCTCAAATAACTCAGACTAAAATTTCTTTAAATACCGCTCAAATCGATCTTGGATACACTAAGATAGTTGCACCAAAAGAGGGCACTATCGTATCGGTTCAGGTTGAAGAAGGACAAACGGTAAATTCAAACCAGACAACGCCTACTATCGTAAATATAGCTGATTTAACCAAGCTAAAGCTAAAAATGGAGATAGCTGAAGGTGATATCACTAAGATAAAGGTAGGATCAAAGGTCGAGTATTCGATCCTTTCAGAGCCAAATAAGAAATTTCAAACTCAAATTAGCTCTATTGATCCAGGGCTTACCACTCTAAGTAACGGCAAATACAGTCAGACATCAACTTCTGCTAATTCAAGCTCAAGCTCTTCGGCGATTTATTATTATGCAAATGCCGTGATTGACAACAAAGATGAAATTTTACGCATAGGAATGACCACTCAAAACGTAATCACTCTGGCAAACGTAAAAGACGCGATCATAATACCTAGTATCGCCATAAAAAAAGAGGGCGGCAAAAACTACGTAAGCGTGCTAAAAGGCGATAATTCGGTAGAAAAAAGAGAAGTCGTCGTAGGACTAACGGACAATCTTAAATCACAGATCATAAACGGCGTTAGCGAAGGTGAAAAAGTCATCACCTCAAGAAGCTCGGCGGCTGAGATAAACGATATGCTGATGTATGAAAGCTCTCGCAGAAGACCTAGGATTTGATATTGAGCGCGCTTATAGAGCTTAAAAATTTAAGCAAAAAATTTATACTCGGTGAAACTAGCTTAGACGCTCTTAAAGATATAAATTTAAGCATAAAAAAGGGCGAATTTATAGCTATCATCGGGCAATCAGGCTCAGGTAAATCTACACTGATGAATATCCTTGGCTGTCTTGATAATCCCACAAGCGGAGAATATCTGCTAGACGGCGCGGATATATCAAAATTTAACTCGGACGCTTTGGCTAAACTAAGGCGCAATAAATTCGGCTTTATTTTTCAAAGATATAATCTTTTAAGCACTTTAACTTCGCTGGCAAACGTATCTTTGCCAAGCGTTTATGCAGGCGTGAGTAAAGAGCAAAGAGAACAAAAAGCGACTGAAATTTTAAGCGATCTAGGGCTTGGCGATAAGCTTGAGTCTTTGCCTAATAAACTAAGCGGCGGACAGCAGCAGCGCGTAAGTATAGCAAGAGCGCTTATAAACGGCGGCGAGATTATCTTAGCCGATGAGCCTACAGGAGCACTTGATAGTGCAAGCGGGCTAATGGTGATGGAAATTTTAACAAATTTGCACAAAGAAGGTCATACTATCATCATCGTAACTCACGATCCAAATATCGCAGCTTACGCAAACCGCGTTATAGAGATAAAAGACGGCGAAATTTTAAAAGATAGCATAAAGAGCGATGAAATTTTCCCTTCTAAATTTATAAAACCGAAGCAAAAAAACATAATAAGCTTTTACAAAGATCAGTTCATAGAGAGCTTTAAGATGTCTATAAACGCGATATTTAGCCATAAGCTTCGCTCGCTTTTAACCATGCTTGGCATCATTATCGGCATAGCTTCGGTTATCTGCGTAGTTGCGCTGGGGCAGGGTTCGCAGCAGCAAATTCTCTCGGGAATTCGCGGTATCGGAACAAATACTATAGATATCTATCCCGGTAAGGGATTTGGCGATCTGCGCTCGGGCAGGATAAAGACTCTAACGATATCTGATGCTTTAACGCTATCTCATCAAGATTATCTTGATAGCGTTACCCCAAACGCTACGGCCAACGGAACTCTTACTTATATGAACAAATCCGCCACCGCAAGCGTTAGAGGCGGAGGAGCGCAGAGCCTTGACGTGCTTGGACACAAGCTTGAAAGCGGCAGAAGCTTTACCGAAGAGGAGGTTAGGGACTCAGCCTCCGTTATCGTCATAGATCAAAACACCAAAAACGAATTTTTTCAAAACACCGACCCTCTTGGCGAGACGATTTTGTTTAACAAGCGCCCGTTTCGTATCATCGGAGTTTTACAGCATAATAACAATATGAGCGATTCAAGCACGCTAAGGACGTATTCTACCTATACGGCTGTTATCAATAAACTAACCGGCGATCGTCATATAAACTCTATCACCGTAAAGGTAAAAGATGAGGTAAATGCGCAAATAGCCGAGCGTAGCTTAACTGAAATTTTAACCCTTAAGCACGGCAAAAAAGACTTTTTTACCAGAAATTCAGACACCATAAAAAAGACCGTTGAAGAAACCACTAAGACAATGACGCTTCTTATCTCTTGTATCGCGTTTATTTCGCTTGTAGTAGGAGGTATAGGGGTGATGAACATAATGCTGGTTTCGGTAACCGAACGCACCAAGGAGATAGGTATAAGAATGGCTATAGGCGCACGCCAAAGCAATATCTTGCAGCAGTTTTTGATAGAAGCTGTGCTTTTATGCGTGCTTGGCGGAGTAATAGGCGTAATGCTTGCTTTTGGGATAGGCTATGCGTTTAATAAATTTGCGGACGAATTTATGATGATATTTTCAAACTCTTCGATTATCGTAGCACTTCTTACCTCAAGTTTTATCGGTATAGTATTTGGCTATATGCCCGCAAGAAGCGCTTCAAAGCTAAATCCTATCGAAGCGCTTTCAAGGGAATAAGATGAAAAAAATTTTGGTATTTATTTTTGCAGTTTTTTTAAGCGGGTGTGCGGTAAAAAGCATAAATGAGGATTATAGCAAGCTTATCTTGGATGAAAATTTAAGCCTAAATTTTGAGTTTGAGCAAGAGTGGTGGAAGGGATATGAAAGAGCTGAGCTAAACGAGCTTGTAAGGCTTGCCTTAAAAAACAATACAAATTTGCTAAAAGCTGCGATAAATATAAATAAAGCCTTAGCTCAAGCAGGGATTGTAAGCGCAAATTTAATCCCGAATTTTAATGCAAATTTCACGTCCGATATAAGCAAAAATTTAGAAGGTGGAAGTTTAAGCAAGAGTTATAAAAGCGGTATTTCGCTAAATTATGAAATAGATTTATGGCAAAAGCTTGCAAATTCTCGTGACGCTGCTTTTTGGGAGCTTAATGCCACTAAATTTGATGCCGAGGCTACTAGGCTTGCACTCATAAATAGCGTCGTGGATAGCTATTTTGAGATAGCTTATCTAAATGAAAGTCTTGAGTTTTATAAAGCGGCACTTAAAAATTATATTGAGCTTGAAGCGATAACAAAGGCTAAATTTGAGCTTGGCAAAGGTGAAGAGCTATCTTTAAAGCAGATTCAAAGCTCGCTTTTAAACGCTCAAAATATGATTTTAACTGCGCAAAAAAATCTAAATTTAGCGAAGCAGACTTTAAGAATCCTGCTTGCAGAAGGACCTGAATTTGAGTTTAAATTCGCTTCGTTTTCATTTGATGATATAAAATTTCTAGGAGTAAATCTGGACGTGCCGCTTTACGCTATAGCAAATCGCCCCGATTTAAAAGCGGCTATCGCTCGCATAGAGGAGAATTTATTAAACGTCAAGGTGAGTCAAAAGAGCTTTTATCCAAGTGTAAATATAGGAGCAAGTCTAAGCGGAAGCGGCGATCAGGTAAATGAAGCTTTTTCGCTTAAATTTTTTGGTGGAAATTTAAGCCTTAATTTGCCGTTTTTAAACTACTCTCGCCTTCAAAATAATTTAAAAATTTCAGAAGCGAATTTTGAGCTAGCCAAGATAAACTACTTTGAAACTTTGATAAAAGCGCTTAATGAGCTTGATACGGCTTATAAAAATTTAAAAAGCGATAGCGCTCTTTTAATAAATTATGAAAAGCAAAGCGTAAATTTTAAAGAGATAAGCGAAATTTATAAGCTTAAATTTGATGCAGGCAAGGGCGAGCTGAAAGACTACCTGCAAGCTAGAAACAACGAACTTGATGCACGTTCTAACCTCATCTTGCAGCGATATAAAATTTTACAAGACGAGATAAATATATACAAGGCGATGGCGGGCAGGGTTAAGCTACAATAGTAAATTTAATCCCACGAAATTACAACACTTCCCTTTAGGAGACAGATCAATCCCAAGGGAAGTGCCAAAACGTCTAGAGCTTACAGGCCCAAAAACGATCATTAACTAAAACCTCTTCCTCTTCACATCATCTGCTATATCTTTAGCCATACTATCAACTTCAGCTGTTAC
>NZ_JBJJXH010000011.1:0-47869 GCF_045504005.1 Campylobacter canis | reverse complement strand
ACAAAGGTAAAAGTAAAAAAGTTGCTATCGTAGCCGTTATGTGTGCGATAGTTAGATATTTAAAATCCCTTTTTAGCTTCGATGAAAGTTTTATAGCCCTTTTAGGTGTTATTTTAAATCCTTTAGTCGGTAAAGCTACGGGGCTTTTAAGAAAGTTTAAAAAAGGCGTTAAGGCAAGTATGTTCTCTAAAATATTTGGTGCTTCTCATTGATGAGCGCATAAAATACGCTAAAGTTGTTGTTGATGGTGCTAATACTGTTTTTAACGCACAGCAGAGCGCAAATCAATATTATAGTCGTGCTGACGGAGCATTAAAGCAACGTGAGCTTATAATGCACTCTAAAGACCAGCAGTTAGCTTACGCAAAAGCTAAAGCCGATAGCTTTAATCAAACACTACTTTTTAAAATTTTAACATCTAAATTTACCGCTAACGATAAAGAAATTTTAAGACGTATAACGGGTGGCACTGCGGTAGATATTGAAAGTCTTAACACCGAGATAAGATTTAAATATGACACTAGGAAAACATCAAGAAAATTTTAGTAAGGACTTAGCTATCTTACTAAACTACCTCTACGATAATAACTACGATGTAAGAGTAGGCGAAGCCAAAAGAACTAAAGAACAGCAAGAAATTTACATCAGTCAAGGCAAATCAAAAACATCTAATTCAATGCACTTAAAAAGATGTGCTATTGATTTACATATATTTAAAGATAACAATTATATAACTTCAAAGCAAGAGCTACAAGCAATAGGTGATTATTGGGAAAGCTTATCGGCTGAAAATAAATGGGGCGGAAATTATAAAAGTTTTATAGATACTCCACACTTCGAAAGAAATTGCTAAAAAAATAAAACACTCCAAAACACCGATTTATCAATAGCTACAATCAACTAATCACAATCTATTATCAAAATCGGACTTGACTTTTATTTTAAAATCTAAATAAATTTTACAGCTCAAATTTCAGACATCAACTTTTACAAACGCCCAAATCATAGGCTCGTTCTTAAGTTCATAGTCTTCGTTAAAATAGTTTCTTAAGCGCTCTTTTTCGACATCGCTTAACTCGTTTCCTATACCCCAAGTTACTTTTTTGATAAGCTCCTCTGCACTTGCGGCGGCGGAATGCTTGTTTTCGCTTTTTATAAAATCAAGCCTTGGCAGATAACCCATCTGGGCCAAGATATTTACAAGGTAGATATAATCGGGCTTTGGCTCGACCTCTTTTTGCATAGCTCGTAAAATTTCCTCATCCACGAAACTTGCTCCTACTTTAAAAGTGATATAAACAGCCTTTTTGGCCTTTGAGATGAGCTTAGCGAGTGCGCCACGCAGATCATCCACCTCAAGGCAACGCGAAGCAAATACGATATCACAGATCGGCACATCGCTCCAGTCATCTTCAAATGCCTTTTGTTCGGTTTTTATGTTGGTTAAATTTAACTTAGCCGCATTTTGCTCGGTAAATTTAAGCATGTTTTTTGAGTAGTCATAAGCATACACGCTTTTTGCTTTAGGTGATACTTTTAGACTCAAAGTTCCCGGACCGCAAGCAAAATCAAGCACGCTTTCAACGCCGTTAAAATCAACTCTGCTTAAAAACTCATCGATATAAATGCTATCATGCACGCTCTCGTTCATTCCTGCTGCTTTATTATCCCAGTCCTCTACGCTTTTTGAGCCAAACGAGCTTTTGGCTCGCTGAGCTTTATAAAGCTCGTTAAAGTCGATTTTATCGTAGTTTGAAGGTAGTATCATCATAAATCCTTTGAAATTTTATACAAATTTATCAAATCAAGCCGTATCAAGACAAGCCATATTGCAAGATACAAATTTGCATTTTAAAGCAAACTAAAGATTATCTTTATACTTCTCGTAATTTACCCCGTAAATTTTATCTATATTTTGAGCGTTTATCAGCTCTTTGCCACTGCCGAAGTTTAAAATTTTGCCATCTTTTAAAAATAGCACTAAATTCGAGACAAATTTCGCGTGCCTTGGATGGTGCGTAGTCTGAACGAAAGTATATCCCTCATCTTTTAGTGTCTTTATCATCTCCAAAAGCTTTATCTGATTTCCAAAGTCAAGCCCGTTGGTAGGCTCATCCATAAATATCGCCTTTGCGCCTTGAACTAACGTGCGCGCGATATAAGCAAGCTGCCTCTCACCACCGCTTACGCGAGTATATGGCTCGTCCTTAAGCTTTAAAATTCCCATCTTATCAAGCGCCTGCTCGGCTAAAATTTTATCTCTTTTGGCAAAATTTGAAAACATCGGCGTCCTACAAAGCGCCCCCATTAAAACCACATCAAATACGGTGTATTCGTATGAAGGCGCATGAGTTTGAGGCACGTAAGCTATAAGGCTTGCGAGCGAATTTTTAGAGTATTTCCTCACACTTTTGCCGGTAATTAAAACTTCGCCTTTAAATTTCAAAAACCCGAGCATTATGCGAAGCAGAGTGCTTTTGCCGCTTCCGTTTGCACCCAAAATGCTTAAAGTATCTCCTTCGTCTATACCAAAGCTTATGTTATCAAGTATAGTGCGCTCTTTATAAGCAAAACTTAAATTTCTAACCTCTATCAACATCAAAAGCCCTTTTTAGCGTGGCGCAAGATGATAACAAACATCGGAATTCCAAAAAGCGATGTCACTATACCGATAGGAATTTCAAAGGTAAAAATAAGTCGCGAAAAGCTATCGCAAAAGAGCAAAAAGATCGCACCGATCATTGCCGAGCTTACTAAAACGGCTCTGTTATCCGCACCATAAACAAACCGTGCGATGTGTGGGACTATAAGCCCGATCCAGCCAATTATCCCAGCGATCGTGACACTTAGAGCGCTTATAAAAGTAGCTACCAAGATAACAAAAATTTTAACTCTCAGCACATTTATGCCAAGGCTTTTTGCCTCCTCTTCGCCAAGGCTTAATGCGTTTAGATATTTACTGCAAAACGCAAGCAAGATGATGCCCGCAAACATCGGCAAAATCGAAATTTGCATAAAGCTTTTTGAAGCAAAGCCAAGGCTTCCCATTAAAAAATAAGTAATGCTAGGCAGACTGTCGTTTGGATCTGCGGCGTATTTTAAAACCGAAAGCAACGAAGAAAACAACGAGCCGCTTATAACACCGCCAAGAACCAGCACTATAACGCTTCCTTGCCGCGAATAAAGAGCCGAAATAAGCAGTGAAAAGATAACCGCCAAAAAGCCAAAGGCAAAGGTGCTAAGCTGAACCAGCACGTCGCTTAAGCGAAAGAACATCCCAAGAGCCGCTCCAAAGCCCGCACCCGCCAGCACGCCAAGTATCGAAGGCGAAACGAGAGGATTTACAAACATCGCCTGATATGCAGCGCCTGAAATCGCAAGGCTAGCACCGATCAGCAAGCAGGCTAAAATTCTAGGCAGGCGAATTTCACTTAGTAGCGTGTGCATGATCTCAAATTCTTTAAGATCCTTACCGCTTAAAAGTGTCTTAAAGTAAGCTATGTATTCGTTTGCGCTAAAGCCGTATTTGCCAAGCAAAAGCGAAGCAAAAACACAAGAAAGCAGCAAAAAGAGCAAAAACAAAAACGCTTTTTTACTCATCAATGCTCGCTAATTTTACACTCAAAAGACCAGCCAAAAGATGAATTTGTGCAAATTTTAGCCCAAGCTCATATATTATCTTCATTTTTGTCCCAAAATTTTCATCGCCTGCTCGTCGCTTAACGAAATATCCAAAAACAGCTTGTAAAACTCTTTGGTTTGGCTTACCATATCAAATTTAAAAGCGTCGGGATAGGCTAAATTTATAAGCCATTTAATCCCTAAAAATCTCATAAAAGAAGGCGGACGATCAAACCAGCTAAAAGGCTCTCTTGGGATATAATACACTCTTTTGTTTTTTACCGCATCAAGCAAAGCCCACTTGGGATCAGAGTAAATTTTATCGTAAAACTCACGCTCATAAATCAATATCATATCCGGATTATACTTAAGAACCTGCTCAAAGCTTACCTTCACTCGCCCGTAAGAATTTGCATTTTCTTCACCGCATTTATGCACGACTTCGCCTCCGCTTTTTGGTATAAGCGTAGCGTGATACGAGCCTTCACACTCGGTTGAAAGACCGTCTTTGCCTTGCGCATAATACATTCTAACTTTTTTAAGACCGTTTTTAGCGATGTAAGCTTCAATTTTCTCAGTCAAATTCAGCGAATTTTGCGCGTATAAAGTAAGCTCTTTGGCTCGCTGCTCTTTGCCGATAACATGACCTAAAATTTCAAAGCTTTGCACGTAGTCTTCTAGGCTTGTAGCACTAAGATAGAGCATCGGCTTTTTGATAGAGCCAAAGACATCTTTCATCTTTTTGCTGTTTTTAGAATTTGCGTTTATGAGAATAAGCTCAGGATTTATGCGAAGTAGCATCTCGACATTTGGGATCTTACCCTGCCCGAAAAATCCGCCGACCACGGGCTGATTAAGCACGGACTCTTTTATATACGGTCGCTCGTAGTCGTTCCACTCGAAATTTGAACCGATGATCCTTTCCGGAGCTAACGCATAAAGCAGGTAAAGAAGCGTGGGACTGCTTGCGTAAATTTTATCAGGAGCACTCTTTAAAAGCTCGTAATTATCGCTATTTTGCTCTATATAGCTTTTGATCTCAGTCTCGCTCATACCAAGAGCGAAAGAAAACGACAATAGAAAAACCAAGAATTTCTTAAGCATTTTTATCCTTTGTGGTTGTAGTTTATTTTAAAAATCTAAATTTTCGGTTAAAAGCTTAGATTTTTAAAACTAATTTGGGAAAATTTAAAACTCTCCCAAATTTTAGCTATTAGAAAGTTTGTAAGATAAAGCTTTGGTTGCTACTAAAATTTATATCGAATATTTGAGAAAAATACCCTTCCTTCCTCAGGAAATCCCTCGCGATATTCGTAGTTTTTATCAAACAAATTTGAAATTCCAGCTTCTAAGCTTAAGCTGTCTGCTGGTTTGTATGTAAATTTCAAATTTGTCACTCCAAAACCGCCCATTTTGGTTATCTCTTGTGATTTTGAATAAAAGCTTGAACTCATGTATTGAGATAGATACAAGCTAAATTTAGGCACGATTTTAAAATCAACATAAGCAAACGCCTTGTGTCTTGGCAAATCTTCTATTTTATCGCTTCTATCTTTGTATTTTGCGCTTATGTAAGTGTAATTACCGCCAAACTCAAAGCTACCAGTTGCAAAATAATTAGCCCCAAGTTCAAAGCCTTTGTATTCGGCCTTGTCTATGTTTATAGCCTGCTTTAATTTATTTGCGCCCACCGTTACTTCATGCTCGCCGATGGCGTCTTTAACTTTTGAATAAAACACGGCACTTTCAAGTCTCAAATTCTCCCCAAAGCTTCTTTGGTATCCTATCTCGTAGTGATTTGCTACTTCGGGCTTTAAGTAAGGATTTGGCTCGTTTCTGTTAAATCTCTTTGAGTAACGCTCCTTCATACTTGCAAAATATGTCTTTTTAGCAAAGCTAAGACTTAACTCATCGCTTCCGTCAAAGCTGTGTTTAAGTGCCGCTTGATAGTTAAAGGCGTGACGTTTGCCGACTTCAAAATCATAAATTCCATACACGTCTCTTCCGCCCTGCTTTCTTAAGACTATATAATCCTGCGCACTTACGGCATCTCTAGTATCATAGCTTGCGCCTAGGATAAGCCTTGTCATATCGGTAAATTTGTATGTATTTTCAATACCAAAAGAGTAAGTTTTATCGGCTGATTTTTGCCAAGGTTCCTCTCCTATTTTTACACCCGCATCATTATATATATCGTTTTTTTCTTTATGAACGTCATATTTGTAGCCGGTTGCGAATTTCAAACTGTTTTTATCGCTCATATCCCAGCCAAGCTCTAACCCGCCGCCGTAAGAGTGATCATCATAATAGCTCGGAGCATTTTTTGCATCATGCTTACTCATAGCTTTATCGCCGTAAATTTTTAAAGAATTATTAAATGAGTCGTAAAAAAGCTTTGATTTGATATATAAACTATCAGATATTTGAGTGTGAAACAAGAAATACACCCCTTCTTTATCCCACTTAGGCCAGTCCCAGTATCTCTTGGCTTGATTATAACCTTTGTATCTTCCTGCATAAAACGGCTGCTCTTTTGCCCCTTTTTGATTTATATAAGCGATTGCGTATTCGTCAGCTTCGTTTGGAGTAAGTCCGAATTTGATGTTAAATTTCTTATCTCTTTGAACGGAATTTTCACGTCTTTCGCCGTCCTCATTGCCGTTTATGTCCTTAACAAAACCGCTTGAGAGCTGCTGACCGCTATCCTCCATAAAGCTTCCGCCCGCTTGCACATAAAACATCTCTTGACGCGAGCCCAAGTTAAAATCCACATTGTTGCCGAAAGTATCTTTGCTCTTACCCAGTTCAATCCCGTATCCAATGTTGCCTTCAAATTCGCGCGTAGGCTTTTTGGATACTAAATTTATCGCTCCGCCCATAGTGTTTGCACCATAAAGCACGCTGCTTGCGCCTTTTGAGATTACGATTTGGCTTAGATCAAAGGTGGTAAAACGACCAAAATCCGCATTTCCGTCATACGGGATATAAACGGGAATTCCGTCTATAAATAGCGGCACGCGCCTAGCGTCAAAGCCGCGAATATAGAAATTCTGCTCAGCTCTTGGACCTTTCTTATCCACATAAACACCGGGTGTCGAGTAAGCGACTTGAAAGAGTCTTTTGATCTCATCTTTTTGCATCTTTTCGGTATCAATCACAACAACATTCGTGTCGCTTTTTTGCACACCTTCAACGCTTGAGACAACTTCAACCTGCCCAAGTTCAAAAACTTGAGCATGCAAAGCAATAGCAACACTACATGCTATTAATACACTCTTTTTCATCCCAACTCCTATATAAATTTAATTTTTATATTTTTAAATAGACCGTATATAGATATAATGCAATATAAAATATATAAAAATAATTTTATTTAAGAGTTATTTAAAAGAAACTGAAATTTATTTAATGAAGTTTAAATTTTTAGAGAGCAAAACGGCTTAATTTAGGGCAACTTTAAAAAACGGATAAGTGTAAAAACGATAGTAAAAATTTAAGCTTTAAAATATATCTTTATATATTACAACTTCTAAATTTCTGGCTTCTATCTCCGAATTTAGCTTCGACTATCAACACAAGAGTATAAAAAATCTTCTCGTCATTTAGTCTTGCGATATCCCTTAGAGTCTGATTTTTGCCATCAAATTTAACTTCGCCATCTTTTAAAATTTCAACAAGCTCATCGGCATCGATGCACAAAGTATTGGCGATAGTTTGGATAGTGTGATTTTCAAGCGCTATAACGAGCCTATCCATGTTACAAAACGAGGGATTTTTCCTAGCCAAAACCACATCAAGAAACTCGTTAAAAAGTTTCACAAGCTTTCTTCGCTTGATAATTATATGAAGCATAGCCACAACCAAAAGCGCAAAACCGCAAATTCTATGCAGCAGCATAAGAAATTCGCTGTAATCTCCGCAAGCAAATTTAAAGCCTGAATAACCTAAGAGCAAAAGCCCCGCTGCAAGCAATACGATAAGCGCAAATTTATAAACTATCTTAACTTTAAACATTCAAAACTATCCTTATTCCAGCGCCTAAAAAGGCAGTTGTAGCAGCTTGGTTTGCTTGTGTCGTAAATCATCTCGTCTTCATCTCTATCAAGTAGAAATTTATCACACTCTTTGGCTGAAATTTTAGCACTTTCGTAATCAAATTTACCTTTCAAGAAGACACCGCGCTCATCAAAATACTCAAATTTAGCCACTAAAAGCCTCTAAGATCTTTTATATCGTAGGCTTTAAATTTGCCGTTTTTATTTCTTTTTACAATCAAAACAGCTCTAAAATTTCTAACTATAAGCGTTAAATCAAAGCCTGTTAAGATTATTTCGTCTTTATCCACTTGTTTAAAATTTTCATCCAAAATTTCATCTATAAAGCCCAAATTTAAGAGCTCTTGTACGCTCATCTCATCTTTTTGAAGTCTTATTTTGCCTTTTATCCTTCCGTCATTTCTGCTAAGTCTAAGAGCTATGCCCGCAAGCGCTCCTATAGATCCTCTGCCTTCATTTTTAAGCTCTTTAAGATAGATGTTTTGTCTTTTTGCCTCATCATAAGCTTCATCTTTTGTTATAAACTCAACTTTTGCTCTTTTGCAAAATTCGATAAGAGAATTTAAATTTAAGATATCTTTTTCAAAGGCAACCGCGATCCCTGGCTCACTGCTAGGCGCGCTCTCTTTTATCAAAAAAGCTTGTGCAAATTTAATAACCTCATCTCTTTGAACTTCGTTCAGATAGGCGCTAAAGCACATTGAGCTGTTGTGCGAAGTGTAATTTACTCTTTCGTAAATTAGCAACTGATGGCGACTTATAAAAGAACATTCACAAAAGCGCTCATTTATAAATTCCACTATATTTTCAGCAAGCATACCGGTGGATTTAGTATATCCTATTTCATCGGTATCATCAATGGCAATATAAGTTTTATATTTTACAAGCATATTAAATTTCTTTTATTTTATATACAATTTTAAATTAAAATAAGATATTTTAACAATAAAATTATTTTTTTATATAAAATAAAATTTATTTGGCAGGCGATATATTGCTATATGTATCCGTAGTTGTTTTTTGCAGTTCGTCAGGAGACACAGGCTTGCCAAGCAAAAAGCCTTGGGCGTATTTAATTCCAAACTTTCTAACTTCAGCTAAAATTTCAGGACTACTTACGAATTCGGCTACAACATTATAGTTTTGACGATTGGCGAAATCAACTATGGTTTGCATAAGATATCTAGCATTTTTATCAAAAGGAAGTTTTTTAATTATTGAGCCGTCTATTTTAATAGTATCGACGGCAAGCTCTAAAATTCGATAATAGTTTGAGTAACCGCTACCGAAGTCGTCAATTGCTATTTTGGAGTTATAGCTATGAATTTTATTAATAAATTGATTTACGGCTTCGTAGTCATCCACACCTTCGGATTCTAAAATCTCAAAATAGACATGCTCGGGATAAGAACAAATCCTTAATTTTTCTTCTATTAAATCGCTAATTTGAGTATTTACGATATCACTATTGGATAAATTCATAGAGAAACTTAGCTGAGGATATCTTTCAACAAGTCTAAAAACATGGCCTATGACTTTTTTTGTTATATCATTATAAAGTGAAATTTTCTTAGCGATATCCAAGAATTCCCCAGGATAACGCATTTTCCCATGTTCATCAATTAATCTTACAAGAACTTCATAGTATTTCACACTAGGGTTTTTAATACCGTAAGATACATCGTAGACTGCTTGGCACTCCACAACTATAGTATTATTGTAAATAGCATACTCGATAGTTCTTGACATGATTTGGTTTTGGTAATATTGCTGCTCTATATGACTATTTTCGGTATAGTAGTATACATCTTCTCCCTTGTCTTTTGCTTCATGGTGTGCTAGCATAGCCTGAGTTAGGCGGTTTGTCTGAACGGTATCTTGCATAAGACTAACACCTATAGTAGTTTTTATGTTAGGAATAAATTCTTTTTTATCATCTACTACTATATAAAGGTCGTTGGCGACAAAATACTCTTTTATCCTTGTGATATCTCTTTCTACATTATCTCCGTCATACCATATACAAAATTCATCAAATTGAACCCGATATACTACGGCTTTTATATTATAAGTATCTATGCACAGCTGAATCGTCTTTGCAAAAGATATAATTATAAGATCGATAGTTTTTGTTTTGTAAAAGAATCTAAAATCCATAAAGTTGTTTATGTTTATGTATATAATCATTCCAAGAGGATAGTCATTCATCTTTTGAGTAAGCCCAAAATAACTGCCAAGTCCTGTAAGTCTATCATAAAGGGCTCTATTTCTTAACTCGGTATCTTTTTTAGCAAGCTCTTTTGCGGTAACTATCTCTTTAGTTCTATTAAATTTTACTGATAAAAACCCGTCTCTTTTGCCGTTTTCATCAAAAAGAGGAGCAAACATAACTTGCTCGTAAATAGGTTCTCCTGATTTTGACTCGCTAATAAATTCATCACACTTCCAAATTTTATTATTCTCGATAGTCTCCATTAAATCTTCATAAAATTCATTAAGATGGCTGTGATACTTTAATATATCGGCACTTCTTCCTTTAACCTCATCCGCAGTGTATCCTGTCGTTTCTTCAAAAACTTTATTTACATATGTAATAGTTCTATTTGTGTCTAAAAATATAACAGAACTAAAGATATTATCTACCGCTTGACGCATATGATTTAGTTGTTTCAAAGACCTTGCGCTTTTAGAATAGGCAAGATACATCACAAGCATGCTTACTGCGATAAGTATAATAAAAATTCTTGTCGTATTTTTAAGAGATACTATAGCACTATCTATGTAAGCTTGATTATCCATTATTATTTTATTAAGCTCTTGTCTTATATTCAAATCTTCGATTTGCATCAAAACATCTTGAGCTCTTCGGTAGTAATCTATTAATGTCTTTGCCGATTGCAAAAACGATTTATCGTTTGTAGCTAGTCCTTCTAGTATTAAGTAGCTTTCTACAAGCAATTTTTGACGCTCAAGATCCGCCCTAGTATCGTATCTAAAAAGTAAAATTCCTGGCATAACCTTATCGAAGTATTTACTTTCAAAAAAGTTATTAAAAATAATATCATCGTATAAAAATTTAGCATGGATAGCTATAGAGTTAAACACATCTATTAAGTTACTTTTTTTAGCAAAGACCTTCTTGATCTGTTCTATGTTGCCCTTCTTGGCGGATATGGTGTTTAAAGAATTAAAGCTCTCGACTGTTAAAACACTATCCAAATTATTCCTAAAGTCCCTAATTAATTGCATTATCCTATCATGATCGGCTTGTAAAAAAGTCTTATCTAAAATATAATTAATATCCTTATTTGCCCTCACCAAGTTATATATTGACGTTCTTGCGGTATATCCTTTTAATACGTCTTTGGTTGCCTTATAGGTTATTATACCGCTTACAAATATAAGTAATCCAAAAGATAAAAAGAGTATTTTTAGTAAATTAAATTTATTTTTCATTTTAAAATTTCCGGCTTTTCCCCGGTAAGAGTAAGTAAAAATTTATAAATAAGTTCTACTTGCTCGTCGTTTAAGGTATAAAAAGTTTGGATCGAGGATATATGTCTAATGGCATCTTTTAAATCGGCTACGGAGCCGGTATAAAAATAAGGTGATGTTTTTGATATATTCCTAAGACCGGGGACTTTATAATAATCTAACAAATCATTTTTATCTATATTTTTTACATTTTGTAAAAAATATACGTTAGCTCCTAAATTAACTCCGCTATGGCAATTTACACAACCTGCTTTTTTAAAAAGATTAAAACCGCTTTTTTCATCATCGCTTAAAGCATTTTTCTCGCCTCTTAAAAACATATCAAATCTGGAGTTTTTGGTTAGGAGAGACTTTTCAAAATTAACTATAGCATCTACTATATTATCAAATGTAACACCGTCATCGTATAAATTATTAAATTGAGTTCTATATTTAGAATTAGAATTTACTTTTTGAAGCACAAATTCCTTGGAGCTACCGAGCTGATTTAAGTCGGTTATACTTTCTGAAACTTGATCGTAGATATCTCTTGATCTACCGTTTTTAAAAAATATAAAATTTAAAGCAGAATTAAGTATGGTAGGTACGTTCATATAAAAATTGCCTGATACTTTTATGTTGTGATCAATAGTGCCGCTTGTATTCCAGTAAAGATTATGACATCTTTCACAGGATATAGTTCCGCTTGGGCTAAGTCTAGTATCGTAAAAAAGGTTTTTGCCAAGCTGCGCTTTTTTATAGTCATATTCAATAGGCTCAATCGGAGTAAATAGCTGATTGCCTGCAAAAAGCGACATAGACATTAAAAATATCAACAAAAACCTCAAAATACTCTCCGACAAAAAATTATCCGATTATATCCTAAAACACCAAAAGTTTCATTGAAGAGCTGATAGTTTCTGTTATTTTTCCGTTTATACTTTGCTTTTCAAGTTCGTTTTTAAGGGATTTTTCATCAAATTTAATTTCGCCGATTTCTAAATGCCAAGTAACATTTTCGTAAGCTTCCTGCAAACTCAAATCCTTGCTTCTTACCTCTTGGATAATCTCTGATTTAAAAGGAATTTTTTGCATTTGCAAGTGATACTCAAACCCGCTTGCTCTATCAAACCACCCTTTTCTCTCGCCGTAAATTTCATAAAATTTATTGATTAAGTCCGAATTTCTAGGCTTATTCCACCACAGATAAACTCTTTGCTTGCCTGCACTTGTAAATTTATCAAAGTCCTCCACGGTTGCGATCGCAGGACTCATAGTGCTAAAAGCTATATCGTAAATTTGATCAAGCTTAAAGCTTGTCCAATCGCTCTCAACTATCCTTAAATTTGAGATACCGAATTTGCGAGCGTCATCGCTCATAACCTCAAGCATCTTGGTCGAGAGGTCAAGACCTGTTACGTTTTTACACATTTTAGCAAGATGAAGAGTTTTCACGCCTGTTCCACAACCCACATCTATAAGAGTTTTTTCTTTAAAGTCTATTCCGTATTTATCCAACTTATCAAAAAATTCTTTTTGAAATTCGTTAAGTTCGCCCTCATATCTTGAGTAATTAGCCGCTTTTTTATCCCAAGAGCTCTTCATAAAACCGCCTTTTTAAAAATTTGAGTTACAATTGTATCAAACAAAAGGACAAATATGAGAATTTTTAGCTACAAATTTAAAGTAGGCAAAGAGGCCATAGACATAAACAACCATGCAAACAACGCATACTATCTTGTTTGGATGCAAGAAGCGGCTTTTGCGCACTCAAATTTCGTAGGAGATACGTTTGAAGAGCAGCTTAAAAACAACTCGACTTGGGTTATAAAACGCAACGAAATCGACTATTTAGAGCAAATTTATTTAGGAGATGAGATCGAGATAAAAACATGGACAAAGCAGGCTAGAAAAGTTAGTTCAAACAGATTTTACGAATTTATAAAAGACGGCAAGATCATAGCTAAAGCCATAACCACTTACGTATATTTTGATCTTGACAAAAAGCGTCCAAAGGCGATCCCCGATCATCTTGCGGAGCTTTACGGCGAAAATGAGGAAATTTAAAAGCAATCGTCGCAAATTCCCTTTACGACTACGCTTTTAACGTGGCTTTGGTTTAAATTCGGCATATCGATATTTGTCATCTTTCTGCAAACATCACAGACAAAATACGCCTTTGCTTCGCCTGCAAGCTCATAGAAATTTTTGTGGTTGTTTTCGCTTTTTACGATAATGCCTTTAGCTTCAAAAATCTCCATCGAGCGGTAAAATGTCGTTTTATTGGCCTTAATTTTGCTTAGAATTTCATCGTACCCAAGCGGAGTATCGGCGCGAGATAAAATTTCTAAAATTTGCAACCGAAGCGGAGTTGCCTTTATATCGTTTATCCTTAAGAGCTCTTGAGGCGACATCTCATCCTTTCGTTTAATCTCAAAAGCTATCATACTAAAATTTATATAAAAAAGCATTAATTCGCAACTAAGTTGCTTTTGCTATACTTCCCTAAAAATTTAAAAAAAGGTTTAAGATGAAGAAAATTTTAGCTTTTTTATGTTTTGGTGCGCTTGTATGCTTTGCAAAACCCGTCGTTAGCGTAAGTATATTACCTCAAGAATTTTTCGTAAAGCAGATCGCAGGCGGCACGGTTGAAGTAAATACCATGGTATCTCCTGGAGCCGATCCTCACACTTACGAGCCAAAGCCAAAGCAGATGAAATCTCTTGAAAACAGTAAACTTTATTTTGCCATAGGCATTGAATTTGAAGAGGTTTGGTTGCCTAAATTTCAGCAGTCGTTTCCAAAGCTAAAATTTATTTTTACTCAAAAAGGAGTAGAAAGAGTCGCTATGCAAGAGCATGAGCATGAGGGGCACGCGCACGATAAAAAAGAGCATTGCCACGAACACAACGGAAAAGTGCATTGTCATAGCCACGACGGGCTTGATCCACACATCTGGCTTGATCCGGTGCTTGTAAAAACTCAGGCTAAAAACATCCTAAACGGACTTGTTAGAGTTTTTCCCGAGCATAAAGAGCTTTATAACGCAAATTACGAGAAATTTCTCGTTAAGCTAGACGAACTTGACAAATTCATCAAAGATAAGCTTGCAAATCTTAAAAACCGCGAATTTATCGTGTATCACCCATCTTGGGGATATTTTGCAAAGCGCTATGATTTAGAGCAAATTTCTATAGAAGTCGAGGGCAAAGAGCCAAAGCCCGCAGAGCTTGCAAACCTCATCAAGGAGGCAAAAGAGCACGGCGTAAAAGTCATCTTCGTAGCACCTCAGTTTTCTAAAAAATCGGCAAATTTAATCGCAAAAGAAACGGGTGCAAAGGTAGTTGAGATAGATCAGCTCCCGCTTGATTGGGAGGCTGAGCTTAAAAAGACAGCCGAAATTTTCGCTAAGAGTCTTTAATGATGAAATTTGGGCGCATACTGGCCGCACTGACGCTTTTTGCGTCCATTGCCTACTCGTGTGCGCTTTGTGCACTTTACACACCCACAGCTCATGCGCAGATCAAATTTGACGCATGGAGCGACACGATTAAAACAGCTACGATAACATGGACGTTTTCAGAAAATTTCACCGAGCTAACCATGCAAGGATACGACGAGGACGCCGATAAAAAGCTAAACGAAAAAGAAGCTTGGAACGTCCAAAAGTCCTTGCTTGACTACATCGTGCCGCGCGGGTATCTTACTACGGTTAGCTTTTATGACGGCGAGGGCGCGAGCGAAAATTTATTCGTCAAAACAAAGAGCCAACGCGTTTATATCGAAGAAAACAGGCTAAATTTCGAGTATGTTTTGGAGCTAAATTTAGAAATTTTGCCTCTCCGTGTGGTTGTGTTTGAGATAATCGATCGCGAAGGATTTTTTAACTTCAAAATCGCAAACGACGAGCCTTACAGGATAACCGAATCCATTTTCATAGTGCCAAATTCAAATTTAAACACCGTGTTTTTTGAGATGAGCGAGCAAAAACCTAAAATTTCAAACAAAGACAAGCCTGAGCTTAGCTCGCTTGTAAAAAACAAAAATTTAGAAGAGATTGACGCGATAGACGAAGCGAAATTTAACTCTCTTGCCAGAACCACGATAGGATTTTTAGACAGGCTAAAAGAGCTCATCAAAGAAAACTCAACTGCATTTGAAGCCTCAAAATTTGCTCTTATCATGCTTTTTAGCTTCGTCTACGGCTTTTTACACGCAGCGGGCCCGGGACATGGCAAACTGCTTACGACATCGTATTTTGCGGCAAGCGGAGGCAGCTACTTAAAAGCTTTTGGCTTCTCGCTTAAAATCGGCATTTTGCACGTGCTTGGCGCGCTCATGCTGGTTTGGATTACCATGAGTTTGCTTGAAAGTTTTGCGGCAAACGTAGCAAATTCCGCTGCAAATTTAACGACTAAAATTTCAGCCCTAATCATCATGGCAATCTCTGCTTATATGATATTTACGAAGCTAAAATCACTTAAACCAAAGGTTCATAACTACAAATTTAGCCCTCACAAAGCAGACTGCGGATGTGCGGCTTGTAAAGCAATGGAAGTTAAGCCAAAGAGCCTAAACGAGTGGTTTGTAGCGCTTGCAGCCTCGCTTGTGCCGTGTCCGGGAACTATCATCGTCTTTATACTTGCATTTAGTCTAAACAGCTGGTTTATAGGCATGATGAGCGGCGTTTTTATGGCGCTTGGTATGAGTATAGTTATATTTATCGCAGCGGTTTTTGGCACGAAGGTAAATGCACTCTCAAAATATAAAAATTTAAAAATTTACTGCGAATTCTTAGCTCTTTTAGTGATGTTTGGCTTGGGAGCTTTTATGTTTTTTATCGCAGGTAGGATATCGGTTTTATGAACGGGATTAAGATAGAAAATTTGTCGTTTGGATACGATGAGAATTTGATATTTGAAAATATAAATTTAAACTATGATATCAAGGATTTTCTAGCTATCATAGGTCCAAACGGCGGAGGCAAATCAACCCTGCTTCGCCTTATGCTAGGGCTTTTAAGACCTAAAAGCGGCGAGATAAAGATATTTGATAAAAACCCAAGCGAGGTTAGCAAAACCATAGGATACGTCCCTCAAAACATATTCATAAACGCAAATTTTCCGATGAGGGTTTTAGAAGTGGTGCTTATGGGGCGAATCGATAGGAAAATTTTCGGCTTTTACACAAAGAACGATAAATCAGAAGCGATAAAAGCGCTTGAAAAAGTCGGCATGAGCGAGTTTGCAAACTCTCGCATAGGCGAGCTCTCAGGCGGTCAAAGGCAAAGAGTTTATATCGCAAGAGCGCTTTGCGCAAAGGCTAAAATTCTCATGCTTGATGAGCCAACCGCAAGCATCGACACCAAAGGACAAGCCGCGATTTACAGCCTGCTTAGCGAGATAAACAAAGAAGGAATCGGTGTCATCTTGATAAGCCACGACGTAAATATCGCACTTAGCTTCGCTACGAAAGTTGCTTACGTAAATCACAAAATTCACATGCACGACATCGCGCCTGATCGCTCTAAGCAAGAATTTATCGCTCATCTTGCACACGAGCATAATCACTTTTGCGATGTCGAGATCGCGCTTAAAGAGTGCGGTTGCAAGAGCTTAGACAAAGGGCAAAAATGCTAGAAGCGCTAAATTTGGAATTCATGCAAAACGCCCTTATGGCAGGGCTTTTGGTAAGTATCGCGTGCGGAGTTATCGGCTCGCTTGTAGTTATAAATCGCATGGTTTTCATCGCCGGCGGCATAGCGCACGGAGCTTACGGCGGACTTGGGCTGGCGTTTTACTTTTCGCTTGAGCCGCTTTTGGGTGCTAGCGGATTTGCGATATTTCTAGCACTCCTGATAGCTACTATCACGCTAAACGATAAGAGCAAAATGGACTCGGTCATCGGCGCACTTTGGGCGTTTGGGATGGCGTTTGGTATTATCTTAATCGATCTAACGCCCGGATACAACGTAGATCTCATGAGCTATCTTTTTGGCTCGATTTTAGCGGTGCCTGATAGCGATTTAGCCTTTATGGCGGCGGTTGATTGTGTCATCTTACTTATAGTTACGCTGCTTTACAGGCAGTTTGAAGCCCTTAGTTTTGATTCGGAATTCGCAAAACTTCGCGGAGTAAAAACCACGCTTTTATACTATGTGCTAGTCTGTATGATGGCGCTAAGTGTCGTGATGACGATACGCGCAGTGGGGCTTATCTTGGTCATCGCACTTCTTACCATACCGCCTTATATAGCGCAAAATTTCTCTAAACGCCTTGGTGCAATGATGCTAAACGCCACTCTTATCTCGGCTGCGTTTTGCATATCGGGGCTCTGGCTTAGCTTTGAGGCGAACTTAACAAGCGGAGCGAGCATAATACTTATAGCTTCAATCTGCTTTTTTATATTTACGGCTATAAATAGGCGCTAAATTTGGTTATTTTTAATAAATTTGTGCCTGTAAGATAACGAAATTTAAGCTTTTTGACTCTTGTAATAGCTTCCCACTTCACTGATTATAATTCCAAAAAGTATAAGCAAAGCTCCTAAAATCTGCCACGAGCTTAAAATTTCCCCGCCAACAAAATACCCAAAAAGCCCCGCACTAACAGGCTCAAAAGTAAAGATAAGAGCCGTTTTCATAGGAGTTGTGTAGCGCTGCATCGCCGACTGAACAAAAAATGCAAAGACGGTCGCAAACACCGAAGTTATGATAACGGCTTTAAAAAATGCATAGTTAGCCACAGGCAAAACGCTATGCGTATCAAAAACAAGAGCCGCAAAAAGACATAGGGCGGTTACTATAAAAAACTGCATGCAAACCATCTGATAAAGCTCGCATTTGCGCACAAAAACGCCCGTAAATATAATATGAACAGAATAAGCAACGGCACAAAGCACAGAGAGAATTTCTCCTCTGCCAAACCCAAGCTCGCTATCGCTTAGCAAATACAGCCCAAAAGCCGATAAAAAGGCTCCTATAAACGAATAAACATAGACTTTTTGCCTAAAAAACAGAAATACTATAAAAGGCACAAAAACTACATTTAATCCCGTGATAAAAGCAACGGTCGAGCTAAAAGTATATTTAAGGGCAAAGGTTTGAAGCGCAAAGCCCGCAAACAAAAACACGCCTAGCAAAGAGCCGAATTTAAGAGAATTTGAGTCAAATTTCTTAACAAATTTAATCGAAATCAAACTCATTAGCAGAGTTGAGATTAAAAATCTCCAAAATAAAATGACAAAAACGCCGTTGCTCTTAAGCGCTTCAGCCATCGGCAAAAACGTCACGCCCCACACGACGGCAACGACTACAAGAGCAAGATCGGCGCCAAATTCCTTTATCTTTTTCGTCATATTATGAGTTTAAATTTAAGCTAAAAGTTATTTAAAGATATTTTCAATAGCTTTTTTGCCGTAACCCACAGGATCGCTTCTAAGCGACTTTTCATTTTCGCTCATCACTTTAAATAGCCCATCAAGCGTCTTTCTCGTGATGTATCCGTTTAGATCCTCGCCATCGTTTGTTACATATTCGCCCATGCCAAGGCTTGAGGCTACAGATTTAACCGACTTCATGCTCTCCGAGCCGCCAAGAGAATTTTTCACAAATGAATTTAAGCCGTTATAAGCGGTTGCAAAGCTGTTTTGACTCATCATCTTTTCAATGATCGGCTTAAATATCTTTTCAAGCTCTTTGCTTGAATTTTGTTGCAAAAATTTACTAAAGCTATCATTTCCACCGCTCATGATCTTTTTGACATCGCTTTCACTCATGTTTTTTATAGTTTTTGAAAAGACATCGGCAGCTCCGGGAACTGCGCTACTTGCGGCTTTGTTTATGGAAGCAACCAACTCGTTTGCCCACTTGTCGCCGCCAACTTTCTTTGCCAAATTTGCAGCCGTTTGCAAGCTTGGCGGAAGCGGAATTTTAGCCGTGGCGTTTTTGATAAATCCGTCATTTGAAAGCTCTTTTACGGCATACTCAAGAGCCGAGCTTACCATGCTTTTATAATCGCTCTTTGTAGAGGCTTGATTTACGGCTTTAAGCCCGTCTCCAACCATCTTACCCCAATCCGTACCAAAAGCACTTAAAGCAAAAAATAGCGCCAAAATCACGATTTTTTTCATAATAATATCCTTTAAATTTAACCCTGCAAGCATAAATTCGGCTTGGCAAGTAAATAAAATGATATTAAATTTTGGCTTTTCATCACTTGAAATTTATCTTTATACGCTAAATTTGCGCTCATAAAATATCAAATTTTAATTCCATCAAATAAAGCCGATTTTAATCTTAAAAAAATTAGTTTTAATGTAAAATTAGCCTTTTTCAGGAGAATTTATGGAGCTTTTACTACTAGCTTTCGCCCTTGCCATGGATAGCGTAGCGCTCAGTATCGCAAGCGGTGCAAAATGCCGCGCATTAACCGTTTCGGGGGTCATTAAAGTCTCTTTTATATTTGGTTTTTTTCAAGCTCTTATGCCCTTTTTGGGATATTTTTTAGGGCTAACCTTCGTAAGCTTCATAGCTTCCATAGACCATTTTGTCGCATTTGGCATACTTTCGTTTTTGGGCATCAAGATGATACTTGAAGCAAGAGAGCATAAAGACGAAGCCTGTTTAAATGACCTAGGACTAAAGGTCCTAACCATCGGCGCAATAGCCACGAGCATCGACGCGCTGGCTGTCGGAGTGACGTTTAGCTTTGAGAATATAGATATCATTTATACTAGTATTTTGATAGGATCTATCTGCTTTATACTATGCATTTTGGCGTGTTATGCGGGCAAATTTTTGGGTATAGTTTTAGAAAAAAAGGCTCTTATTTTAGGCGGAGTTATACTCATAGGCATAAGCGTAAAAATTCTCATCACCCATCTTTTAGACCATGGGTTCTTGGCTCATTTAAAGCCGTTTTGATTTTACGCTTACTATTTTATAACTCCGCACCAATAGGTCAAATTTAGCCTATGCTACCGAATTTTCCGCTGTTATAATCATCAATAGCTTGGCGAATTTCATCTTTTGTATTCATCACAAACGGTCCGTATCCGACAATCGGCTCATCTATAGGTTCTCCCGAAAGAAGTAGGATTTTTACATCTTGTCCGACTGCCTTTACTCTCACTTCACCGTCGCCTTTTTCAAAATTTACCAACTGAGCCTCGCCTGCGCTTTCATTGCCGTTAAAAATCGCTTCTCCGCGCAAAACAACCATAGAAAGCGAATGTGAAGCAGGTACGTTTATAACTGCTTCTTTGCCGGAATTTATCATAACATCCCAAACATTCATCGGCGTAAATGTGCTCGCCGCTCCGCTTACTCCATCAAATTCTCCCGCTATGATCCTTGCCTGTCCCGCACCGTCTGCAAATTTGATCACAGGGATTGCTTGGCGCGATAAGTGCTGGTATTTTGCGGGAGTGTTTTTATGCTTTTTAGGTAAATTTACCCAGAGCTGAACCATCTCAAAAAGTCCGCCCGAACGGCTAAAATCCAAAGAGTGAAACTCCTCGTGCACTATGCCCGCACCCGCCGTCATCCATTGCACGTCGCCCGATTTTATAACTCCGCCGCCACCGCTTGAATCCTTATGTGCGACCTCGCCGCTATAAGCTATCGTTACGGTCTCAAATCCTTTATGCGGATGGTGTCCGACTCCTCTTGGAAAGTCCGTTAAATTCGGTTTAAAAACCTGAGGTGCAGCGTAATCAAGCATCAAAAACGGATCAGTACCGCGATCTTCGTCCATGTGGCTAAAAAGTGGCTGAACTAAAAATCCGTCTCCGACCCAATGCGCACTATTTGATTTGTAAATTTTATTAACTTTTCTCATTTTTTATCCTTTATTTTATTTAAAATTGCGGTATTTTAATGCAGTCTCGTTAATATATTATTTAAAATCGGTAAATAAAAATTAAGATTATTAATCCAAACTTAAACAACTCTATTTATTAACGCATATCTATAAAATTTCACCCAAATTTGAATATAATTGTAAAAATTTAAGCGCGAAAAGGCTCGAAATGTTTAATTTTATATTCTCTTGGAAGTGCTATTTCTTACTTTTGATAATCGGAGTTGGCGGATATCTCGCCGTGCCATACCTTGACACAGCAGGCGCTCACAATGAAACGATAGAAGTGTTTAAGATACTAACTATGGCCATGGTAATGGGCATTGCCATATACCTGCTACTTGCGATTTGGGTGATACTTTTTAAAACTATCAGATCCTCAAGCAACTAGTTTATCTCAAAGCGTCTTTTTTAAAAGCCATATATTTGGATACGAATTTAAAATTTGATATGAATTTTCAAGCTTTTTGCGTTTAGGGCTAAATTTAACTTGCTTGATTAAATTTAGCCGACTAGTTAGCCAAACTAGGAGTTTTAATCCTTACTAAATAACATAAAAGCAATGCGAATTTATCAAAACGAAAAACGATTAAATTTCTATCTCAATTCCCACGGGACAATGATCGCTTCCCGTTATATCACTAAGTATAAATGCGTCCTTAAGGCGAGCTTTAAGGCTTGCCGAAATGAAAAAATAATCAATCCTCCAGCCGACATTTTTAGCTCTAGCGTTAAACCTATAGCTCCACCACGAATAAGCATCCTCTTTATCGCCGTGAATTTGCCTAAAAGTATCGATAAATCCGTGCTTTATAACTTCATCTATCCACGCTCGCTCAATCGGCAAGAAGCCTGAAGTCTTAGAATTCGCCTTTGGATTTTTAAGATCTATCTCGCGGTGAGCGGTATTAACGTCTCCGCAAAATATCACGTCCCTGCCCTCACGCACAAGCGCGTTGCAGTAAGCTAGAAATTTAGCGTAAAAGTCCATCTTATAGGCAAGTCTTTCATCATCCTTTTGCCCGTTTGGAAAGTATATGTTAAAAAGCACGATATTGCCAAACCTATGCTCCAAAACTCGCCCCTCATCGTCGTTAAAAAACTGAGATTTTAGAGTAGCTAACGGAAACTTACTAAGGCTCATCACACCCGAATACCCTGCTCTGACGGCCGAATTTACGCTTACATCGCTAAATCCGAGCTTATAAATCTCGCTAGGCACATCAGCTTCTTTTACTTTTATCTCTTGAAGCCCTAAGAAATCGGGCTTAACCTCATCAAGCCAACTAAATCCGTCTTTGCTTGCGACCGCGCGAAGTCCGTTTACGTTCCATGAAATCAGTTTCAAATTCAGTCCTTTTTAATTGCAATTATACGCACTCAACCTAAATTTAAGAGTCTATTTTGATATAATTATTCAAAAATTTAAGGTCTAAAATTGAGAAATCAACCAAAATACAAATTCTTTAAAAATTGGAGTTACGCGATCGCAGGACTAAAGGAAATTTTTAAAAACGAAAGCAGTTTTAGGCTTGAAATTTATATATTTTTGCCCGCTTTTATCTCTCTTTTGTTTTGGAATTTCGGCGCGGTCTTAAATTTATTTTTGATTTTTAGCATGGTTTTGGTTCTGGTTTGCGAGTGCATAAACTCCGCTATTGAGCGTATAGTAGATCTTGCAAGCCCTGAAATTCATCCTCTAGCAGGTGCGACAAAAGACGCAGGAAGCGCTGCGGTAATGATATGCAACACGCTTTGCGGAGGAGTGTGGATATATGCGATTTGGGATAAATTTTGAACTCGCTTGAAAGAGAAATTTTTGGCACTTTAATCGGCGAAAAGAAATTTGAGATAATTGAGTTTTTTATCCAAAATTTAGATGAAAACGGACTTATAAATTTCACAATTGCAGAAATTTGCAATGCTACAAATTCAAGCAAACCGACTGTCATAGAGACGATAAAACTACTTGAAAATAGAAAAATTTTTAAGCGGGTAAAAAACGGAGTTTATGCATTTAAGAATTTAAAATTTAATGATTTTTGATTTTAGTTTGTCTGAAATTAAAATTTACTTATATCAACTAAATGCAACCAGTCTGAACTTAATAAGCACAAATTTCTATTTACTCTTAATCTAATCAAATTTTAGCTGATTGTTCCGAAAAAGAGTGCGAAACGAACTAGGATATTTATGGCATAAACAAACTTAAATTTATATCTACTTTATATGCCTGTTTATGATTTTTGTATCGCAATGATGCAAAGATATATAAGTTTAAACAGATAATAGTATGAATTTATATTATAACCCCGCAGCAGCGATAGCTTCGGCTTGATGATGAGCGATAAGAGGCTCTATTATCTCGTCAAAAAGCCCACCCGCCATGATCGCATCTAAACGATAAAGAGTTAAGTTTATACGGTGGTCGCTTATGCGATTTTGCGGGAAGTTGTAAGTGCGAATTCGACCGCTTCTATCTCCTGTGCCCACTTGGCTCTTGCGCTCGCTAGTCTCTTTTGCAAGGCGCTCGGCCTCTTGCATCTCATAAAGTCTAGCTTTAAGCACTTTCATTGCGGCCTCTTTATTTTTATGCTGGCTTTTTCCGTCCTGGTTGGTTACGACAAGTCCTGTTGGGATATGTGTGATACGCACGGCACTATCGGTTGTGTTTACGCTTTGTCCCCCGTGTCCCGAGCTTCGCATAACGTCGATTCTTAAGTCGTTTGGATTTATCTCTATCTCGCTATCTTCAACTTCAGGCATGATTGCGACAGTAACGGCGGAAGTATGGACTCTGCCTTGACTTTCAGTCTCAGGCACACGCTGAACTCTATGCGTTCCGCCTTCGTATTTTAGCCTTGAGTATGCGCCGTTTCCTTTTACGAGCAAGATAATCTCTTTAAACCCGCCCGTGTTGCCCTCGCTTTGACTCACTACTTCAAATTTATATCCGCGAAGTTCGGTATAGCGCACGTAAGCGTTAAAAAGATCGCCTACAAATAGCGCCGCCTCATCTCCACCGGTTCCAGCGCGAATTTCAAGAAAGATGTTTTTATCGTCGTTTGGATCTTTTGGAAGCAGAAGTATTTTTATCTCTTCTTCAAGCTCGATTTTGCGGATTTCAAGGCTCTTTAACTCATCTTTAGCAAGCTCGCCAAGCTCGTCGTCATCAAGTAAAAGTTTGTTTTCGTCAATGTCGGCTAAAATTTGCAAATATTCTTTAGAGGCATTTCTGATATCTTCTATGCTTGATTGCTCTTTGGAAAGCTTGGTCATATTTGCGATATCTTGAGTGATTGATGGATCGCTTAACAGACGAGAAAGTTCGTCATAGCGATCCAAAAACGGTTGCAGTTTATTAGCTAACATTTAAAATTTAGTAATTAAGCGGCTGTGTTTAGAGTATTTACAAGCTTCGCCAAGCGTCCAACGCGGCGTGAAGCTGTTTGTTTTTTCAAAAATCCTTTGCTAACAAAGCTGTGTAGGCTTTTATTAGCTTCTTTTAGCGCTTTTAAAGCAGTCTCTTTATCGCCGGCTTCTACTGCTACACGTACGGCTTTTGTTATATTCTTAAGTCTTGTGCGATAAAATCTGTTTCTTTCGGTTCTTTTTATCGTCTGTCTAGCTCTTTTTTCAGCAGATTTATGGTTTGCCATAATATACCTTTTTCATAATTTTAGTCCGTGATTATATAAAATTTAGTTTTAAATAGCGCTTAATTTAAGTGAAATTTAAAGCAGTCAAAATTCACGTATTTAAATTTGTGAAATTTTGATAGAATATAACAAATTTTATCATAGATAAGGCAAAATAGCCTTTAAATCATGAAGGATAAATATGAAACTATTCGGTACCGACGGAGTTAGAGGCAAGGCGGGAGCTAAACTATCTGCGCAAACTTCCATGAGGCTGGCGATGGCTGCTGGAATTTATTTTCGTAAATTTGCTCAAGTTACTAATACAATCTTGCTTGGCAAAGACACTAGAAGAAGCGGGTATATGATAGAAACAGCCATCGTTGCGGGACTTACCGCGGTTGGCTATAACGTGCGCCAGATCGGTCCTATGCCCACACCTGCGATCGCATTTCTTACCGAAGATATGCGCTGTGATGCCGGTATAATGATAAGCGCTAGCCACAATCCATACTACGATAACGGTATCAAATTTTTTGATAAACACGGCAATAAACTAACCGAAGATGCCGAAGCCGAGATAGAAAAAATCTATTTTGACGACGAGTTAATCGCTCAAAGCCAAAAACATATGCTTGAAATCGGCGCTTCAAAGAGAATTGACGACGTTATAGGTCGCTACATCGTTCATATCAAAAATTCCTTTCCGAAATCTTTGACTTTGCACGGAATAAGAGTTGTTTTAGACGCAGCAAACGGCGCTGCTTACAGAGTAGCGCCGACGATATTTAGCGAGCTTGGCGCGGAAACCATCGTGATAAACGATGAGCCAAACGGAAGCAACATAAATCTAAACTGCGGCGCGCTCTATCCACAAAATTTAGCAAGCGAAGTAGTGCGATTAAGAGCTGATATCGGACTTGCTTTTGACGGAGACGCCGATAGGCTTGTCGTAGTTGATGAAACGGGTGAAGTGGCAAACGGAGACGCACTTCTTGGCGTACTTGCGATGTATCTTCATAAAAACAAAGCACTAAAAGGTGGCGGAGTGGTGGCTACGGTAATGAGCAACGCCGCGCTTGAAGACTACCTTACAAAGCATAAAATAAAGCTGCTTCGAGCAAACGTAGGCGATAAATACGTCCTTGAGATGATGCAAGAAAACGGCATAAATTTTGGCGGCGAACAAAGCGGACATATAATCTTTTCAGATTATGCCAAAACAGGCGACGCGCTCGTGGCTGCGATGCAATTTATTGCCTGCATGCTAACTCAAGGCAAAAAAGCAAGCGAAATTTTAAGCGAGATCAAGCCTTATCCGCAAATCTTACTAAATTTAAAAGTTGCGGACAAAAAACCTCTTGAGAGTATAGAAGGACTAAAAGCACTCGAAGAAAATCTCAGAAAAGACGGAATCAGACCTTTATTTAGATACTCGGGAACCGAAAATTTAATTCGCCTTCTACTTGAAGGAAAATGCCCCGACAAAGTGCAAAAACGAATGGACGAAGTGGAAAAATTCTTCACTAAAGCTCTAAATGCCTAGGGTTTTCATTAAATTTTTTATAGCTTTTTTTGTCGTTTTTATAGCCGATCAGCTCGTTAAGCAAATTTTCTTAAACGGCTTTACATGGCAGGGAGAATACTTCTCTTTGGTGCTTGCGTTTAACAAAGGTGTTGCCTTCTCGATGTTTGCAAGCCTTGGCGAGTGGCTTAAATTCATCCAAGTAGCTCTTATCGCAGTGGTTTTAGCATATCTTGTCTGGCAAAAAGAGATTTTAAAAGATCACACCATAGCTATTGGAATTTTGCTTGGTGCGGGCAGCTCTAACCTACTTGATCGCTTCGTGCACGGCGGAGTTGTGGACTATGTTTATTGGCATAAGTGGTTTAGTTTTGCTATTTTTAACCTTGCAGATGTTATGATTGATGTTGCGGTTTGTATTATCTTATGGCAAAGCTTTAAAAAGCCAAAAGGTACCGGCAAATAAAAGCCTAGTGGGTACTAGCAAACCGGTAAAGTCGCATTTAAATTTTATAAATTTGATGCAAATTCGCTTAAATTTATAAAACTTAAAAAGGATGAAAAATGGGAAATAACGTATATATCGCTTATGCGCTTTGGCTGTTTTGCGGCTGGTTTGGAGCGCATCGTATATATCTTGGCAAATTTATCAGCGGATTTTTTATGATGACGCTGTTTTTTATGGGCTCGATGACATATTGGATACTGATAGGTTGGCTGTTTTGGCTGATTTGGGGTATCTGGTGGCTGTTTGATATATATCTTACGGGTGTTTATGTAGAGAAAAATTTGCAAAAAGACGAACTTAAACACGAGCTTAAAAAGCAAGATCTTGAAGCTCAGCTCAAAAGGCTTTATGAGCTTTACGAAGAGGGCAGGATAAGCAAAGCCGAATTTGAAGCTAGAAAAGAAATTTTATTTAGATAAAAGGAGAGTAAATGGCGGAATACTATAATCTCATTAAGTATTTTCACTACTTGGCGTTCATATCGTGGATGGCTGTGTTGTTTTATCAACCGCGCCTATACGTATATCACGCAGAGCATATGGATAAACCTGACTTCGTAAAGGTAGTCGAGGTTCAAGAGTATAAGATGTATCACTATGTGGGCTGGGTTTCTATCATCGGCACGTTTTTAACGGGAATTTTGATACTTGTGGCGATACCTGACCTGCTTAAAAGCGGATATGTGCATGTAAAGCTTACCGTAGTCGTGCTGCTAGCGATATACCATCTTGATCTTGGCAGATACATGAAACTGCTTCGCGAAAAACGCTGTAACAAATCAGGCATGTTCTTTCGCGCATACAACGAGGTGCCTACTATAGCTATGGTCATCATCATCTGGATGATGGTCTATAAACCGTTTTAAAATTTAGCGTCTTCGGGCGCTAAATTTATCTTTTTTGTTATCGCTATTTTATTCTTACTATCCGATCAAATAAGTAAAATTTTCACATTGCTAAACAAGTTTAATAAATTTACATAAAATAATCTCACGCTGCTTATCAACATTACTCGGAGATTTTATAACTGATCGGAGCTATTATTTGAGTATCACGGCTAGGCTTTGGGAATTTGGCTGAAATTTCTTTGATAGTTTTAATCGCCGCATCGTCTAAAATTTTATGTCCCGAGCTATTTTTTATCTTGATATCTTTTATCTGTCCGTGTGAAGTAAGCGTGAATTGTACTACAACTTTTCCGCTAATTCCAAGTTCTAAAGCCTCGTTTGGATAAGTGGCGTACCTTGAAATAATACTTGCTATACTATAATCACTATCATCGCTATCATCGATATCGCCACTTAAAAATTCGCCGTTTTGGCTAAAAAAAGCAGTCGCCTTTCCCTTTTGCGCCTCTATCTCGCCACTGCTTAAAAAGCTGATTTTGGTAAATTTCACAGGCACTAAGACCTTGCCGTTTCTATCGGCAACTCCCCAGTTTAATCCATCCAGCGCGATTAAAACAAGCCCGCTTTTATGTAAAAAGACATGTTCGTAAATCGCGGGGATTATAAACTCGCCATTTTTATCAATCAGCCCATGCTTGCAAATCTTATCGCAACCATCAACAACTACGGCTACTTCATCGCTAAATTCATAAGCCAAATCATATCTAGGCGAGATAATCTCAAAGCCGTTTTTATCGGTGTAGCCGAATTTTCCGCCTGACTCAAATGGCGAAATTTCAGAAGCCATAACAAAAGCGGCTAAAATCAAAAACGCAAAGTAAGCTTTAAATTTCATCTGTCAATGCGCTTTACTATGCCCCATTTACCGTCTTTTTGGACTGCAAAAATATCCGCTTGTATGTGATATGCCATATCATAAATTATCGGCAAAACTATCTTGTTATTTTTGTCTATAAAGCCCTGTTTGCCGGATTTTTTAACCCAAGCGATCTCGTCTTTAAAATTTGCAATAGCTTCGTATTCAAGCGGGATTATAAATTTGAAATTTTTATCCACTACGCCGTATTTACCGCCTTTTGCAACTACGGCTAAACCGTCTTTAAAGATATCGGCATCATCAAATTCAAAATCCATAACAAATTTCCCGCTCATATCCGTAAAGCCAAATTTACGGCTTGCAACTACGCCGTTTAAGTGCCTTTTGTATTTTTGGACCATGACAAAATTTTCGCCCGATATCGTTGCGTTATCAAATTTTAAAGACACAACTTCCTTACCGCTAGTATCTATAACGCCCCATTTTTCGCCTTTGCTAACTTCGGCAAAGCCGTTTTTAAAATCCGCAGCCGTATCGTAAATTTTATCTATCACGAGCTTGCCTGTTTTATCCATATAGCCTTGCTTGTGAAAGCCGACTCTGGCAAGTCCGTCGTTAAAAGCGCCGGTTAGATAATCTCCCTGCAGGACTACGTTTAAATTCTCATCTATAAATTTCGCCCTCTCCTCGCCACGCTTTCTAGCTATGAAAAGTCCGCTTTTATCAACGATAATATGCTCTTCGTATTCTACGGGCAAAACAATCTTGCCGGAAGTGTTTATAAGACCCGCTTTTCTATCTTTATACTCAAAAATTTTGGCGAATTTATCATCTATCCAATAAGCTTGATCGTATATTATAGGCGTTACGATTTTTCCGTTTTTGTCTATAAAACCATATTTGCCGTCTTTTGACACTTTTGCGATGCCGTTATTAAACAAAAAGCCGCTAACGCCTTTATTTAAAAGAAAAACAAGCTCATACTCCATGGCAATCACGACCTTGCCTCTCTTATCGATGAAGCCGTATTTTGCGGTGCTATCTGTTATCTTGGCAACTATGGCAAGTCCTTCTTTAAATTGCGAAAGATAGTCGTAAGCAAACGGCAAAATTTCCCTTCCTTCTAAATCTATAACGCCGTATTTGCCATCTTTTTTAACGCTTATCAACCCTTCTGCGGAAAAAGAAAGCTCATCATAGATAAAAGGCGCTATGATTTTTTCTGTTTCTGCCGCCTGCACAAAAAGCCCCATGCTAGCGATACCCGCCATGATAAATTTCATTATTTTCAATCACTCGCCCTCCGCTTCAAGTCTATTTTTACACTTTGAGATAAGCTCGTTTAACTCCTCACGCAAAAGCCCTTTGACCACCATATAATTTGCGTCTAAAAACTCAAATTTATCTTTAGGCAAATTTGATATAAAATCATCATACCTAATCGTGCCGATAACCTTATAATCCTCTAAATTCTCGCTATCGCCATCAATCGCCACTAGCGATATAACCCACTCGATATCTTCATTTTTTATATCAAGATTTATATTTTCAACCATCGGTTCATAAGGCAAGATAGTATCAAGCTCTTGCGTAAGGGCGTAACTGCCCAGCACTGCGCCGTCATCTTTCTTGTAAAATGCCTGATTGGCGCTAAAAGCATCGTGGTATTGAGTGCGCTTGATAAGCTCGTCAAATTCTTTTACTGCATCGCTGCCGGCTAAAATTTCTTCAGCCATCTTAGAGCTTATGGCAACAGGCCTATAAACGCCTTGCATATACATCATATCATGGTCTCTTAGCGCATTCAAACCCGCTTTTATATCGCGTTCGTAGTCAAATTTCTCTATCTTATCAGGGCTAAATTTCTCATCCTCTTCGCTTACGATATCGCTTCCCATACGATGGGCCAAATTTTTCATATATTCAAGAGCTATTTTCCAATCAAAGCTCGTGCTTGGCGTGAGAATTCGAACGCTATAGCTTTTGATTTCGGGTTCATAAGATAGTTCAAACCCGCGCCCGCTTACTCCGTCAACTCCCAAAAGCAAGCAGGTATAATCACTCAGCTTTGAAGAGTAAAAGCCTTCCACGTCAAAGTCCTCCCCACTCTCATCAAAGCTAAATTGCGTGATATTTGGCGAGATGTTAAAACACTCTTCCACGCTTAAAACATCTGCGTAAGTTAGAAATTTCTTCTTGTTTTTAATGTTAAAACTTACGCTCACGGCTTACTCCTTAAGTTTATTTATGATTTTAGCGGATCAAGCTTGCGAATTTAGACTTAAATTTTGCCGTTTGCCTTAAGAGTGGCGGCATTTACTGCCTCTATCACGGCTGATCTAAAACCTCTTTCTTCAAGCACTCTAAGCGCTTCTATCGTAGTTCCCGACGGCGAGCAGACCTCATCTTTAAGCACTGCGGGATGCTTGCCGCTTTTTAGCACCATATCCGCACTTCCTGCGATGCTTGCCGCAACTATCTCGTAAGCCTTGGCGCGAGGAATTCCGTTTAGCACTCCCGCATCGGCTAAAGCCTCGATAAATACATACACATACGCAGGCAAGCTTCCTGCAATACCCACAAACGCACCCATGAGCGACTCGTTTATCTCATGCGCCGTGCCGAAGCAAGCAAGCAGGTTCATCACGCTATCTTTTTCTTGAGCGCTTAAATTTTCTCCGAAACTTACCGCCGTCACGCCCTCACCGATCGCTGCAGGAGTGTTTGGCATGGTTCTTACTATCTTTTTATTCTCGCCGATTATGCTCGCTACTTTTTCCATGCTGAAATTTGGCGCTAAAGTAATGACAATCTGGTCTTTTATATCTTTTTTGATCAAATTTAAGAGGTTTTCATAACAGTTTGGCTTAACGGCAAGCACGACTATATCTGCGTTTTGCACTACTTCACGCTCATTAGCAAGCGGAGTAATGCCAAATTTGAACTTTAAATTCTCGTTTTTGCTTCTATCATAGACGAAAATCTCCGCCAAATCAGCAAATTTAGAATTTGCAACTGCCGCTATCATCGCACTTCCCATATTCCCCGCGCCGATAAATCCTATTTTCATCTTTTCTCCTTATTTATCATCAAATTTAGCTCTTTAATAATATCTAAAATATCTCTTATTTGCGCTTGAATATTATGAGCTGTTTTTAAACTTACTGATTTGCTAAATATAGAGGTTTGAAATTTATCGCAAGAGTCGTTTAAAAATAGATAAAATTTATCATCCACAAAAGCCGCACATAGGCTAAATTTATCGTTTAAATTTTGCATCAAAGCAGATAGGCGCTTCATAAAAGAATATGTTAGAAAATCTCTTGCTTTAGTCTCATCTTCCGTAAATACGCAAAACTCACCTGCAAAATCAATATTATCGACAGATCTCTTATCGCTAAAACGCTCAGCAGCAAGCTCTTGATTAACTATTATAATTTGATTTTCAAACTCCTTATTAAGCTCGCAAATCAAAACGCTACCATTAAAATTATCATTTGCAAATCTTTCGTAAATAATAGCGGCAATCGATAAACCAAAAAGCAACATATTTTCTGCGCATAGATAGGAATTATTAATATTTTTTGCCTCGCTAAAATAAAATTTTATCCCGTATAGTTCACCGCTTATCTGATCCTCTCCTTTGATATTAATACACCTAAAAATGCCAACTTTTTTAAATTCGCTTTGCTTAACTCCTTCCCAATGCTCATATTTTAAATTTAGCTCAAGATCGGTGATTGCTGTCTTTACAAAAACATCTTTATAAAAAAGCAGATAGTCGTTTTCGCTATTTAGCAACACATACAAGAAGTATAAACAAGATACAATAAAAACAATACCACAAATTGTACCTATTATAATCTTTGCAACTGTCGTATCCACAAAAGACCACGCAAAAAATATCAAACATACAAACAGAGCAAATAAAACCGATATTTTTATAACTGTTTTTTGATATTCGATTTGCTTTTGTCTAGTAAGCAAAATGGCTTGATTTAAATCCATATTTATCCTTAAATTAAAACAATCAAATCAAAAATCAGGCTAAGCACAAAGCAAGCAATCGTACATTTTTAGAAGCGATTTTTGATTAGGCAAGGCGAAATTTAATTTTTAAGTGCAGACTAAACACGTAGCCTACCAAGCTTGAAAATAAAATTTCAACTTGGCGTAAGTATAAAAAACTAAGCCTTATCAGCGAATTTGCCCGTTTCCTCTAACGACATATTTAACCGTCGTAAGCTCTTTTACGCCCATAGGTCCGCGTGCATGAAGCTTTTGCGTACTGATACCTATCTCTCCGCCAAAGCCAAATTCTCCTCCGTCGCTAAATCGCGTAGAAGCATTAGCATACACAACCGCACTATCAACCGCATTTAAGAACTTCTCGATATTTTCATAATTTTGGCTTAAGATACTATCAGAATGCCCGCTTGAATGGGAATTTATATAGCTTATCGCTTCGCTAGTGTCCTGCACCGATTTTACCGCCAAAACGAGGTCTAAAAACTCCTCTCCGAAGTCCTCCTTGCTCGCAAGGCGCACATTGCTAAAACCGCCGAAATTTTCATATAAATTTCTATCAAGTCTTAGCTCGACATTATCAAGTTTAGCGATCAAGCTAGGCAAAATTTCATCGGCTATTTTTTCGTGTAAAAGCACGCATTCAACGCTATTACAAGTGCTTGGACGCTGAGTTTTGGCGTTTTTTATGATCTCTATGGCCTCATTTAAATTCGCACTCTCATCAACATAGATATGACACACTCCAGCACCCGTTTCTATGACCGGAATCGTTGCGTTTTGGATGATAAATTCCTTTAAATTTTTACCTCCGCGCGGGATTAGGACATCGATAAATTCGTGCATTTTTATCATTTCGCTTACGGCCTTGCGATCCGTGTTTGTAATTAGCTGCACGGCATTTTTAGGAAGAGAGAATTTGTCCGCGACTCTATTAAACAAATTTACAAGAAATTTATTCGAGCTTATCGCATTTGCAGACCCTCTTAGGATAACTGCATTTGAGGATTTAAGCGCCAAGGCTGCGGCATCTATAGTAACGTTTGGGCGGGATTCGTAGATGATGCCAAGCACGCCAAGAGGCACGCGAATTTTGCTTATCTGCATGCCGTTTTTATGCCTCCATCCATCTAAAATTTCTCCGATAGGATCGGGGAAATTTGCAAGCTCTAGCACGCCTTGCGCCATCGCTTCGATCCTAGAATCACTCAGCTTAAGTCTATCAAGAAGTGCCGCGCTCAAACCTGACTTTTCGCCGTTTTCAAGGTCGATCAAATTCGCCGCTTTTATCTCCTCTTTGCAAGCTAAAATTTCACTTGCAACGGCTCTTAAAATTTCGTTTTTTGTGCCTTCGCTTAAGTTTAAAAGCTCAGTGCAAGATGCTTTTGCCTTTTGGCAAATTTCTAAAATTTCACTCATTTTATCTCCTAAACCAACATCAAATTATCAATATGCACGACATTATCATCGTATTTGTGTCCCAAAATTTCCTCTATATCCTCGCTTTTTCGCCCTTTGATGAGCGCAATTTCGCTTGATGAGTAGTTGCTGATACCCTTTGCTACAAGCTTGCTTCCTGTGGTTATCTTTACTACCTGACCGCGCTTGAATTCTCCTTGCACCTCGCAAATGCCTACAGCCAGCAAGCTCTTGCCGTTTTTTAACGCTTTTAAGGCTCCGTCATCAATTATCAAATTTCCCTTTTGAGACGTGCCGTAAGCAAGCCAATATTTGCGTGAATTTATCTTTTTATCTTGGCGTAAAAAGAGCGTTCCCACTTCTTCGCCATTAACTGCGCGCACTATATTTGCAGGATCTTCTCCGCTTGCGATGATCAAATTTGTGCCGATTTTAGTAGCCATTTCGGCTGCGGTTATCTTCGTTTTCATTCCGCCGGTGCCAAATTTACTTCCCTCGCCTTCGGCCATATTTTTGATGCTCTCGTCGATATTTTCTACCGAATTTATGAGTTTTGCGTCTTTAAATTTGCTCGGATTTTTATCATAAAGCCCGTTAATATCGCTTAAAATAATAAGCAAATCGGCATCAACCAAACCCGCCACAAGAGCCGAAAGAGTGTCGTTATCGCCTACTTTCAGCTCGTCGCTTACGACAGGATCGTTTTCGTTTATAATCGGAATTATCTTTTTATCAAGAAGTGCATTACAGACGTTTCTTGCGTTTAGATACCTTTGACGATCGCTAAAATCGCTCCTTGTAAGAAGAAGCTGCGCGATAGTCTTTGAATGCGCCCAAAAAAGAATTTGATAAAGATGCATTAAAGCCACTTGTCCCACGCTTGCAACTGCTTGTTTTTCGCTTAGAGTTTTTGGTTTTTGAGTTAAATTTAGCTGCCCCATACCCGCTCCGACTGCACCTGAGGTAACAAGTAAAATTTCATATCCTAAATCGCTAAGCGCACTTAAATTCGCAACTATTTTTTTAATCTTATCTTCATTAAGCTTGCCGTCGCTTTTAGTAAGCGTTGAAGTGCCGACCTTAACGACGATTTTGCGAACATCTTTTAAGAGCTTTTTTCTGTCCATCTCAAACCTTAAATTTGGCTTTTAAATTTATCAAAAGTATAGTATGGCTATGCTTTTAAAGCCTTAAATTTAGCCGTTAATTTTCAAATTTCAATCGTTTAAGTAAGATTGATAATCAAAAAATATGCTTAAATAATATTAAATTCTTTTTTATCATATTTTAGCTAACATCATAAAAGCTGAAATTTATCGCTAAAAGGGGCATTTATGAGGTTTTTATTAGCTGTTTTTATGATTATAAATTTGGCGTTTGGCGCTAGCGTCATAAAAGATATGCGCGGCGTAGAGGTTAAAATAGCCGAACCGCTTACGAAGATAGCGACTATCGATGATGGCTTTGTCGAAGGCGTGATGACGCATCTTGGCGTGATTGACAAGGTTAAGGTTATCGGCTCTTGGTCGATGAAAAGAGACTACAAATACTCCTTCACAAGGTGTTCGGGCGAGAGCTACACGCTTCGCGGCTGGAACACGATGAAGTATCTTCACCCTTGGCTTGATGAACTAACCTGCATAAATTCACCGCAAGGAAACGTGATAAACTTTGAAAATTTAGCCAACGAAAATCCTCAGCTAGTCATCCTTCGCGTCGGTGACTGCACACTTAGAGGCTCAAACAAAGACGCAGTCGAAAAGACTATCTCAACTATCGAGGCTCTAGGACTTCCGCTTGTAGTGATCTACGCGCCTAAAGGAGCTGAAATTTCGACGATGAAAGAGGAGATGAGAGTTCTTGGCGACGTGTTTAATCAAAGGCAAAAGGCGCTTAAGCTATTTGAATATCTTGACAGCACTCAAAAGCTCATAGAGGAGCGAACAGCCAAGCTAAAAGAGAACGAAAAAGTAAGCATGCTTTATATGGGGCTTAATCCAAACGTCCGCAAAAACGGCGGTATGGCGACAGCTTACGGAGTAAATACGCCCGAATCTTTCATCATACAAAATGTCGCAGGTGCTAAAAACGCATTTACGGGCGATGGCACAAACGTGATCTTAAGCACTGAGCAGCTTTACGCGATAGATCCTGATGTGATCGTGCTTCCTACATCAAACGGCTATCACCCTGCAAGCGAGCTTCTGGACTCTCCTGACTTTGAAAAGCTAGGCGAGCTAAAAGCGGTGCAAAACAAGCGCGTATATGCGATGCCTTGGTCGCCGATGAACTGCGCTAGACGCGTTGAATACCCTATCGACATGCTAATCATCGCAAAAGCTGCGTATCCAAAGCTATTTAGCGACATAAAGGTTCATGAGTTCGTGCTTAAATTTTATAAGGACGTTTACGACGTAGATGACGCTACGGCTAAGGCGCTAAGAAGCGAGCAAATTTTAGACTGGACCGTGGAAGATGACTTCTAGCGAGAGTGCTAAGTCAAAATTTGAATCAAAATATGTATTTTTAATATTTCTCGTCGCGATACTTGCCGTTTGCATGGTCGCGGCACTCATGCTTGGGGATTATAAAATTTCCGTCAGCAAGATAATTAGTGTGCTAGCACTTAAGCTTTTTGATTTAGAGGCTTCGGGCATAACAAAAATGGATCAGATCGTGGTTTTTGATATCAGAATGCCTCGAATTTTAACCGCAGCCATCATCGGCTTTGCCCTATCAAACGCAGGTGCCGTATATCAAGCCTGTTTTAGAAATCCGCTTGTAGAGCCGTTTATCCTTGGAGCTAGCTCGGGAGCTGCGCTTGGAGCGGCATTTGGGATTATATTTGCGGGATTTTTCCTAAACATAACGGCAAGCGCTTTTGTGTTTTCGCTTTTGGCAGTATTTTTATCTTACACATTAGCGCGAAACCGTGGCATAGTGCCTGTGGTAGGGCTCATACTTTCAGGCGTGATCGTAGGCTCGATATTTTCGGCAGGTGTTTCTATCATCAAGTATGTAAGCGAGGATGCGCAACTTCGCGAGATAACGTTTTGGATGATGGGTGGCTTATACTACTCCAAATGGGACGCGCTTGGCGAAATTTTAGCAGTCGTTGCGGTGTGTTTTGCGGTTTTAAGCGCGCTTTCTTGGAAGCTAAATTTGCTCTCTTTAGGGGATAATCAAGCAAAAAGCCTCGGTATAAATCCCGAAAAATACAAATTTATCTTTATCGTCATAGCCACGCTTATGACGGCAACCTGCGTGGCAAATGTCGGTATAATCGCTTGGATAGGGCTTATCATGCCGCATGTGGCAAGACTTCTAATAGGGCCCGATAACCGCTGGGTGCTACCGATAGCTGGGCTTTTGGGCGGGATTTATCTGCTTATATGCGACACCTTAGCGCGCACGATAACGATGGCCGAAATTCCCGTTGGTATCATCACTTCGCTTGTGGGCGCGCCGTTTTTGATAGTGCTTTTAAGAAGCAAAGCAAAGGAGCTTTTAAAATGAGTTTTTCAAATATGCTTGAGGCTAAAAATTTATCGTTTAGTTATGGGGATTTTGCGCTTAAAAATATAAATTTAAGCGTTAAAAGAGGCACGATCTGCGGACTGCTTGGAGCAAACGGAAGCGGCAAGAGCACATTTTTTAACTGTTGTATGAATTTCTTGGAGCTTAAAGACGGCGAGATCCTCATAAATTCGGAGGTTTCAAACCGCAAGAACTCATCTTGGCTGGCTAAAAATATCGCTTACGTAGCTCAAAATTTGGAGCTAAATTTCCCATTTTACGCAAAAGATATCGTGCTCATGGGGCGCTCTCCTCACATAAAAAGCATATTTGGTCCAAGCAAAAAGGATAAGCAGGTAGTGCGCGAGGCGATGGAGTTTATCGGTATATCAGAGCTTGCCGATAAGCGCATGAGCGAGCTTAGCGGAGGTCAGCGCCAGCTTGTATTTATCGCGCGTGCTTTGGCGCAAGAAACACCTTTGATGCTACTTGATGAGCCCACATCCGCGCTTGATTTTAAAAACCAAATTTTGCTTTGGAAAATTCTGCAAAAGATCGCAAGCGAGGGCAAAACGATCATGATATGCACACATGAGCCAAACCATATATTATGGTTTTGCGATGAGGTCGTGGCGTTTGACAAAGGCGAAGTGGTAGCTAGAGGCAAGGTAAAAGATATCATAAACAATGAGTTTTTAAAGCGAATTTACGGCGATACTTGCAAATTTAAAAGCCTTGAAGAGCGCGATATAATATTTCCGAATTTATGATTTTAACTTCTAAATAGGTACAATTGGCTTTAAATTTAGGAATTTAAAGTGAAAGAGAAAATTTTAGTAAGTGCCTGCTTGCTTGGCGTAAACTGCAAATACAACGGCTCAAACAACCAAACAGATGAGCTTGAGCGCAAATTTAACCACCTTGCTTTGAACTATGAAATTTTATCCGTCTGTCCCGAAGAGCTTGGCGGGCTTGCAACTCCAAGAGAGGTAGCTGAGATAAATGGCGAAAAAGTCTTTACAAAAAGCGGCAAGGACGTAACCGAGCAGTTTTTAAAAGGGGCTAAAATTTGTGCCGATCTAGCCTTAAAAAATGGCTGCAAATTCGCCGTTTTAAAATCCAAAAGCCCAAGTTGCGGAAGCAAGCTTATATACGACGGAACATTTAGCAAAACTCTTAAAACAGGCGATGGCTTTACGGCAAGAGCCCTAAAGCAACTGGGCATAAAAATTTTAGATGAAAATTTCAGCTTAGATGATATAACAAAGTAGTTTTTGCAGCTATTTATACTACAAATTTAAAGAGATTGAGACGCCGCTTGGACGTCCCAAATTTGGCTATAAATTTTCGCCCGCTATCATACCAAAGACTATGCAATCTGTTATTGCGTTGCTTCCTAGGCGGCTTGCTCCGTGAGTACCACCTGTGATCTCGCCAGCTGCGTAAAGCCCTGCGATAGGTGCGTTCGTATCGGAGCTGATGACTTGAGCTTTTGTGTTTATCTTAAGTCCGCCCATGGTGTGGTGAGGTTTTGGCGATAGGCGTATCGCGTAGTAAGGACCGCTCTCTTTAATGCCCTCGCCTTTTAGCTGATCTACTTTCTTGCCGAATTCATCTTTGCCGGCCTTTACGCCTTCGTTATATTTAGCCACACTTGCTTTTAGCTCATCTGCCGGAATCGAGTAATTTTTCGCCAGATCATCAAGAGTTACAAACTCTTTCATCACTCCGCTTGTCATCGCTTTTTCTACCAACCCAGGGTTAAGCTCTCTAAAGCCCTCTTTAGTCGTAAATGTCACAGGGAAAGCCTTAGGATCTTTTACCAGTATCTTAAATTCAGCGTCCGCTCTGGTTTTTCTATCGGCTAACTCGTTCATGAAGCGCTTGCCGGTCTTTACATCAACCGCTATGCCGTATTTAAACGTACCTTGCTGAGTGAGGATCGGGGCTGAACCAAAGCCTCTTTCATCAGGGCTTGCCCAAGGACCAAACTGAATCCAATCAATATGCACAGGCATAGCGCCCAACTTTAACGCCTTTAAAAGTACTCCTGCGGTTGCGCCTTGGTGGTTTGTAGAATCAACGTTATCAGGGATTCTTGGATCTTGCAGTTTTCTTAAAATTTTATCGTTGCAAAAGCCGCCTGAAGCCAGCACAACACCATCTTTTGCTTTAAACGCTTTTTTCGTTCCGGTTGTGTTTTCAAGGTCGTCGCTAAAGAGTTTGCCGTCAAATTTATACTCCTCTCTTGCCGTTACTCCTACGACTCTACCGCTGTCATCTACGATAAAATCATCCATTTTAGTTCTTTTTAAGAGCTTGCAACCATCAAATTTTTCAAACGCCGCAGCTAGAGGCTGAACTATGCCCGAACCGCTATCGTTGGTAGTGATCATCGATCTAGCGACACTGTGTCCGCCCATCCAAGCATTATGGCTGTCTTTAAACTGCGCTCCGTGCTTAACTACAAATTCCAAAGCGTCGTTTGCTCTTGCGGCAATGGTATCAAGAAGCTCGGTGTGGTTTATGTTTAGTCCCGCTTTTAAGCAGTCTTCTTTAAAGAGTTCAGGCGAGTCTTTTATGCCGTTTTTTTCTTGAACCTTATTCATCGGAACCGCCATAACTCCGCCGTTGATAGCCGAATTCCCGCCTACACGTCCCATCTTTTCAAGAACAAGAACCTTCTTGCCTCGCTCGGCGGCTTTAACTGCAGCCGCAAGCCCCGCAAAACCCGAACCTATAACGACGACATCAAATTCCTCATCGAATTTAACATCTTTTTGCGCTACGGCAGCCTGTGCATTTATACCGCTAAGTGCGAGAATTCCCGCTGTAGCGGCACCAAATTTCACAAAATCACGTCTTGATAGAGTGTTTTGCATATCGCCTCCTTGTTTAAGATGAAATTTCATGAATTTTAGCAGAATAATGTTTTAATTAATATAATTTTAAATACAAAAATTAAATTTACTTTACAAAAAATATTTTAAAAAATGTAAATCATTAAATAAAAAAGGTCAAAATTATATTTTTAAATAAATATTTGTTATAAAAAAATTAATTTTTACTTTTTATTTGGCTTTTAATTGCGCTTGGCTATAATCCTAACTTTTTTATAAATTTTAACAAAGGGTAAATTTGAGATCAATTGCGAACAAAATCACACTTATTTTAGTGCTAGCTTTAGTGCTTTGTTTTTCGGCTTTTTCGTATTTTAGCTACGATATAACAAAAGATAAAACTATTTATCTAATGAATCAAGCTCAAGATCAAATTCTAAAAGACGTTGCAAATATCTTTTACGATAAAGAACAGTTTATCAAGCACATGGGCGAATTTATAAGTGATAAAGACTACAACGAAGAGCAGATGACTAATTACCTTAAAGTCGCCAAAGAGCTAAGCGGAAGTATGCTTGCGTATGCGGGATATGAAACATCTATGATGTATAGATCAAACGGCAAAACTCAAAGCGCGGCCGACGGATATGACCCACGCACAAGAGGCTGGTATAAAACTGCAAAAAGCCTAGACAAAGCAGCCTACGCAGAGCCTCATATGTCCGTTAGCGATAAAAAAATGGCGATAGCTTTCACGGCTCCGATTAAGAAAAATGGCGTTTTTGTAGGTGCAACCGCTATCAATTTACCTCTAAGCGACATGATAAGCAAAGTAGTAAGCATAGGCAAAACCGACCACAGCTACGTCTATATAATGAACTCGGAAGGCAAAATTTTAGTCCATCACGTCGAAAAACTTATCGGAGAGACGACAGAGGCTACTAAAAATTTAGTAAATTTGGTAAAAAGTAGCAACTATAATCGCGATCAATTTATAGACTACATAAATTCAAGAGGCGAGCGCACATACGCTAAAATAGCCAAAATAAACAACAGAGGATGGCTTGCCGTATCTACTATATCGGGCAAATTTTTAGATGACAGCATAAGTCAGATAGTTTACTCTCAGGCTATTTTGGCATCAATATTTATCACTATACTATCGTTATTGGTGTTTTTTATAATTAAAAAATCCCTTAAACCTATTAAAATGATCCAACAGGGCTTAAATCAATTTTTTAAATTTGTAACTCATGAAACGACAAGTGCGGACAAAATCGTACTTCACACAAAAGATGAATTTGCCCAAATGGCTGATAATATCAACTCAAATATCGATAAAGTAACTGCCGGCATAAGTAAAGACGCTTGCATGATAGAGGAGATAAACACCACTGCTACTACAATGATAAATGGGCACCTAAACTCGAATTTGGTTTGCGAACCAAATAATCCCGAACTAAAACAGCTAAAAATTCTTTTAAACACGCTATTTAGTTCATTAGCACAAAATTTAAAAAACGTAACAAACGCTCTAAACACATACTCTAACAACGACTTTACTCCTCGTATAGAGTGCAACGTAAAGCTTGAAGGCGAACTAAAAGCAATGATAGATGGCGTAAATAATATGGGCGAAGTTGTTTCATCTATGTTAAAAAATAGCTTGGATAACGCAAATAGTTTAAACGATAAGGCTGTATTTTTAACAAATATCGTTCAAAATTTAGACAACGGTGCCAGAAAGCAGGCTTCAAATTTACAAGAAAGCGCGGCAGCAGTTGAGCAGATGAGCGCTTCAATGAGCTCTATCGCTCAACGTTCGGGAGAAGTGATAAGGCAAAGTGAAGATATACAGCACGTAATTGATATCATTAGAGATATTGCAGATCAAACAAACCTGCTTGCGCTTAACGCAGCCATAGAGGCCGCTCGCGCCGGAGAGCACGGCAGAGGCTTTGCTGTGGTTGCCGATGAAGTAAGAAACCTTGCCGAGCGCACTCAAAAGTCGCTTGGCGAGATAGAAGCCAACATCAACGTGCTTGTTCAAAGCATCAACGATATGAGTGAGAGCATAAAAGAACAAACAGGAGCCATCTCGCAGATAAACGGCTCGCTAGTAGAGGTTGATACTCTTACAAAGAATAACGTTCAATCAGCTAACGACACAAAAACAATCGCTAACGAAGTAAAAAAGATAGCCGATGAGGGGCTAGATCAGGTTAGAAAAAATAAATTTTAGTTTTTAAAGAGTCGAATTTGGCTCTTTAAATTTTGATTTTGCATTTGAAATTTGAGCTTAAAAAGCCAAATTTCAAATAAATTTTAACTTTAACTTGCTACAATACACACCTACTTGATGGTCGCGTAGCTCAGCTGGTAGAGCACTACCTTGACATGGTAGTGGTCGGAGGTTCAAGTCCTCTCGTGGCCACCATTTTAACTCTAAATTTGGTATCAAATTTAACCAGACTCAACCCAAGAAAGACTAAAATAAAACACACTTTCATATTAATTTTTTAAAATTTTATATGGTAAAAATAAATTTACAAGAAAAAGCTAAAGCTAAATTTTCTATATATAAAATCCAACCCCCTCAAACAAAAATTTAAGAGAGTAGGTACATAAAAGGAGCGAATTTTATAACTAGCTCCTTTTAAATATTATCTTGTAGCGTTTGCTTCGCTACTTGCAGGCTCGGGCTGTGCTGGCATATCCATAGTTTTATTTGCTTCGCTAGCTTGAGAATTCATAGTTTGGTTACTTTCCATGGATGGTGCAGGCTCTTGCTTTGGCTGCTCTACAGGCGGTGTAGTTTGGCTGGACTCATTTGCACTTGGCACCGCAACTGGCTGAGCTGATCCACTATCACTCATACTCTGAGCGCCATAACCGCTTACCGCAGCTACAAGCTTAAAGGCATCTTGCAGCGGGTATTTGTTGGCGTACATAGTTACCTTTGAATTTATCACTCCTTGCTTGTTTAGACCCATAGTCTCTCTAAGCATATTTGCAGCTGAATTTGGATCAAGAAGAGTCTTTTCGGTGTAGCTAACGTTTAAAAATGCATTTAGATACTCCTTGTTTATCGCATCTTTTAGCCCCTCAAGATCGGTTATCTCTTTATTGCCTGAAGCGCTTTTAAGGCTTTCTATCTCCTCAAAATCAGCAGCCTTTATCTTCATAAAAATTCCGCCTTGAGAAGGCAAGCTCATATCAAATTCTCTGTTTAAGAAAAACAAGTTATCGTTTACTTCAACTTCTTTAGTTTTATCAATCCTTGTATTTGCTATACCAGAAAGGATGCTAAGACCTATGATGTTGTGATGTATGTTATAGTCCATATTTGTCATAATTCTAGTGCCGTAACCAAATGTGGAAAGGTCTTTTGTCCTAGACCAGTTGAAAAGTATGGTGTTATACGCCAACTCAAGCTTAGTCTCATGCGGTTTGGCAGAAGTGCCGAAAATTTCAACACCGGCAAAAGCGTTGCCTACGAAGACGTTATTTTTTATAACTATATTGCCCTTTCTATTTCCAAGCATAATGCCGTAGTTTGGACTGTTTAAGAAAAAGCAGTTTTGTATAGTAATATCACTGCTTGCCCTGCCTTTTATGAGCGGAGTATCGGTAGTAACGTATTGCTGAACGCCTTTCATAGGCGGGTGAAGAAGCATACCAGTCTCAACGCCTTCAGGCTTGCCGTCTTTAGCATGATAGTTGTTTGACTCACCCTTGTCAAATATAAATCCGTCTATGACGATAGTGGTGTTTGGAACATTTTCGGTCTGTATATCAAGAGCAGGTTTGTGCGCTCCGGTTGCGTTTGAGGCATTTGTGGGCTGGATCAACACAGGATACTTGACGGTATCTCTACTTGAAAAATCGGGACTATAGCCACCAAGAAGAGTTACTGACTTCTTGATCTCGATATAGCCTATATCCATAGTACCAAAGTATCTGCCTTGAGCGATGTGTATCACGTCTCCATCACCAGCCTTATCAATAGCCTTTTGGATATTTTTCATAGGAGCATCTTTCGTGCCGGAATTTTTATTTGAACCTTTATCTTTGGATACATAAATGTCAGCGCCTAGTGCAAATACCGCGGCAAGCGAACAACTTAGCAAAAACGAAGATACTAGTTTCATGAAAACCTCCTTGATATTAAAGTTTCTTTAAGTATAACAAAAATTTGAAATTTATATCTTTAGTTTGGTCTTATATCTTTAAAAATTTTGATATTAGTGTAAAAAATTGTTACTTGAATTAATAATTATCAAGAAGGCGACATGAAACTTTAATATAGCATTAAATAATCTTAAATTATTTTTTAATATATTGAAATTTGAATATGATAAAAAATAAAACTTGTGGAAAGGCAACCACTCCTTTCCACAAAAATAGGGAGAAAAATGAATCAAAACAATGCAAAGACGAGATATTGCACGATCCATTTACGATTCAAATACTAACACCAAATATCTTAAAATATAATTAATTATATTGATACCAATCAAAGTCTTACAGTGAGTATCTTTTTATAACAAGAAATCAAATTTAAGTTCAAATTTGATTCTCAATAAACCGTTAGCAAATCAAATATTAAGAAAAGCTTAAATACATTTTAGATAAAATCGTTCATCATTCTTTTGGTGTTTAAAAGAATATTCGGTAAAAAAAGGAAAAATATGAGCGATATAATCGCATACAAACTAAACGGAGAGATAGTCGATACTCAAAGTATCAAGGATTTAAATTCGGCAGAGCCTATTTATTTTGATAATTCAAAAGAGGCTTTAAGCGTTATCAGACATAGTTGTGCGCATCTTATGGCGGAAGCCATCAAAAGCCTTCATCCGGAAGCGAAATTTTTCGTAGGTCCTGCAATAGAAGACGGATTTTATTATGATTTCAGGGTTGATAGCAAGATCGGAGAGGCGGATTTAGAGGCGATAGAAGCCAAGATGAAAGAGCTTATCGAAGCTAAAAAAGACATCGAAAAAACCTGTTTTACAAAAAAAGAAATAAGCGACAGATTTATAAACGACGACTTAAAACAAGAGGTCTTAAAGCGTATTCCGGACGGCGAAGTTACTATGTATTCTCAAGGAATTTTTGAAGATATTTGTCGCGGACCGCATGTGCCAAATACTAAATTTTTAAGATTTTTTAAACTTACTCGCGTTGCCGGAGCATACCTTGGCGGAGACGAAACACGCGAAATGCTTACTAGAATTTACGGCACGGCATACGCAGATAAAGAGAGCTTAAAAGAGCATATTCGTATCATAGAAGAGGCTAAAAAACGCGATCATCGCAAGCTTGGCACGGAGATGAAGCTATTTACTTTTGACGAAGAGGTAGGCGGAGGTCTTCCTATATGGCTACCAAACGGCGGAAGACTAAGAAGCAAACTGGAGCAAATTTTATACAAAGCACACAGAGATAGAGGCTACGAGCCTGTTAGAGGGCCTGAGCTTTTAAAAGCCGATGTATGGAAAAAGAGCGGACACTACACAAACTACAAAGAAAATATGTACTTTACGACTATTGACGATGCGGAGTACGGCATTAAGCCTATGAACTGCGTCGGGCACATCAAAGTTTATCAAAGCGAAATTCGCTCTTATCGCGATTTGCCTGTCAAATTTTTTGAATACGGAGTAGTTCATCGCCACGAAAAAAGCGGAGTTTTGCACGGACTTTTTAGGGTAAGAGAATTTGCGCAAGATGATTCGCATATCTTTTGTTCTCCCGATCAAATCAAAGAAAACATACTGGAAATTTTAGCATTCGCCGGAAAGATAATGGAAAATTTCGGCTTTGAATATGAGATGGAAATTTCAACAAAGCCGGCAAAAGCGATAGGCGATGATGAAATTTGGGATGTGGCTACAAAAGCCCTTAAAGAAGCGCTTGATGAAAACGGATTTAAATACGGAATAGATGAAGGCGGCGGAGCGTTTTACGGACCAAAAATCGACATCAAAATAACAGACGCGCTTAAACGCAAATGGCAGTGCGGAACGATTCAGGTTGATTTTAACCTGCCTGAGAGATTTGACCTTGGGTATATAGATAGCAACAACGAACGCAAACGTCCTGTTATGCTTCACCGCGCGCTACTTGGAAGCTTTGAGAGATTTATAGGAATTTTGATAGAGCATACAAGCGGAGAGTTGCCGTTTTTCATAGCTCCTACGCAAGTTGTCATAGTTCCTATCAACGATAGCCACTTAGACTATGCTAAACAAGTTGCAAAAGAGCTTAGAAAAATCAATGTCGATAGCGAAATTTCAAGCAAGAACGAAAGCTTAAATAAACGCATCAGAAGTGCCGAAAAACAGCGCGTACCTATGATAGTAGTTATAGGAGATAATGAAGCTCAAAACAGCGGTATAGCGCTACGCGACAGGCATAACAGAGAGCAAAAAGATATGAAACTAGAAGAATTTATCATTTTATTAAAGGAGAAACTTAGTGAGGTGCATTTTTGAGTAAAGAAAATGAAGTATTGCTCAACGAAGAGATAAGAGCGAGTGAAGTAAGATGTGTCGGCGATGACGGCACAAGCTATGGCATCATCTCAAGAGATGAGGCTTTAAAAATCGCTGAAAAACAAGGTCTTGACCTAGTGCTAATAGCGCCTGATGCAAAACCGCCTGTTTGCAAAATAATGGACTATGGAAAATTCCGTTATCAACAGGAAAAAAAGCAAAAAGAAGCTAAGAAAAAGCAGAAAATTATCGATGTAAAAGAGATAAAACTATCGGTAAAAATCGCACAAAACGACATAAACTACAAGGTTAAGCATGCTATTGAATTCCTTGAAGATGGAAAGCATGTTAAATTTAGAGTATTCCTAAAAGGTCGCGAGATGGCTACTCCTGAAGCCGGAGTTGTCATGCTTGAAAAAGTTTGGGATATGATAAAAGATATAGGAAATAGAGACAAAGAGCCTATCATCGAAGGTCGTTATGTCAATATGCTTGTAACTCCAAAGAAAGCTTAATTTACAAAAGCCCTTTTTAAAGGGCTTTTCTTTTTATTATTTATTGCCGTTTGGTATGATAATCTCTTTTAAAATACGGTTTTCCTCTTCTATTCTTCTATAAAGTATAAAAGCGTAAATCGGCAAGATAATTACCGCAGAATAAAATGCATGGCACAGCATCGCAAGCCCGATAAGTTCAGGCACGATATTTAAGAAATAATTAGGATGCTTAACCGTCTTAAAAAGCCAGTGATTATTAAACTTATGCTCTTTTGCGACCATAAGCTTAACCGTCCAAATTCCGTCTAAAAGAGATATAACGACATAAAGCATAATCATAGAAAATACAATAAGTCCCGCTCCTATGGCGCTTTGAGTATTAAATTTGGCTTTTGTTACTATCGCTTCGATAAAGCACGACAGATAAAAAACTATATGCAGTATCGTAAGGATCTTTGAATTTTTTACACCATACTCCTTGCCTCCGTTTTGCAGTATAGATCTTTCGTTTCGAATCGATATTTTTAAAAACAAAAGCCTAAGCACAAATACCGCCACAACAGCAATCCAAATATAATATTCCATATCGTTTAATCTTGTATGATTACCCCCCTACAAATCAAAAATCTAAATATACATTTTTGTATATTGATTTCTGATTTCATT
>NZ_JBJJXH010000010.1:0-76316 GCF_045504005.1 Campylobacter canis | reverse complement strand
CTATAGTTGTTTTAATGAAAATATTATATAGGATTAAAGCTTAAATATCAATGAAGTATTTTAACAGAGCCATTATAGATTATTGCCGATTGTTTACTAAAAAATGGTAGATAGGAATTTTTTGCAAACATATAGCAAGTTTGTGTGATTTATTTAAGATAGCTTCCTTGAGTCGGTGTTGTAGAAATATCTTTGTTTTCTTTTATGTTTTCTTTATTGCCAAGAGCATCCGCTCCTTTTAAAAAGGCTATAATTGCCCCTAGATCCTTGTATGCAGTTCTTGCCGCTACCATTTTCATTAGTTCTCTAGTGCTCCCGCCATACGAAGGATCGTTTAAATATCCTGAAAATGCAGCTTCTATATCTTCAGCGCTCAGTTTGGTTAGTTTTTCAGAGCCATGTGCTCTTTTATTTCCGTCTTCCCCATGACATGATGCACAATTTTTGTCGTATAGCTCACGACCTTTTTCTACGTTATATTTTCTATTATTATCAATCCCTATATTAAAAAATTTCCCGTTATCGCTTTCCAGTTGCTTTTCATACACATTTATACTGATATTCTCATCTTTTGAATATTTTTCAACAAGAGCTTTAAGCTCTTTTGCAAACTCTCCTTTTGCTTCAAAAACATAGCTTGGCTCGCTTGCATTTAATGTAAATATTGAAACAAAGCATACAAAAAATGAAATTTTGTGAAAACGCATATAAAACCTTTTTGTTAAAATTTAAAAATCCCAAGTAGCAAAACTACTCGGGATTATATCATATTTATAGTATACAAATACTAGAATTTATATACTGTTTGGAATCTGAATCTATCGTATTTAAATTTTACTCCATCTTTAGAGTCTTTAGCTGCAGCATACCAAGCTAGGAAATCAAGCTTTTTGCTATATTTGTAGCTGATTTGTCCATTAATCTCTTTTCTCTTAGCATCTTCTTTTTTTAATCCATAAGAGTAGCCTTTGCCGCCTATGTAGTTAAGACCAAATCCAAGCTTATCCACATCATATCCGGCACCAACGAAGAAGAATTTATTTTCGTCAGTAATATTGTGATAGTATTGACCGTTCATAGCTCCATTTAGCACTCTAGCAGGATTGATTAATTTACCGTTATCTTCTATTGTGACAAAGCCTCTTTTCATATTGTCTTTTGTTTTGTAGTTGATATAGCCTGCATTAAATTTAGCTCCCATTGCTGCTATGTCCGCTTTAACGGCATAGAAGTTTGTGTTTGAAAATTCAGGTTTTAAATCACTATCTACCTTACTGTGAACATATTGACCTTGCAAGCCTAGCTTTACAGCATCCATATCAAATTTTGCAGCTGCGTCAAATGCATATAAATTTGCAACGTCTACTAAGCTAGCCCACCATAGTTTAAAGCTTATCGGATTGTAGCTGCCCATTGCCGCTAAACCATAAAGGTTATTTCCTAATCCGTCTTTTAGATTAGTAGGTGCAGGGTGATGAATAGAAATAGCAGGGGTTAAAATATCAACTTCACTTCCTTTATCTAGTGCATCAAAAGCAACAGCGGCTAGAGTAAGACCCTCTATATCTGAATTAACTATTCTTAAGCCTGTACCTGTCAAGTCATCGTCAAAGAATGTTCCTATAAGTTGTTTACCGGCAGTTATAGTAGTATTGCCTCTTTTGTATCCTAGATAAAATTCTCTAACCTTAAAAGGCTCTTCGGTTTTTGTTTTGTCTACCGACCCATCAGAACTATCTATTGTTTTACCTGAATTGTCTATTGTTTTATATGTTAATCCCAAAACACCAAAAAAATTATCATCCAAAACAGCTTTAAATGTACCGATAAATTTAAACTCGTTACCTGCGCTTGTTTTTGTATTGCTATCTACTCCGCTTTTGGTAGTAGTATATCTGTGTCTTGCAAAACCCGAAAAATCTACATTTTTAATAGCCTCTTCAAGTGGCGTTGCACTCGCAACTGTTGAAAAAGCACCTAGAGCAACCAAAGCTGCTAAACTAATCTTAGTTAGTTTCATATTGTCTCCTTGTTAAATTTGGTTAAAATCTGATTAACACTAAAAATATTACCATAAAAATAAGGAAAATAACTTAAATTGTTTTTTGGTAATCTGATATATAGTGATTAATGTTAAGTTTCTTCACAATATACGCAGATTATCAAGAATTCAAGCACGCTTAGAGAAGTATGTAGCTAATAAGTTATGAGAATCGTTTTTAAAAAATGATATTTTTAAGAAGTTTTGCTTAAAAGCTTAACCTTTAAAATCAGCGAATTTCACTTAAAAAATCAAAATTTTAATAAATTTTGAACAAAAATCTTAAAAGTAAATTTTAGATAATTTATTAAAAGAATAAAAAGGGAGCTTTGCCTCGCCCCCTTAAAAGGAGTTCTAACTTTGATTGCTTGATGAAATTATAAATCACATCGGTAAATCAACGGCTAATCAAAGTTGATCTTCTCATCTTTAGGCAGTTCTACAACTTGTTTTTTATTTGTTACACGTTTGGTTTGTTGAATTTTTGTGCTTGTATTTAAATTTTTATATGATTTTTTAGGGCTTACGTAGCCTTGCTGTATAAGATACATATTTTTTATTTTAGTATCAAAAATAGTTGCATAGATCAAATCGCCGACATTAAAATAATGCTTATCGGCACAAAATTTACCGCTTGATAGCTTATCGTTACTCGTATCAACGCTTCTTATATCATAGCACCAGCCGTTTTCGGTATAGCTAATATCCTCTATAACGCCGCGTATGCTTTGTTCTTTTTTGATAACAGGCTGATTTATCGTGCTGAGACTTGGCAAATTTGGAGTTTGATTAAAAAGATCAAAACATCCCGTAAATAAAGTCACAAAACTTAAAATGCAAATAAGCTTAAGCTTCGACATTTATGATATTTCCACCTAGTTTTGCTATGCGCTCATCTATCTTTTCTAGAGTTTTTTGGATGGTTTGTTGAGAAATTTCAGGCAAATTTCCTCCCCAAAGTCGCTCAGCTTCTTTAAAGCCATTAGCAACACCTTCTCTACCCGCTTTCAACATCTCAAGATCATCTCCTGCGCCGTTAAGGACAAAATCAGCAATCCTATTTGCCGTGTTTGTGATACCAAAAAATCCGTCTTCGCCTATAAGCGCCTTTGCTTCGTCTTGATTTAGAGATGTTATGTCTTTGCCGTCATAACCAATCGATCTATAATCAATCCTGTTTAATATCTGAATCAAATTTTTAGAATTTATATCCTGAGGATCAAACAAGCTAAGCGCTGATTGGGTATCGAAATTTATACTTGTATGATTAAAAGCTTTATTTTGAAACTCTAAGAAATAGCCGTTTGTAAGCTCTTTTGTATTTAAATTTGTAAAATTTTCTCTAAATTTCTCAATGTTTTCTTTACTGCTTAAATTATAAGGATTTGAGTTATTAAAATTCGAACTTATCTGCATTTATTCTCCTTTATTTTCATCAATTTTACTATGCTTTTTTAAATTAAGTTTAAAGAGACTCGTTTAAAATTACATTTTTTAATAAATTAAGCCCGTTTTCTATATCGTCCCATTTTGAAAATTCTGAAGGATTATGGCTGATTCCGTCTTTTGAAGGGATAAATATCATCGCGGTAGGACAAATTTCAGCCATATGCATAGCGTCATGTCCTGCTCCGCTTGGCATTATCTCATAGCTTAAATTTAACACCTTAGCTTCCGAAGCTATCAAATTTATAAGCCTCTCGTCAAGCTTGCATGGAGTATCAAAACCGAGTTGCTTTATCTCGCATTTTACGCCTCGTTTCTCTTCTATTTTGTTTATATGCGAGATTATCTGAGCGTAGGTATCTTCACGGGTTTGCAAATTTATACCCCTTAGATCAATGAGCAACATCGTCTCTCCCGGCACTACGTTCATCACGCCCGGTTTTACGGAGCAATTACCCGTAGTTGCCACTACACTATTTTGAGAATTATCTTTTGCTATCTTTTCAACTGCCAGTATTATCTCAGCCGCCGCGCAAAGTGCGTCATTTCGGTATTTCATAGCAGTGGTTCCGGAGTGCTGAGGCTGCCCGATAACTCGCACGCTAAATCTATGAGGCGCAGCGATAGCACTAACTACACCGATTTGAATTTTTTCGTTATCCAGAAGCGGTCCTTGCTCGATATGAATTTCAAAAAAGCTTTTGTAGTTAGGTTCTAAATTTTTAGCCTCTTCGATTCTTTTTATATCTATTCCGAATTCGCTAAAAATTTCGCCTATTTCACGTCCCGTAAAGTCTTTGACATCCTTTAGCTTCTCATATCCTAGCTTACCGCACATTACTTTGCTACCAAGAGTTGCGATATTAAACCTGCTTGACTCCTCGCACTCAAATACGATTAACTCAAGAGGGTGTTTTGTTTTGATATTTTCATCATTTAGCGAGCGGATTACTTCAAGTCCGCCAAGCACGCCTAAAATTCCGTCAAACTGTCCGCCGTTTATAACCGTATCAAGATGAGATCCAAAGGCGATTGCGGGTAAATTCGGCTCGCTTCCTTCGCGCCTTGCAAAGATATTGCCTATCGCATCCACTCTTACGCTAAGTCCCGCTTCCTGACAGCGCTTTATAAAGAGTTCGCGCGCGGTTTTATCCTGAGAAGTGTAAGCAAGTCGGCTCATTCCGTCGCCGAAACTATAATCGTTTATAGAATTAATCTCTATAAAAAGATCTTTTAATCTACTCAAATTCACGCCCATTATAAGCTCCTAAAATTTTATTTTCTAATATTTTATATAGTTTGCGTTGAATTTGAGGTTAGATTTTTTGATTTTAGCAGAGATTTGAATAAAAAGAAGGTTAAATTTAAGCTATTTAACCTTATGGTGAACGCTACCGCTATAAACTATATCACGAGCTTGCATATCATCGTTTGTAAGCACTTCGCTGAGTTTGCCGCTCTCTTTTAGCCTCTGTAAATCGCCCTCCAAATCCTCTTGATAGCTATACACCATCGCAACGCCTGCAACTCCGTTTATACGCTCCATAGTCTTAAAAGTCTCAAGCTCGTCTTCAAAATTATCTACGCTTATAAGTGCTACTATCTTTGCGTTTTCATAAGCAATAACTTCGCACTGGCTCATTTTACGAAGCGAATTTAAGATCTCGTCTATCAAATTTTCATCTTTTACATGCACTATAACACTTGAAATATTCATCTAAATCTCCAAAATTTTACTTTTTTCTCGTAAGCAACACTTATAAGAGAACTATCATCTAAAAAATGTATGCCGTTTATGGTGCTTTGCATAGTTTTTAGCCTTGCTAAAACTCTCTTGCTGTTTACTTCAAACACATCTATATCGCTTAAATCATCACTCATAAATGCTCCAAGCTTGCCGTCATCGCTAAGACCTACCGCATAGACTAAAAAATTTGACCTCATCATGCCGATACTGCCGCCACTATAAACTCCTGCATGTCTATCCACTCCGCCTGTAACGATAGCGCCGTTTTTATACTCTATATCATACATATTATCTTTATGAAAGCCAAGCTCGTTTAGCACTTTGCGCTCTTTAGCGTCAAATATATAAACTATCCCGCTCTCACACCCCACGGCAATCTTGTTTCTATCTTCGCTAAGCTCAAAGTCAGATAGCGACGCTATAGAAAATTTTTTGCTAAAGTCAATGTTGCCCGTTTCTAAATTTAAAAAATAAATTTCATTACTAAGTGAGCCGATAATAGCTGTCTTTGGATTTAAAAATAGAGCCTTTTTGATTGATTCGTTATCTAAATTTATAGTCTTAGTCTCTACTCTTTTACTATCAACCATCTCATAAATATGCAAAAGTCTTTTTCCGTAACTAGTTTCGCTTAGCACCATCAGCACGCCGTTAAGCTCGTCTATGCTAAATACCTTTGCAAACTCGTCATCCGTAAAATGCGTCTTTATCTTTGGTAAAACTATAGGCTCTAAAAACTCCTCGCTCTTCATATCATAGATATTTACCTGACCGCTGTCGGTACCAAGATAAAGTTTGTCGTTTAAAAGCGAGGAACTTATCACGTTAGAGTGCGCTTCTATGATCTTGTAAGGCTCTTTGATATCAAGAGAAAAAGCCAAATTTAAAAGCGCTAAAAAAGCGAGTAGAATTTTCATAAAGCCTCCATTTTGATAGAATTTTTAAAACACACCTCAAGACACTGCGCACATCCCGTGCAGCGTTCGTTTATAACAGGGCGAAAAACGCCAAAAAAGTCAATCGCTCTAAATTTGCATACATCTTGGCAATTATAGCAAATCGTATCATTCCACGCTAAGCAAGAAGCCACATCTATACTAACTTTTGCTTCTATTTTGGCTGGGAATTTTAGACTTAAAACCTCTTTGCCGATCTCTTCGCAAGCTATGGCGCAATCCTTGCAGAAGTTGCAACCTAAATTTTTAAACTCAAAAATAACTCTTTGATTTTCAAATCTCAAAAGCTCGCGCCCGCAAGCCTTTACACAAGGAGCGTGACAATTCACACAATCAAATTCTCCGCAAAAATACGGCGGAGCGATAAAATTAGGCGCCTGCTCTTTGGCGCCTAAAATTTTTGTAAAAAGTCTTCTTCTTGAGAGATTGTTTGCCTCTTGCAATCTTACCTCACACCGTCATTTAGTATATCAAGCAGGTTTGACCTCTCTGCGCCGTCTTTAGTTCTAAACTCAGGTTTAAAGTTATTTTTAAACGGCACGGTCACGTTTGCTTGAGGAGCGTGGCACTGAGTACAGTTAAACCTATCATCGCTTAGCTTATCTGCTAAGTCTTTGTTGTTTCTGATACTATAAAAGTGCGATTTAGGCAGAGGCGTAGCTCCGGCGTCTTTGGCTACATCAGGCATATGGCAGGTTACGCACATATTCATATCTTTGGTGATAGGGATAAGCCCTTCTAGATCGTGAGGGATCATCGGAGGAGCGTTTTCAAATGCGCGCTCTATATTTTTAGCGCTTCCTGCAGGATCGGTTGAGTACTGATACTCCAGTAGCTTGACTGAATTTTCATCCATTACGTCAGAGCTTCTTAATCCGCCCAAATCCTTTGGCTTGTTGTCCGCGACTGACGGCGCATTACACCCTGCAAGGATGATTGCCGCAGCCATTGCACCAAGTGCAAACCTAAAAGTTTTCATTCATTTTCTCCTTAAATTTCTTATACTAAATTTTAACGCGTCATCACCGCAAACGTCTATACAGCGTCCGCAGCTAATGCACTCGCTAGATGTTATCAGTCCGCTTTCTTTTCCGATTATTCCCAGCACTTGGCTTTCAGGGCATATCGTTTTGCATTTCATGCATTTTGTGCAGTTTTGGCTATCATGATCTATGCGAATAAACGCAAATTTGCCTATTGTCGCATAAAAAGCGCCAAGAGGACAAAGCTTTGAGCATATCAGCCTATCGCCTACAAAAGCGTCTATGGCAAATACGCCAAAAGCCACAAATATCCAAAGCGTGCCGCCGTATATGATACCGCGCTGAATTATGCCGATAAAGCTTACTCCCTCAAATGCAGGCGTTTGCATGATAACCGACATAAAAAGCACAAAGGCAAGTATGTAGTAGCGAAAGCTTTTAGAAAACACGACTACTTTTTTATCTTTGTCGTAGCCAAATTTCACTCTAACAAATCTTGCAAAATCTGTTATCATATTTACCGGACATACCCAAGCGCAAAATGCACGAGGCGCGATAAGAGCGTATATCAACACAACTATCAAAGCCCCAAGCGCAGCAGAGCTGGCAAGTGTAAAACTAGCCAAAAATAGCTGCAGCACCGCAAACGGATCGCTAAGCGGGATAGTGCCAAAGATCATAGACGAGCTTAAATTTCCTTGCAGAATTTTAAGTCCGTAAAGATTACTAATCAAAAACAGAGTCAAAATGGAAATTTGAGTTATTCTTCTAAGCAGTAAGTATTTCATCATATCTCTCCGCTATTAAGGTAGTCTTTGACTTTGTTTTGATCAAGCTTGATCTTGGTGTCTATATCTTTTAGTCTCGTATCATCGCCCTCGATCCAGCCTTTAACGTAGTTGTCATTCACTTCGCCAAGCCCTATCTCTCTTGGAAGCACGAAAATCGCCGCTTTTTTCGTTACGCAGGCGTTTTCGCATTTTCCACAGCCCGTGCAGTAATTTGCATCCACCACGGGAAGTAAGAATGCGTGCTTTTCGGTTCGTTCGTTTCTTTTATACTCAAGCACCAGAGCCTTATCTATAAGCGGACAAGCTCTATAACAGGCGTCGCACTGAATTCCCGCAAAGGCTATACAGCTATAAGGATCAAGCACGGCTATACCCATGCGAGATTTGTTGATATCAAGCTTATCATCGGTGCTAACGAGATTCACGTCAAGAGCGTCCGTCGGACAGGCGACCGTACAAGGGATATCGGTACACATGTAGCAAGGCACCTCTCTTGGCGTGAAATAAGGCGTTCCAAAGCTTATATTATCCCCAAGCTTAGCTAAGCTTAGCGTATCAAAAGGACACGCCTCCACACAAAGCCCGCATCTTATACAACTAGCCATAAAGCCCTTCTCATCCCTTGCTCCGGGCGGGCGAAGGATGAGTGTTTGAGCCTTAAGATTAGTCTGCGTACTCCAAGTAAAGCCTCCGGCGATTACTAAGCTAATCGCCTTTAAGCCAAATTTGAGTACTTCGCGCCTATCTTTCATATCTATGCCTTGTAAATTTTAACCGCGCATTTTTTGAAATCGGTCTCTTTTGATATCGGGCAAGTTGCATCAAGGCAGACTTTATTTATAAATACGTTCTCGTCAAAAAACGGCACATATACAAGTCCTACAGGCGGCTTATTACGTCCTCTTAGCTCTACTCTTGCTTTAACTTTACCGCGGCGAGACTCAACCCAAATGATCTCGTTTTGCATTACGCCAAATTTCTGTGCATCTTCTTCATTCATATAGCAAAGCGCTTCAGGCACCGCACGGTATAGCTCAGGAACGCGCATTGTCATAGTTCCTGTATGCCAGTGCTCAAGAACACGTCCTGTGCATAGCCAAAGCGGATATGTATTATCAGGCATTTCGCACGGATCCATATAAGGACGGAAGAAAATTTTAGCCTTGTTATGAAGCGAGAATTTCTCATCTCCGCTTGTCGCTTTGATTAGGTCTCCTCTTGGAAGTTTTGCGTCTTTATTGCCGTAGAATGCAAATTTAGCCGTCGGATCGGCTTTTTTAGCATAAGGGTCAAATTTCGTATTAAATCTCCATTGTGTCTCTTTGCCGTCAACTACAGGCCATCTTAGTCCGCGAACTCTGTGATATGTATCAAAATCAGCCAAGTCATGTCCATGCCCTAGTCCAAATTTACGGTAGTCTTCCCAGAGGTATTTTTGGATAAAGAAGCCATATCCTTCAAACACCTTGCCGTCGCTTCCTACTACTTTTCTGCTATCTCCAAATACTTCGGTGTTATCATAATCTTCCATGATAGGATCTTTTGCGCTATAACTTCTTGCCTCTTTGTTTGCAAATAGCACGTCAAATAGCGTATCTTCTTCGCTGTATCCCATAGCCTTAGCCTCTTCAAGCACGCTTGGAAGAGTTAATTTATCATCTACTTTTTGCTCTTTCCATACCTCTTTTAGCTTAAAGCGTTTTGAGAATTCTAGCATCTGCCATGTGTCAGTCATAGCTTCGCCCACAGGAAGAACTTGTTGTCTCCAGTGCTGAGTTCTACGCTCCGCGTTACCGTATGCGCCCCATTTTTCATATATCATAGCAGTTGGAAGGATAAGATCGCCTACTTTAGCCGAAATTCCCGGATACGGGTCTGAAACGACGATAAAGTTATCCATCTCGCGAGCCGCTTTTATCCAGTGGTTTGCGTTTGCAGTGTTGTGCCACGGGTTATTTACGTGAACCCAAGCCCACTTGATCTTGCCGTCTTCTAGATCACGCATGATTTGCATGTAGTGAGGACCCGGCTTAGGATTTATCGTGCCTTTTGGAAGCTTCCAAATTTTTTCTGAAATTTCGCGGTGTTTAGGGTTTGCTACAACCATATCCGCAGGCAAGCGGTGAGCAAAAGTTCCAACCTCTCTTGCCGTTCCGCAAGCAGAAGGCTGTCCTGTTAGCGAGAATGCTCCAGAACCTGGAAGCGCTTGCTTGCCAAGCAAGAAGTGGATCATGTAAGCTTGCTCGTTTACCCATGTGCCTCTTTGGTGCTGGTTCATACCCATAGTCCAGAAGCTTACAACCTTTCTTTGTTTTTCTATATATAGCTCGGCTAGAGTTTTTAACTTCGCTTTAAATTCCTCTAAATCCTCGTTCGGATCGCCCTTTGCAAGTTTGGCAACGAAGTCAAGAGTATAAGGAGCAAGAGCCTTTTTAAACTCTTCAAAGCTTATCTCCCAGTGATTTCCGGCTTTGGCGTTATTTTTATTTTCCATAACATCGCCGGCTTTTAGTCCAAGATAAGCAAGGGTTACGCCCTCATTATCACTTAGTTTTTTCTTAAGCTCTGTTTCTAATATGTCTTTTTCATTTGTGTATTTCGGATGGCTAGGGTTATTTCTTAAGCCATATCCGATGTCCGCAGGACCTGTTGTAAATATACAATGTTTTTTAACAAATTCTTCATCTATCATCTCAGGGTGGTTATAAACTATCTCGCGAGCGATGTAGTTAAATATCGCAAGGTCGGTCGATGGAGTAAATATGATCTCGATATCGGCCAAGTGCGAAGTTCTGGTAGAATATGTACTTAAATTTACTACTTTTACTCTTTCAGGATCGGCTAGCTTTCTATCGCTAACTCTCGCCCAAAGCACAGGGTGCATCTCCGCCATATTTGCGCCCCAGCAGACTACCGTGTCGGTTAGCTCGATATCGTCAAAACAGCCAGAAGGCTCATCTATACCAAATGTCTGCATAAACGCAACAACCGCAGATGCCATACAGTGGCGAGCGTTTGGATCGATAGCGTTACTTCTAAAACCGGCCTTTATAAGCTTAACGGCTGCAACACCTTCCATTACGGTATATTGACCCGAGCCAAACACACCTATACCGTGAGGTCCAAGCTCGTTATAAGCTTTTTTAAACTGCTCGGTCATTACGTCAAACGCTTTTTGCCAGCTTACTTGCTTAAATTTGCCCTTTTTATCAAATTCGCCCTTTTCATTTACGCGAAGAAGCGGATGAGTGATACGATCCTCTCCGTACATGATCTTGGCGTTAAAGTATCCTTTGATACAGTTTAAGCCTCTGTTTACAGGAGCAGCCGGATCTCCTTTAACGGCTACTATTTTGCCGTCCTTGGTTGCAACCATAATACCGCATCCCGTTCCGCAAAAACGACATGCAGCCTTATCCCAGCGCCAACCTTTTTCGGCATTTGAATTTGCCATTAGATTAGCAGGCATCGCTATACCGGCACTAGCACAAGCGGCACTTGCAGCGGCACTCTTAATAAAATCTCGTCGATCCATCTTTTCTCCTTAAATTTTTTAAGTTTTTTCTTAAAATTTTATTTTATATTTTAGATATTAGCTTACAAAAGCTGAGTTTAAATTGATTAAAATCAATTAATTTATTATTTAGTTTTGTTTAATTAACTTAGATAGTGATTTATATTATTATTTATAGTTTAAAAAGACATCTTAAAATCATTAAGATATAAAACTTTATACTAACTTTTTAAAACAAAAGTAGAAACAAAAACTAAAATGTTAAAAATGAAAATATTTATAATCAGTGTAAATTTGTAACATTTGTATAATAAAATCTAGCAATTATCTTTAAAATTTATTAAATATAAGAAATAAATTGGGGAATAAAATTTGGTGGAAGCGAGGGGGATCGAACCCCTGTCCAAAAACAAAACAACCACAGCCTCTACACGCTTAGCAAAAGTGAAATTTTCATCTAACAAGGCTCACTTTCCAAAACCAAAAGCCAGACTAAGACAAAATTTCAGCTTGAAGCTTGTCAAACTACAAACCTACTCTATCTAGGGTTACTCGCTTATGTTTTTAGATAGTATCAAAACAAGCAAGGCTCAACTGAACTTACGCAACTTTAGCGTAAGCAGGAGCGAATTTAACGTTATTTGCGTTTAATTTTAATTTGAGCTTTTTACGCTTTGCTCAAAGCGACGTGCCACCATGACCGCTCTGCTCCTGTCGAAGCCAAGTCGCTCCCATAGAAAGTCGCGTATTGTAGTTTATTTTTATTTTTTTGTCAAACATCAAGCTTTGATGGAATTTTTACAACTAAAGGATTTAAAACGCTAAAAAATTCAGAATCCGACTCTATATCATCGCGATATTTACCAAACTGATCACTTACAATCAAAAGCCAATCGACAAATTTATCGTTTGCCGGACCTTCTAAATCTTTAGCCTCAGAACAAACCTCTTCACTTAGAACAGTAAGTTTTAAAATGGGCTCAATCTTCATAAATGATGCTGCTGATTTTATATTATGAAAAATTCTTGAAAGTTCCTCTATGTTATTTTTATACTTATCTTCTTTAGCTAACCCTATGACAAGAGGTTCCATTATATCACACATTAAAGAGTAGTGAGATAGGAATTCTTCAACGATATCATAAGAGTAGTCAATCTCAAGATTTTTTAATATGCCCATACTTCCATCCTTAAATATTCAGGGCAATTGTATCATTTTTTTGATAAAATTAATCAAGCATAAACGCAAAAGGCAGGGAAAATGAGCCAAAAAGAGCAAAAAATTAACGTAAATAATATAAAAAATAAGAAAAATTTAGAACCTGTAGTTATGATTACGGCTTATGATGCGCTATTTGCCAAGCTGTTTGACGAGTATGTGGATATCATACTCATAGGCGATAGCTTAAACATGAGCTTTAACGGCAAAAAAGACACTCTAAGCGCTACGATGGATATGATGCTATACCACGCTACGGCTGTAGCAAATGGGACAAAAAGAGTATTGACGGTAGCCGATATGCCTTTTGGTAGCTATACCGATGAAAGAACAGCTCTTAAAAACGCCATCAAATTTATCCAAAAAAGCGGAGTTGATGCCGTCAAGCTTGAAGGCGGCAGAAATATGGCGACTATCATAAAAAAGCTTTGCGAAAACGGCATAAACGTCATGGGACACATAGGGCTTATGCCTCAGCAGGTTAGGTATGAGGGCGGATACAGGATAAAGGGTCGCAAGGAAGACGAAGCGAAAAATTTGATAAAAGACGCAAAGGCTCTTGAAGAAGCGGGAGTATTTGCGATCGTGGCAGAAGGCACTCTTAGCGACGTGGCAAAAGAGATAGCAAGAAGCGTAAATGTACCCGTAATCGGCATAGGCTCGGGAGTTGATGTCGATGGGCAGGTTCTTGTATTTTCCGATATGCTTGGGTTTTTTGAGGAGTTCAAGCCAAAATTCGTAAAAAGATATCTAAATGGAGCGAATTTAGTAAAAGAAGCGGTTAAAGCTTATGCAAACGAGGTTAAAGCAAGGGCTTTTCCAAGTGAAGAATTTGAATATAAAAGCTAAATTTAATAGCAAAAGGAGAGAAATTGAAAATTATAAAAATTTTATTTTTGGCTGTATTGTTAGGCGCTCAAGTTTTTGCTACTACAAATTTAAAAAACGCAGCCAAAGAAGCTTTTGATAAAAAAGACTACATAAAAGCTAGTGAAATTTTAAAAGAACTTTGCGATAAAAACGACGGATACGGCTGTGCCGCACTTGCAAATATGCACTACAACGCAATAGGCGTTAAAAAAGATCAAAATTTAGCTTACGAGCTTTTTAGTAAAGCTTGCGATCTTGATAACGGCACAGGATGTTTTGACCTCGCGCTTATTTATAAAAAAGGTGAGCTCGTAAAACGCGATTTCAAAAAAATCGCCGAACTTTATACAAAGGCGTGCGAGCTTAAAGAAGATAGTGCTTGTGCAAATTTAGGACTTATGTATGATAAGGGCGAAGCTGTAGAAAAAGATCACAAAAAGGCTAAAGATCTATACTACAAAGCTTGCCATCTAAATAACGCGGTAGGGTGCTATAACTTCGCATTGATGTATTACGAGGGCAAAAACGTCCCAAAAGATGATAAAAAAGCATTTAAATTTTTTGACAAAGCTTGCTACATCAAAAGCCCTCATGCTTGCCACGCACTTGGCGTGATGTATGAGCACGGATATGGCGTGGAGTCAAATGTATATTACGCCTACGACTCTTACTCTACGGCTTGCAAGATGCTAAACAGCGACGCATGCGCGGCAATAGGCATAGAATTTAAAAACGGCAAAATCGACAAAACAACTTACGATAAATACGAATCCGAAGCAGAAGCCTGCAAGCTTGGAGATAAGAATTCGTGCGAGATTATCAAGGAGCGTTTGGCTAAATTTTAGTCTTGAAATTTTGGCTAGATTTACTGGATAAATAAACAAGGCGTTTTATAATCCAGCCTGCTCTAAAAAGGCGGCTTTTATATCGCAAATTCATTTGTTTTGGCGTGACATAAATTTGATGAAGCGGATATTTTATATCCAAATTTGCATAAAAAGATTAAAATTTTAACCTTTTGACAACTTAAAGCAAATTTAATGTAAAATCACCTTAATAAATTTAAAAAGTTAAAATATGGACAGAATCGTAGAAATAGAAAAAGTAAGCTTTGAAAGCGAATTTGAAACATCGCTTCGCCCTGCAAAATTTGAAGATTACATCGGACAAGAAAAGATAAAGCAAAATTTAGATGTGTTTATCAAGGCTGCCAAAAAGCGCGGAGAGTGTCTTGATCACGTGCTTTTTTACGGCCCTCCGGGGCTTGGCAAGACCACTCTTGCGCACATCATCTCAAACGAAATGGGTGTAAGTATCAAGATGACGGCGGCTCCGATGATAGAAAAAAGCGGCGATCTAGCAGCCGTGCTTACAAATTTACAAGAGGGCGATGTGCTGTTTATCGATGAAATTCACCGCCTAAGCTCGGCTATCGAAGAGGTGCTTTATCCTGCGATGGAGGACTTTAGGCTTGATATTATCATAGGCTCAGGACCTGCGGCGCAAACGATCAAGATCGACCTGCCGAAATTTACGCTTATTGGTGCTACGACGCGAGCAGGTATGATTTCAGCTCCGCTTAGAGATCGCTTCGGGATGGATTTTAGACTGCAATTTTATAGCCATGAGGAGCTAGCCAGAATCGTTCAAATAGCCTCGGTAAAGCTTGGCAAAGAGTGCGAAAAAAGTGCCGCTCTTGAAGTCGCAAGAAGGGCGCGCGCAACTCCTAGAATCGCACTTAGACTGCTAAAGCGGATTCGAGATTTTGCCGAAGTAAATGATGAGCTCATCATCTCGCAAAAACGTGCCAAAGAAGCTCTTGACGCGCTTGGAGTAAATGAGATCGGATTTGATGAAATGGATATAAAATATCTTGAAATTCTGCTTGACGCCAAACGCAAGCCTTTAGGGCTAAACACTATAGCCGCAGCACTTAGCGAGGATGAAGGCACGATAGAAGACGTTATAGAGCCTTACTTGCTAGCAAACGGCTTTATCGAGCGCACCGCAAAAGGTCGCATCGCAAGCGGAAAATGCTACGATACGTTTAAGCTTAAATTTAAAGATGAAAAAGGGCTTTTTGACGGATAAATTTATCTGCGTTATAAGGCTAAATTTATGAGAAATTATCCCAAATAATCTAAAATTTTAGGCGGTGGGTTTGTTTTGTCGTTTAAATTTGAATTTATGTATTAAAATGCTAAGCAAATTTAAAATTGTTCTGATTTAGCCGATATGGCTAATTGTCGGTTAAAAATTCTTGCAAATTTTATATAAAGAGGATATGGATGGTTAAAAATAGTAAAATTTTCTTTGGTATATTTGTATTTTTCGCGCTTTGCCTTCTGCTTTATCTTTTTAAGCCGTTTTTGCTAAATATCTTTATCGCGATGCTATTGGCGGTTGCGACATCAAACATAAACGTAAAATTTTTAAAGCTTACAAAGCACAGAGAAACACTATCCGCCGCTCTTACTACGGCGATTTTATTTTTGCTATTTATCGCGCCCTTTCTTTACGCCGTCATCGCGCTGGCAAAGCACGCGGCAAGCTTTAACATGGATTATGTAAGCAATACGATTGATTACATTAAAAACTATGATTTCGCGCTACCTGCGCCAATTGAGTTCCTAGAGCCTAAATTTAAAGAGCTAATTACCGAAATCGACTTTAAAGTTATCTCGGCTAAAATCATCTCAAATTTGGCAGAAATAGGCAAATTTAGTGCAAATTTTTTAGTCGATATGGTGATGATTATTATATTTTTCTTTTTTTCGATTCTATACGGAAGCGATCTTATCAAATACTTAAAAAAAGCCGTTCCTATGAAGCCTGAAGATACCGAATACATCCTAAGCGAAGTGGCTAACGTGATGAGCGTAGTTTTTTACTCGATAATCATAAATACTATTTTTCAAGGATTTTTGTTCGCCATCATCGCAATGATTTACGGATATAGCGGATTTTTAATGGGAATTTTGTTCGGATTTGCTACGCTTGTACCGATTGTGGGCGGATTTTTGGTTTGGGGACCGATTAGTATTTATGAATTTGCCAACGGTAACTTAAGCGGCGCTATCGTCATTGCGGTTTATAACATCGTGGTTATCTCCATCGTTGCCGATACGCTTTTAAAGCCTCTTATAATAAAATTTATAAACGATCGTTTGGTGAGAATTCCGACCAAGATAAACGAGATGCTTATCTTTTTTGCAATGATTGCCGGAATTACGACGTTTGGGTTTTGGGGCATTATCCTTGGACCTGCGATAGTTACGTTTTTCTTATCAACCATCAAGCTTTACGTCTTACTTAAAGAGCGGTCGGTGGTATAAATTTAATCATTTAGCCGATTTAAAATTTGGCTAAAGATTTATAAAATTTTACATTTTAACTATCTATAATTAACAAGAAAATTTCACACAAAACTCACTTTAAACTTAAATATAAATTTACACCTATAAAAAATTAAAAATGCGATTTTATCGGCTAAAAATATAATAAATTAGACTTAAAAAAGCAAATTTTAAGCTTTTAGTATGATATAATTTAAGCAGAAAATTTAATATTATATTTTAATATTAATTATATTAAATATTTTTACAAGGAGTTCGTATGAGATTACTTAAACTTAGTTTGGCGGCGGCAGTTATAGGTTGCTTTGGTGTTGCAAACGCTTCTGATTCGCTTGTAGACGCTCTTACGGGCGGCAAATTAAACGGCAAGGTTCAAGCCACATACGTAGATCAACAAGACGAAAGAAGTAGTGTGCATGACGAAGAGCTTCTTGGTGTGCAATTTGAGCTTGGTTATACTACGGGTTCATTTTACGGCTTTAGATTAGGTGTTACGGGGCAGGCGAATTTACTGCCGATCAACGAGAAAAAAAAGAACAACACAATGTATGATAAAGAGTGGAGAACAGAGGGTTTTACATTATCTGAAGCATACGTCGGCTATATGCTTAATCAAACCGATATCAAATTCGGTCGCCAATACGTAAACACTCCGCTTGTAGCGGGCAACTACACTCGTGCTTTTAAAGAGGCCTTCGAGGGTCTTACCATAAGAGACAAGTCGCTACCAAATACGACTTTAATAGGCGGTTGGTATTATAAATTTCAAGGTAGAAGTGCTGTAGTTTCAGGGCACAAAAATGGTCATGCACCTAAATTTAAGGATAAAACCATCATAGGCGGTATGGGGCCGGTAGCGTTTAAATTTGACAACATCTTTACGGGCGCTATCATAAACGAGCCTATGGAAAATTTAAAGCTAACGGGTGCTTATGCAAGAGTAACTGATCTAGAAGCAAAACCAAGCGCAAAAGGCGATATAAATTTATTTTTAGCCGAAATGAATCTAAAATTCCCTCTTGAGCTATTTAGCTTGGGTTTTGATGCAAACTACAAAGGCTCTCGCACTACCGATACGCTTGATAATTTAAACTACGAAGGCGACATGCTTGGATTTAGAGCCGGAATTTACGATCTGGCAGGATTTAACGCGAGCTACGCATATACAACGGTAAGCGATGATGACGCTTTACTCTTTGGTGTTGGAAACGGTCCTGGATCATACACTTTCTTGCCTATTCGCGGACCTTTCGTATTTACCGGTTTTGCTGGCATGGATACTCACAAATTTATACTTGGATATGATTTTGGCGCTATAGGGCTAAACGGCCTTAAAACCTCGTTTCAGTACGTAAAAGGCGAGCAAGACGCTCCTAACGTAAATGCTGGCGCGACTAAAAAAGGCGAAAGAATGGATATAGAAGGCTGGGCTGCAATAGCAAGCTATAACATTCCTCAAGTTAAAGGCTTGTCCGCATCGGTAACCTATGTCGAGCTTGAAAGAGAAAACTACGACGCTGCAAACAAGGTTACAAAAACCGATCAAAACGAGCTTTGGCTACAACTTGGGTATAAATTTAATATATTTGAGTAGTCTTTTAAGAAGTAGGGCGGTTATCCGCCCGTTATACAAATAAATATTGTGCTTAAACCCCTCTAAAAGCCGCCTTTGCATTAGAGATATCCTTTTCATCAGGATGGCTTGCCGCAGCCGCCCATCTTGCTTCACGTTCCGGAGTGATAGGATGAAGCGCTTTATCACCTGCTTTGGCAGCCATTTCTCGCATCTGCTCTATCAGTTTTGGATCGATTGCGCCTTGACAGATAAATTCTCGCATGATTTTATTGCCGTTTTGCTCTAAAATTTCTCTACCGACCTCAAGCATTTTGATACCGTGCTCGCCTTCAGGCTCGGCTCCAAGAGTTATGAAAAGCCCGACGTTTTTGTTTTTGATTTTTTCTTTTATGTAGCGTTTAAAATGCGCATCGGGACCGCCCTTATCGACGTAAAATCCAACTCCCACGAAGTCAAATTCGCTTAAGTCTTTAACTCTCTCATCTTCAAAGCTAACCGCTTCACAGCCGATCTCTTGCGCTATCGCTTCGCCTACTTTTCGTGTATTTCCTGTTAGCGAGCTATAAACTACAATTTTTTTCATTCAAAATCCTTTCTTGCTATTGTCGATATCTCTTTTGAGATTGTATTTCCCCAAAATACGCCGTCTATGCTTAATTTTATACCTTTTTCATCTACGCTCATATATCCGTGCTCTTCGCATTTTTTAAATAGCTCTTTAAGCTCGCTAAGAGTTTCGTTGCTGATATAACCGCTTATGTCGTTAAATTTTACGCTTGGATACTGAAACATACTCATAAATTTACCGAATTTTCTTTGATTTTCGGTTGTTTTGGATATCATTTTGCGCTCTTTATTCATCGCAAACATGCTAAATTCGCCGATCTTTCCGCCTGCTCCAAAACCGATAGGCAATATATCCGTGCCTTTGTGTGAAAGACGGATGTATTTATACTCGTCTCTGTTTTTTCGGTTTATCTTTGTGTGTTCTAAAACTTCGTAATCTCCGCTTTCAAGAAGTGAATTTGCAAAAGCGTGATGAAGCTTTTTATCGGTTTGTAAGTCATAGTAATCAGACGAAATTTCCTTAGACAGCACGGAGCCTTCATGAAACATCAGCGAATAAAAGCTTGAGCTATCTATCTTAAGCTCTTTTATGAGGCGTGCGTCTTCAAGCACTTCATCTACTGTTTGATTCGGGTAGTTATAAATGATGTCTATACAGACGAATTTATCGAAATTTTGGCGAATTTCGCTAAGTCTTTTTATAGCGTCATCTTTTCCGTAAACTCTATTTAGAAGCTTTCTTCCCTTGTCGCTAAAGGTTTGAATGCCTATACTAAAGCGATTTACTCCAAGGCTATCAAGCAGCTTGAGCTTTTTTAGATTTAAGTTGTGCAGAGTGCTCTCAAGGCTGAATTCGCAGGTGGAAGAAATTTTAAAATTTTTATGTATAGCGTTTATGATAGGCTCTAAATGGCGCTCTTTTAATGTCGTCGGAGTGCCTCCGCCAAAATAAACCGACTCTATGCTTTTTTCTTTTAGATATGGGAAATTTCCGTATTTTTCGATTTCGCTTAGCAAAAATTCCGTATAAGTGTCAAGCTCGCCGTCAAGTTTGCTGCGATTCATCGAGCAAAACGAACAGATATTATCGCAAAACGGGATATGAAAGTATATCACGCCTTCTTTTTGCTTGGGAGATCCTTGTAAAAATGAAAAAAGCTCCTCCTCGCTTGCAGGTATCGGTCTGCCTCCGCCTCCCGTGTGATGTCCTTTTACGCGCTCTTTAAACATTTTTAATCCTTTATTTTGAATTCGTAAGGTTTGGTTATGATGCAGTGATTGATATCTTTTAGTACCGATATCTGCATTTCTTTTGTGATTTTTGCCGCTTCGTCGTTAAAAATTTTATTTTTTCCTCTTACGGAGACTATCTGGATATCGCCGTTTGTAACCTTAAAATCAACTTCAACATAAAAAGTATCCTTAAGTCTAAGCATAATCGCCTTTTTAGGATAATCCGCTCTTGGCTCTTTTAAGACCCTAAAGCCGATATTTTCTTTGCAGTAGCTCTCTTTGTCTATATTTGATTCTTTGGCTTGAGGCACATACAAGGGCTGCGGCTGCTCTACGGGTGGCGCAGGCTCTTGTATCATAGGTGTGTCAGTAAGCTCTTTTATCTCTTCTACTATCTTTTTTTCAGGTTTTTTGATCTGCTTTTTAGGCTTTGGCTTTTTTATATCTTTTGGTTTTTCAGCCTTTTTGATTTCGGGATTTGGTTTAGGCTTGATCTCAGGCTCGGTAACGGGTTCGGGCAAAATTTCAGGCTCCACAATAGGTTCATGGTCTATATTTGGCTTGAAATCAGGCTCAAGAATTTCAGGTTGCGACTGGGGTTGCTCTGGCAAAATTTCAGCCTGTTTTGGTTGTTCTTTTTGTAAATTTAGCACTACTTTTATCTCTTTGTTTTCCTCGGTTTTTTTTGAAAGAATTTCATCCGATTTTAGCGGTATAAACAAAATAGCGATATTAATCGCCAAAGAGATTATAAAGTAGCGCATAATTACTCTTCTTTTTTATTTTGTAAGCATATCATAAAGCTTTTCTATACCTTCTCCTATGCGAGGCGTTCCGCGAAGCAAGAGCGAAGAAGGAACGGTTATGACTTTATTGTTTTTAGCCGCATTTGTTTTAGCAAGCACGGGATTTGTTTTTAAGAAGTCGCTATCCCCGCCCATTCCGCCTATGATGACTATAAAATCAGGATTTGAAGATAGTATAAATTCAGGCGAAATTACAGGAGTTGCGCCTTCTAGTCCGTCAGCTACATTTACAAAACCAAGCTGTTTGAGCATATCTCCTGCTAGAGTTTTTGACGTAAATGCCATCATCGGAGTTGAAGAAAATAGCGAAACTACTTTTTTGTCTTTTAAATTCGGATCTTCAAAGCTTTTAAATTTAGCTTTTATGCCTTCGATTACCTCTTTTGCTTTTGCCTCTTTGCCTGTTATTTTGCCCATTTCCTCGATATTGTGATAGATGTCATTAACGCTATCCGCTTTTAGGGTAATGGTTTGTAAATTTAGCTTTTTAAGGCTGTCTTGTATATCTACCGAGTGAAAACTAACGATAACAAGATCAGGCTTTAGCTCGACTATCTTTTCTAAATTCGGCTTTGTATAAGTGCCTACCGTTTTTAGTTTGGAAGTCTTTTCTTCGGGCCAAATTTTTGACATAGATAAATTTGAGATAGCGGCTATCTGATCTTCCGCTTCAAGCATATAAATAATCTCAACAACGGCAGGGTCGAGTACGACCAACTTTTTGGCGTTTATAAAGCTTGCCAATATAGCTAAAACTACAAATATTTTTTTCATATTAATCCTTTAATGCAACCACAAACGGGTTATTTTTATATTCGATTACATCACAGTTAAGACCGTAAATTTCTTTTAAAATTTCTTTCGTATAAAGCTCTTTTGGAGCGCCTTTATATCTTACTTTTCCATCTTTTAGCATCAAAATTTCATCGCAAAACATCGATGCTAAATTCAGATCGTGCAAAACCATTATAGATAGTAAATTTAGCTCTTTGGTAAGCTTAGTGCAAATTTTCATAATCTCAATTGCGTAGTTTAGATCAAGTGCCGAAGTAGGCTCGTCTAAAAGTAAAATTTTCGGCTCGCTTACAAGTGCACGCGCCAGCAAAACTCTTTGAAATTCTCCACCGCTTAAAGAGTGCGCGATACGTTTTGCAAAGTGCGATATATCAAGTAGCTCCATTACTTCTTCGACTTTCTTTTTATCCTCTTTGCCGTATCCTGAAAATTGGCTTTTAAGATGACAAAAACGCCCCATAAGCAAGATATCTTCAACTAAAAGAGGCATTGAGAGAACGGACTTTTGAGGAACGAATCCAAGAGTCTTGGCAAGCTCTTTAAGTGAGTAGTCTTTAAGGGCTTTGTTGCTGATTTGCACTATGCCGCTTTTTGGTGCAAGTACTCTTAAGATGTTTTTTAAAAGAGTTGATTTGCCGCATCCGTTTGGACCTAAAATTCCTATAAATTCGCCATTTTTAGCACTTAAGCTTATGTCTTTTAGTATCTCTTTGGTGCCGTAAGTAAAATTTAAATTCTCAACAACCACACTCATCAGACTATACCTTGCTTTGATTTAATCGCTAAAAATAGAAAAAACGGTGCACCGAAAAACGCAGTTACAACTCCTATGGGAATTTCGATAGGATTTAGCACGCTTTTGCCTATCGTGTCGCATGCCAAAAGAAAAAACGCGCCCGTAAACGCTGAAGCCGGGATTAAGACTGCATTGCTTGAAGTTTTTAGCAGCATTCTTAATATGTGAGGAATGATAAGTCCTACAAAGCCTATCATTCCTGTAAAAGCGACTGAGAAGCCAACAGCTAAAGATGAGACGATGAGTAAAATTTTTTTAGTCTTTTCTATATCAACCCCAAGACTTTGAGCCTCTTCATCTCCGCTTAAAATGACGTTTAGCTCAAATCTTTTTAGATAAAAATATGACATTGAAAACGCTAGCGGTATTATGATATATGTAATTCTCTCCCAGGTAGCACCGCTTAGATGCCCCATTGTCCAAGCTACTATCCTAAAGCTATCTTCTCCTATTAGATAGACTGCAAAAGATGTAAAAGCACCTAAAAAAGAGGCGAAGGCTATGCCTATGATTAAAAGAGTGGCTATTGATTTGCCTTTTTTGGATAGTTTAAAAATGATGATAGAAAGTATCGCCGAGCTAATGAAGGCAAAAATTCCATAGTATATGTCAGGTAGCTTAAAAAGATAGGCTATAACAGCACCAAATGTAGCACTAGCCGCTATTCCTATGATGTATGGATCTGCAAGCGGGTTTAAAAATACGCTTTGAACGACTACGCCTGAGCTTGCAAGAAGCATGCCTATTAAAAGCGCCATAATCAAGCGAGGAAGCCTAAGTTCTACTAATATAGTCTGCTTGATCTCATCTATCTCTTTGCCAAGAAAGAAATTTATGATATCGCTTTGGCTGATATCGGCTCCGCCTATGCTTAGTGATATGATACAAAGAATAAGGGTGAGTATCGCAAGAACGATACTCATCTTGGTTTTAGTAAGCATATTTAAACTCTAAGTGGTTGGTTTGGGTATTGTATTTATATACAGGTGTATTTGATACGATAATTTTATTAAGCACTTTGTTTATCCTTTTTGATCAGTTTTTCTTTTTGATATTAAGCTCTACGTTTTGGACGTTTGCGTCTTTTAAATTTGATATCACATCAACTACTTTGCCGTAGTTTATAGCCTCGTCCGCATTTAAAGTTATGTTTTTCTTTTGAGAAGGGCTTAAATTCGAAATCTCCTCTTTTAAATTTTCGTGATTTAGCGTTTTTTCGACCTCATTTATCTTAAGTATCAAACTCTCGTCAAGCAAGTAAAATAACTGAACCACGTCATCTTTATTTTCTTCCAAATTTGAGTTTGTTTGAGGTAGAGCTATGTCTATATGAGCGAATTTGTTAAAAGTAGTCGTTACCATAAAAAACAAAAGCAAGACAAATATGACATCAATCAAATTTAGCATAGAAATGCTAGCACTTTTGTGTCTATTACGACGGACAAACTTCACAGCATTTCCTTTCACAGCATCTACCAAATAAGCTTATGAGCCTGTTTAAATCATTTAGTATAAAATCAATCTTTTTATTTATCATTAGATGAAACACTAGCGAAGGAATTCCCACTATAAGTCCCGCCGCAGTCGTATAAAGCGCTTCTGATATGCCTATAGCTACGAGTGGAGCATTTACGCTTGAGCTAAGTCCTTCAAATGCCTTTATCATGCCCACAACCGTTCCTAGAAGTCCAAGCTGAGGGCTTGCGCTTGCACAAAGTCCTAATATCCAGCTTCTTTTTTCTAAATTTGAAAGCTCTACGGTCACGGCTTCTTCTATGATATATTCGACTTGAGTTTTGCTTGTGGAGTTTAAATTTTCGATATTATCAAGAACTAATATAGTTGTTTTTGCAAGCGAATTTTTGTAATTTTTGCAAAATTCCCTTATCTTTTTGGTATCGCCTTCTAGTATGAGATTGCTAAGTTTCATCTTAAATGTGCTTGTTGCATCTATCTCTACAAAAGTGAAGTAAAAAGCTTTCTCAAGCAATACGGCAACAGCCAAAACACATAGAAAAAATATAGGCCACATAAATATGCCGCCTGTTTGTAAATACTCAATCATAGTTCCCCGTTCTTTGTTTTATGAAATTTACAAAAAAATTGTATCATCAAATTTATTAAGCGATAATTAAAATCAATATGCTATAGATATATAGTAAAATTTAAGCGAGCTTGCTTTGCTCGCCTAAATTCGTTAGTAGTTATATTTAAACTCTACGTAGTAATTTCGCTCCGGAGCAGGGTCGTAAGAGTTGTTTTGTTTGCTTTGAGTATAATTATATTTTTCATTAAATAAATTTTTTATACCCGCAGACACTAAAATTCCCTTTGTAAATTTATAGCTTAAACCCACATCAACAATTTTCCTGCTGTCTATCTTGTCATAGTTTGCATCAAGAGAGCTTGATAGATATTTAAAGTCGGTTGAAAAATTTAAGTTTTTAATAGGTTCATACTCGGCTCCTATTACAAATTTGCTTCTTTCCACTAAAGGAACTTTGCGTCCTGAATTTTTGCCTGTTTTGATCTTTGCATTTACATACGAAAAGCTCTCTTTTAGCTTAAATTTTCCAAATTCTTGTTCTGAATAAATTTCGGTTCCATATCTTCTGGTCTTGTCTATATTTTTAAAATTCCATCCGTCGCTAACGTTTCTTCCAAGAGAGACTGTTAAAATTTCATCTTTGGTATCCGTTAAAAAAAGAGTCGCGCTAAAGAAATTTCCGAAAATAAGATCTTTAAGTCCAAGCTCATATCCATGATATGTTTCTGATTTAAGATTGTTTAAGACATAAGGTCCGTTTGGCCCAAGCTTATCTATAAGTTGATTTGGTCCCGGAGATATATATCCGCGCTCAAATTTAAAATAAACACTTCCGCTATCTGAATATTTAAAATTCGGCGTTATCTCATAGGCGTAGTTGTTTTTATCGTCTCCTACTTTTAAGTAGTCTTTTGTATTTATAGTTCTACCGCCCCTACTCATAGCTACACTAACATCTCTTATTACATCATAATCTGCTCTTTCAAACCTCGCTCCTGCACTTAGAGAAAAGATGTCGGTGAAGTTATGTTTCTCAAGCAGATATAAAGAGTGGGTTTGCTTTTGCATATCAAATACGGTAAGTTGATTTCTTGAAAACATAGGCGTTTTAACATTGACGTTTATCATCCTGTAGCCTTCGTTATTTAAGTAATCATAACCTGCTATAAGTTCGCCGCTACCGTAGTTATATCTTGTTTTTACGTTTGCTCCGGTTTTTTTATCTTTCATATGAAAACCGTCTTGAAGAATTTTCACGTCTTGATAATAAGGCATGATGTGCATATCGAATTTATCATTAAATCTAATCGCATAGTCTGCGTCAAAATTTAGTCTTTTGCTTGTGGTTAGGGTTGATTCCCCTCCCGCTTGTCGTCTATTTATAGCCATCTCTTCTGCGGATAAAGTTGGCACCCCGTAAGTTTTGGCCTTAAAATAGCTTGGGTTAAAAACTATGCTTTGGTTATCTGAAATTTTGTAATTTAATCCAAAAGAGGCGTAGTGACCTTTGTTTTTCTCGTCATATCTATAGCCCTTTTCATCAAACGCCTTGGCGGTAGCTTTTAAAAATAGATCTTGCGTTACATTCCCGCCAACGCCTAAATTTAGATCTTTGTATGAGTATGAGGCTATTTTGGTAGATATGTTTGCGTATGGTTTTACGGATTTTTGTTTTGTTATGATATTGATAACTCCTCCGCTGGTTCCGCTTCCGTACAGCACGGCTCCACCGCCCGGTATGATTTCTATTTGTTCGATATCTTCTATTGGAACGAGATCTATAGGTATAGTCGTAGGGGTGGTATCTATCATATTCATCGCAACACCGTTTAAAAGCACCTTAACAGATGTGTTTGCCTTGCTTCCTTGACCTCTAAGATCTACAGTTTTGCCGTTGAAGCTAACTCCGGGAGCTTTTTCTAAAATTTCTTTTAAATTTTTATAGCCTCTGTTTTCTATCTCTTGGGAGGTTATTATCGATACGTTTCTTACCTCATCCTTTAAAGGACTCTCAAAGCCAGTAGCCGTGATAACGGTCTTATCAAGTCTTGTATTTACATCAGAGCCGTAAAGAGCGGCTACCGCGACAATACTAATGGTTGTGATTTTTTTAAACACCTTTCTCTCCTTGTCTATTTTGAACTGTTTTTATCTACTTTTATTTTTATATATTTAATACCGCGCAAGATATGTTAAACACACACTTTATAGTTGCGGTTTTGTTGTCTTAAATTGTTTTTTATGAAATTTACGGAAAAAAATTGTATCATCAAATTTATTAATCGATAATTAAAATCAATATTTTAATTATCTTACAAAGAGAGTTTAGGCGAGCCGGTTTACTCGCCTAAATTTGTTAGTAGTTATATTTAAACTCTACGTAGTAATTTCGCTCCGGAGCAGGGTGGTAAATGCCTCTTCCTCTTTCTGCGGTAGTGTCATAGTATATGTAGTGTTTTTTATCAAATAGATTTTTAATACCGCCTACTAATGAAAAATTCTTTGTAAAATTATATCTTGCCGATACATCTACTAGCGTTTTTGAACTCATTTTTTCATTACTATTATTTAAAATTTTTGAAAGATATTTTACGTCTGCATATAAATTTAGATTCTTAATAGGCGCATAATCAACTCCAAATATAAATTTTTGCTTGGCTATGTTTGGAAGTTCTTCTTTTACGGTTATCGTTTGCCCTGTTCTTGGGTTTTCTCTTTTAAATGTAGCTTTGGCGGTTACACGACTGTATGACTGAGTGAGCTTTAGCTTGTTTTCTATTAAAGATTGCTCTGAATAAAGCTCAAGCCCGTATCTTTTAGCCTTGTCTAAATTTATATATTTTCTTTCCCAGTTAATGTTTGGATTCATAGGATTGCCGTGCGGTTGAGTCCATTTGGCAAATATCATGTCCGTAGTATCCGTATAAAACAGTGCTGCACTAAAGAACTGATCAAAAATCATATCTTTTAATCCGACTTCATATGTATAGAAGGTTTCTGGCTTTAAGTTGTTAAATTGATACTCGTATCCGCCGGGAATTTTGATATTGTCCACAAGTTCTTGCGGAGAAGGTGATACAAAGCCTTTTTCAAATTTCACATAAGTATTTCCCGTATCTGAATACTTAAAATTTGGAGTTATCTCAAATGCGTAAGAATTTGTATTTTTGCTAGCATGAAACATAGGTCTTTTTATGGCACCTTTGCTTTCGGGTCTTTTTACGTCATAGGAGGCTCTTTCGTATCTGGCGCCCAAATTTAAAGATAGCATATCTGTAAAATTATGCTTTTCTAAAAAATATACCGAGTGGATCTCTTTTCCTAATTCGTCTTTTTGAGATAGCTTGTCATATATATCTTCGTAGTTGTATCCGAAAATAAACTCGCCTCTGTCGTAAGTAAGTCTATTTTTTAAATTCGCACCTATTTTTTTATCCGAAAATTTGATTATATTTTTTCCGTTTTGCTCAAATTTGGTGTGTAAATAGTAAGGCATAAAGTTGATTTCGTAGTTATCGCTAAGTTTTAAAGAGTAATCAAGCGTGATATCAAATTTTTTATAAGTTTGCGGAGCTTCAGGTCTACTTGATTGGCGACGATCCTGCTCTACTTGCTGTTTTGTAAGAGCTCCGCTTTGATTTTCATATTTTTGAGAGTAAAAGCTAGGAGTTATAGATATACTTTGATTATCGTTTATCTGATAAGTGATACCGCCGTTTAGATAGTATCCGTTTGTCTCTTCGCCTCTTTTATATCTTTTGGAATCAAAGCCTTTTGCACTAAATTTTAAAAACAGATCTTCGTTTACGAGTCCGCCTATACCGATAACTGCATCTTTATAGTTGTATGAAGCGATTTTAGATGAGGCGTTAGCGTAAAAATCTCTAGGTTTTTTCTTTGTGATAATGTTTATAACGCCACCCGCAGTTCCTCCTCCGTATAGAACTGCTCCGCCTCCTGGTATTATCTCGATCTTTTCTATATCCTCAACCGCTATTAAATTTAACGGCGTAGCTATACTTCCATGTCCCGCTTTTAGAGTATTTAGATTCACTCCGTTAATTAGTGTTTTGACATTGGTTTTTGCATAAGGTCCTTGACCTCTCATATCTATCTCTTCTTCGCCAAATATTCCCGCATTTGATATATATACTCCGGGCGCTCTTTCAAGCACTTCGGATACGCTTGTATACCCTCTATCCTTAATCTCGTCGGCTGTGATGATGTATGCATTTTTTACCTCGTCTTTGAGTTGGGTTTCAAAGCCTGTTGAGGTTACGATAGTCTTGTTGAGTTTCGTAATTTGTTCGCCCGAGCCATATAAGCTTATCGTAGTCACAAAAGACGTGATGATGACCGCTTTTACTAAGCCTACCTCTTTTTTGTCATACATTTTTGCTCCTTATTGTGTAATTAGTATTTTAAAATATAGTTATTTTATTTAGAACAAATATAAAATTTAGTAGTAATATTATAACTTTATTACTTAATCGATAATTAAAATCAATATTGTATTATGAAAAAAGTATATTTTTTGAATAATTAATATTTTATAAATTTTATTAAATTTAAAAACTAGGCCGAAAGAGATATAGTCGCTAAATTTAGCGACTATGTTTTATAGAAAGTGATTTTTAGTGTTGTCTTTGGTGTGGGTTGTGTGCGCCGTGAGGATTGTGTCCGTGCGGGTTTTTTTGGTGAGGATTGCTCTCTCCTGCAGCCTGGCTTAGTTTAAGACCGTTTGAATTATACGCTGCGCCAAATCCTTTTACATATCTGCCTTCTTTTAGATCAACTTTTATGATATAAAAATCTGCCATATTTCTAAGCTGTTTGATAGCTGATTCTTTTGGGTTTTTCTCGGCAAGTTTATCAAAAATTTCATTTCTAAGTGCTTCGTCTTCTACAAATTTAGCTTCACCTTTTATGCTTAAGCGGTTTCTTGCAAATATCGTTTTTGCAGAGCTTTCATCTTCTATGAAAAGCAAAGAAATTTTATCAGGGTTTGCCTTTATCGAGTGGTAATGCTCGGCAACCGAACTTAGGCAGATGTATATATCTTCATTAATTCTTACAAACGGCGTATATGAGCCGACACATTGCATGTTGCTATGCACGCTTGAAACGATAACCGTTTTTAGAGAGTCGATAAGTTCGATAACGCCTTTTTCGATCTTTTCAAGCCCGCTTCCTACATCAAGGCTTCTATAAAGAGCCATTATCTCGTCTTTATAATTTCCATTAACCACTTTTTGTAAAAACGGCGCAAAAACTTCACCTTGATCACATGTGATAATAAGTCCGTCTTCGTTCATATCGGTTAGTTTTACGTTGCTTACATCTTTAAAAGAACCAAATTTCTTGCAAAACGCAATAACGGTTTCCATGTGATCTGAGTTCATATGCTCGATCGCTCTTTCTTTCATTAACACTCCTTAAAATTTAAAAAATTACTCAATAGTAACAAAATAGAATTTAATTAATAATTAAAATCAAAAATTATTTTATTTGACTTAAATTTCCGTTTTCTATGCTGTAAATTTTATCCGCACATTCAAAATAAGCATCGTCATGACTGATGGCAAAAACAGTGTAGCCGTCCTGTTTTAGTTCGTTTAAAATTTCTTTATAAAACATCTTTCTAAACTGCGGATCCTGATCGGCGGCCCACTCGTCAAGTATGATAAATTTGCGTTTTTCAAGTAGTGCCGCAACCATAGCAAGGCGTTTTCTTTGCCCTTGAGAGAGGTTTAGGGTGCTAAATTTATCGTCTTTTATGCTTACTTTTTTATCTAAAAACATCTTTTTAAGAAGTTCGTCTATAAATTTATCATCATCGCTTAAGACCTCATCAAATAGATAAAAGTCGCTAAATACGGCGCTTATCGTATTTGCATAGGCTTTTAAATTCTCTTTTGTGATAAGCAGATCATCCACATACATCTCTCCGCTATTTGGCTTTAAGAGTCCTGCTAATATCATAAAAAGAGTTGATTTGCCGCTTCCGTTTTTACCCACCAGAAATACCACTTCGCCTTTGTTTATCTCTAAATTTATATCATGTAAGCCAAATTCGTCGTTTATGTCGTATTTGAAATTTATATTTTTTAAACTTAGCTTGCCCCAGCTTTGCGGGAAATTTTCACTCATGCTAAATTCCGCTTCGTATTTGGTTAGATCAAGCTTTTTTAGTTTTTCGTAGGCTATTTTTGATTTAAAAAGACTCGGAATGCTTGAGACAACCATCATAAGCGGCGCTCTTAAAAATAGTATGGTTAAGGCTATCGTTATAGCATCTTGCAAAGTCGTAACTTGATACGCAAGACAGATATAAATAACCGCTCCTATGGCGCCTAGCATCATAGCACTGATCCAGTTGCTGGCAAACGATGAGTAAATTTCAGCTTTTATGATATTTGAGCGAAGATCCTTGGCGTTTGGCACGAATCTGTCATTGTAAAGCTTTTTTGCTCTTTTTAAATTTAGGCTTAGCTCCCTGTGCCCTTCTATGCTGGTTTGGTAGTCTTTGTATAACGTATCTTCGTTTTGTCTGTGAAGTCCGTAGTATTTATAGATATTTTTCATAGAAGCGTTGCTAATAAATATCGTAACGCTCATCCAAATAAGCAAAAAAAGAAAAATTTCATGCGACAAGTAGGCTATATAAAAGCTCGCAAAGGATATGATCAAGCTTCCTTGTATGATGTCCGGAATCCTCGTAAATCCGTTTGTAAGGCTTATGATGTCGCTTGAAAGCGAGGCTAATAAATTCGACTTTCCTATGGCGGCTATTTTTTGATTGGGAGTGTCTAAAATTCGCTTTATTATCTGCATTCTCATATCAAAGACGAAGTTGTGACCGATAGCAGACAGCGCTATGCGAGAAAGTATCGAAGAGATCAAAAATGCAGCCAAAAGCCCAAAGAAGCTAGCCAAAACAAGAGCGTTTTTTTGAGTTAAGGTTAGTAGGTATTTGTTGATAAAAAATAGTATCAGTATGCTTGAGCCGCTATAAATAGCCCCTAAAATTATCATCGCAAGGATTTTCATAGCCAAATTTCTTGAAATTTTTGAGTCCATTTTCGATTTTTAACCTTATTAATTTAAAAATCATTATCATATCAAGAAATTTATAAATTTTTAATTTATTCTATATCCAAAAATGCCTCATCGCTAAAGCCAAAATATACATTTTCGCCTGTTGTTAGTTTATTTCCTATAAAATTTTCGCTACTAACGACCGCTTTTATAAGGAAATCTCCGATTTTAACCTTAACCAAAAGAGATGTGCCGTAGATAATGGAAACGGAGTGCAAGAGTCCGCTAAAACTACCGACAAAAGGCTCTTTGCTTAATATTATCTTGTTTGGATTGATTGCGATTTTGTTTGCGTTTTTTAGAGCTTGCGGCAATGCAAATTTAACTTCGGAGCCAAAATTTAAAAAGCCGTTTTGATTTTCAAATATGTTTTTTATCTCAAATTCGCTTACCTTACCTCTGTGCAAAAACACGCTATCTTGTGCGATTGCGCTTAGCCATTTTTCATCGTGGCTTGCGATTATAAAGCCGCTTTTATACTGTTCGTGTTGATATTTTACGGCTTTGCCAAACAGCTTTGAAGTGGCTAGATCTACGCTATTTGTCGGCTCGTCAAGTAAATTTAGCCTTGAACGCAAAGCAAGCACGAGAGCAAACGCTATGCGCTGAGTTTGACCCGAGCTTAACTCATAATTTTTCTTATCCAAAAAGCTATCATCAAGCCCTACAAGCTCTAGCGCTTCGCCAACTCTTTGGTTAAATTCGCGCTCTAAATTTCTACTTTTTAACGCGAATTCAAAATTTTGCCTCACGCCTCTTTTAAGAAGCATGGGCTCGGGAAAAAGCACTGAAATTTGACGCAGGGTTTTTAGACTAGGCTTGCTTTCTTTCCAAATTTCCACATAGCCCGAATTTGGCTTTTGAAGAAAGGACACAACTCTTATAAGCGTGCTTTTGCCGCTTCCGTTGTTGCCCATAAGTGCGGTTATACCTCTTGTTTGAAGCTCTAAATTTTTTATATCGAGCACGATGTTGTTTTCGTATTTTACGAGCACGCCTTTAAGCTTTATCATTTGTCAAGTCTTTTTAGCTGGTGAGTAGTTAAATTTACGGCAAATGCGATAAAAATCAGCACCAAAGCAAGAGCGATACCCATAGAAAATTCGCCCTTGTTTGTTTCAAGCGATATCGCCGTGGTTATAGTTCGGGTAAACCACTTGATGTTTCCACCTATCATCATCGCAACGCCCACTTCGGCCACGATCCTGCCGTAAGCGGTTGCAAAAACTACAAGAAGCGAGTATCTAAGCTCGTAAAGAACGGCTAGAATGAGCTTAAATTTGCTCAAACGATAGCTCATTAGCGTAAGATAGTGTTTGCGCTCCATATTTTCTATAACGCTTGCCGTTAGCGAAACAACAATAGGCATAGCTAGCACAAACTGCCCCAGCATGACGGCTTTTAGCGTAAATAAAAGTCCAAATTCTCCAAGCGGACCGTGTCTTGAGATAAAAGCATAAAGTATAAGTCCGATAGCGACCGTCGGCACTGCTAGAGCCGTATCGCTTAGAAGTCTTAGAAATTTCTTTCCGAAGAAGTTGTAAAATCCCAAAATAAAGCCGATAGGAAATCCGCAGATGATAGCAAGCATGATCGATATGCTTGATGTATAAAGTGTCGCCTTAATCGCCGAATAAGTCTCTGCATCGCCATTTAAAAGCAAGCCGAAGGCGGATATTATCCCCTCTAAGATGTAATCCAAAATTAATTTCCCAAATTTGATTTAAATTTATTTAAAATCTGCTATGATAGCACATCTTTATTAAAATTTTAAAGGGAGAAAAATGAAAAAGTTAATCTTAAGCTCACTTGTTGTTGCATCTGCTGTTTTTGCCGCTGATAGAGATCTTGTGATGGCTACTACGACAAGTACCGATAATACTGGCTTGCTAGATGCTATCTATCCTGCTTATAAGGCTGAAACGGGAGTGGATCTAAAATGGACTGCCGTAGGCACGGGAGCGGCACTTAAACTTGGCGAGAACTGCGATGCCGACATACTTTTCGTGCATTCGCCAAAGGTTGAAAAAGAATTCGTTGAAAAAGGCTTTGGTGTTGAGCGCAAGGCTGTTATGTATAATGACTTCGTTTTAATCGCCGATAAATCAATCGCGCCTAAATTTCAGGGTAAAGACATAAAAGGCTCTTTTGAGATGATTAAGGCTGAGGGCATTAAATTTTTCTCACGCGGCGATAAATCAGGCACCGATAATAAAGAAAAAGGCATCTGGAAAAAAGTTGCAGGCGAAGTTCCTGAAAAAGACGCTTGGTACGCTCAAACAGGTCAAGGCATGCTAGCTACTATAAATGCGGCTGCCGAGCAAAAAGGCGTTACGTTTACCGATCGCGGCACATATATCAAATATGAAGCGAACATGAAAAACGATCCGTCGCTTGTAATCGTAAATGAAGGCGATGACGATCTTAAAAATTTCTACTCCGTAATCGCCGTAAATCCTAAACACTGCGCAAAAACTGACGTAGAAAATGCAAATAAATTTATCGAGTGGATAACAGGCGAGAAAGGGCAAAAATTCATAGCCGACTTTAAGCTTATGAATAAGCCTTTATTTACTCCTGATGCAACTACTCGCAAATAATTTTGCTAAATTTGAGCGGATTTTCCGCTCTCTTTGCTCTTTTTAACTTCTTTAAATTTTACAAATTTGCTAAAATCAACTAAAATTTTTAGGAAATTCACCCGCTATGCAGACAATATCTGAAATTTACACCGCTAAAAGCGAGATCAAAAAATCTATATTTTTAAGCTATCTTGTGCCGCTTAACGAGTTTAAATCAGTCCATGAGCGCCTTAAAACTGAGCATCCAAAAGCCGTGCATATAGTCTGGGCTTACCGCGAGCTAAATAAATACGGTCAAATCGTAGAAAATCAAAGCGATGACGGCGAGCCAAAAGGCACGAGTGGAGCGCCTAGCTTAAACGCATTGCGAGGAGCGAATTTGATAAATGCAGGCGTGTTTATAGTGCGCTATTTTGGCGGGATCAAGCTTGGCACGGGCGGGCTTGTAAGAGCTTATAGCTCGGCCGTAAATTTAGCAATAAACGAAGCGGAGCTTAAAAAATTTGAGTTTAAAGACGAGTGTAAATTTTATACTCCTTTTGCTTTGATGTCTCGCTTTGAGCATTTTTTTAGCTCTCAAAATTTAAACGAATTCGAGCGTGAATTTAACAGTAGCGGTGCGATATGGACGGCTAAATTTAACGAAGAAGAGATGAGTAAATTTTATGAATTTGCAACTGTTTTTGAGATTGAGGAGTTTAAATTTCTAGCCTTGCCGCTCTTTGCAAATAAAATTGTTATATAAATTTAACACTAGCTTTACAAATCTAATATATCATTTCAAAATAAAATTAGAAATGAGGAGAGAAAATGATTAAAAAAATCGTTGCGGCTTTGCTTATTACAGCCGTATCAACATGGGCAAAAGGAGCCGAAATGGGAAATAAAACTATAGTTTTAGCGGGAGGGTGCTTCTGGGGGACGGAGGCTTATCTTAAGCAGCTTCCAGGAGTCAAAGATACGTATGTCGCTTACGCGAATTCAAAAGTACCAAATCCAAGCTATCAGCAAGTAAGCTACGGCAACACAAATGCAGCTGAAGCCGTATATGTCGAGTATGATGAGTATGTTATCGATTTGCCGCATTTGCTTAAGTATTTTTTCTATACGATTGATCCGACTAGCTTAAATAAGCAGGGAAATGATCGCGGAACTCAGTACAGAACGGGAATTTACTTTACCGATCCAAAGGACGAGGCTGAAATTTTAGCTTTTATAAAAGAAAAGCAAAAAGAGTATAGTAAGCCTATAGTTGTCGAGGTTATGCCGCTGCAAAATATCAGCAAAGCAGAGGAGTATCATCAAGACTACTTAACTAAAAATCCAAACGGATACTGCCACGTGACATTTGAGAGCTTACCTCCAAAAGACGCGGTGCTAAGCAGTAAAAAGAAAGAAGCGAAAATGGATATGGATAAGCTAAAAAGTTATCAAAATAAAAACGATGCACAGCTTAAAAGCGAGCTTAGCGATCTGGCTTATGACGTAGTTAAAAACTCGGCTACGGAAAGACCTTTTACGAGCGAACTAAATGATGAAAAAAGGGAAGGGATATTTGTAGATATAACTAACGGACAGCCGCTATTTTCATCTTATGATAAATTCAATTCAGGCTCGGGTTGGCCAAGCTTTACTAAGCCGATAGACGGCTCTTTGCTTGGCGAAGTGGCTGATAATAGCTACGGTATGCGAAGGGTTGAAGTGCGCACAAGTCTTTCTGATTCGCACCTTGGGCATGTTTTTGACGATGGTCCAAGAGATAAGGGTGGTCTAAGATACTGCATCAACGGCGCTGCTCTTAAATTTATCCCAAAAGAGGATATGGAAAAAGAGGGCTATGGCTACTTGATACCGTATCTTAACGAGCAAGCTAAGGCTGCAAAATAGATAATTTCATGCATCGTCTAGCCTTAGGCGGTGCATGAATTTTAGGCTAAAACCAAGCAATTTAGCCTAAAATTTTAAAGTAGACAAAAACCCCTCAAGTCCCATCTTAATATCTTTAAATGTGGTTTCAAAATCCCCTGTGTACCAAGGATCGGCGACATCATCGCTAGAGCCTGCAAACGAAAGCAGCTTTGCAACTTTTGAGCTTTTATACCCTGCGATACGCTCGATATTTCTGATGTTTGCCGTATCCATTGCGATTATGTGGTCGTAGTAGTCTATATCGCTCTTTTTCATCTGAACGGCTCTGTGTGATACTACCGCTACGCCTTTTTCTTTTAATTTAGATTGTGTGCCGTGATGAACGGGATTGCCTATCTCTTCACTGCTTGTGCCTGCCGAAGCTATCTCAAATTTGCTCGCTAAACCATGCCTCGTAACTATGTGTGTAAATAAAGACTCCGCCATCGTGCTTCTGCAGATGTTTCCGTGACATACGAATAAAACCTTTATCATGTACTTAAACTCCAGCCTCAAGCTGCTGCATATACTCTTCAAATGTTCCTTTAAAATCCACTATCTCGCCATCTCCTTTAAGGTGGATAATGCGGTTTGCAAACGCATCAATGAGCTCCCTGTCGTGGCTTATGCAGATTACGTTGCCGTTAAATTTATAAAGCGCCTCGCCAAGAGCGATGATAGCCTCAAGGTCAAGGTGGTTGTTTGGCTCATCTAAGATCAGCAAGTTTCCGCGGTCAAGCATGATCTTGCTAAGCATTAGGCGGTGCTTTTCGCCTCCGCTTAACGAGCTTACCGATTTTTCCTGCTCGGCACCGCTAAAGAGCATTCTACCAAGGCACTTTCTGATCTCATCTAGGTCTTTGTTTTTCTCATCTTGTAGCCACTCGTATAGCTTAAGTTCGCCTGAAATTTTATTTGTCGTATCTTGTGCGAAGTAGCTTGGCTCGATGGTTGCACCTATGTGGATATCGCCGCTATCGGGCTTAATCTCTCCTATGATGATTTTAGCCAGAGTGCTTTTGCCTACGCCGTTTGCGCCGATGATGGCTACTTTGTCGTTCTTTTCGAGCTTAAAGCTAAAATTTTCAAAAAGCGTTTTGTCAAATTTCTTGCTTATGTTGCGAACTTCCAAAATTTCATTTCCGATATCGCGCTTGGTGCGAAAGAGTATGCTCGGATCGCGTCTGCTTGAGACTTTTATCTCTTCGATATCAAGCTTGCTTAGTTGTTTTTGACGGCTTGTAGCTTGGCGAGCTTTACTTGCGTTTGCGCTAAATCTAGCGATAAATTTCTCAAGCTCCTCTTTTTCTTTAAGCTTCTTATCGCGCTCCATCTCATGCTGCTTTGCAACGAGGGTTGAGGCGATATACCAGTCGTCATAGTTGCCTGTAAATTCTCGAATTTTCTTAAAATCCACATCCAAGATATGCGTGCAGACAGCGTTGATAAAGTGGCGGTCGTGGCTTATAACAACCATCGTGCCCTCATGGCGGTTTAGCTCGTTTTCAAGCCACTTGATACTTTCGATATCAAGGTTGTTAGTCGGCTCGTCTAAAAATAAAATATCAGGCTTTGGAAAGAGCACTTGAGCTAAAAGCACTTTAAATTTGTCCGAATTTTCAACTTCACTCATAAGCTTATCAAAGTCGCTAAACCCAAGCGAGCTTAGGATTTTTTCTATCCTTGTTTCATACTCGTAGCTTGGATCTTCTTCAGCCGTTATCATCTCTAAAACGCCTAAGCGCTCGTTTATCTCGTCGGTAAATTCCTCACTCATGTAAAGTTTTTCTTTCTCTTTAACCGCATCATAAAGGCGCTTGTTACCGTATAAAACGGCGTCTTTAATAGTGAAATTTTCAAATGCGAACTGATCTTGCCCGAGCGTGCCTACTCTAAGTCCGTTTTCGATGATGATGTCGCCTGAATTTGCTTCAAGCTCTCCTGATAAAATTTTTAAAAACGTTGATTTGCCCGCACCGTTTGCGCCGATGAGTCCGTATCTATTTTGGCGATTTAGCTTTAAATTTACATCTTCAAATAGAAGTTGCGCATTAAATCTCATAACTAAATTTTTAATCTCAACCATAAATTTACCTCTGAATTTCGTTATTTTTAATAATCTAATTATCTTGCCAAAAAGTTGTTTAAAATTCGTATAAACTTTATAAATCTATTGTGTGGTATAGCTATTTTAAAGCCATAATGATGTATAATCACTCAGATTTTGATATATGAAATTTTAGGTTATATGGAAGGTAACTCATTTTAATGTCAAATGCCGTAACAAAAAAATACAATATACTCAAAATACGCGAAGAGGTTAATGAGACAGGGCGCGATGAGGTATATAGATTTTTACTCCTTCTTTTTATATCGATTAATATTATATTTTCAGTTTTTTTATTGCGCCAAGATGTTTTTGTAGAAGTTGTAAACGTCTATTTGTTTACTAGTATTATGGCATCTTATTTATACTACAAAGAAAAATCGGTAAAAGAAGTTGTTGTTTACTGGGTTCATGCCACAGTTGTTTTTCATGCTGTTTTTGGGGTTCTCGTTTATGGATGGGGCTTTGGAATGGAAAATTTGCTTATTTGGTCTATAGGAGCAAACTATTTTATAGTATCAAAAAGAAAACTTTTTCCTATTGTTATTATTATGTTTGAAGCTATTGTATATGTTTTGTTTTTTATTTTTAAAGATCATCTAGGCTTTGGTATATTGGACTATAAATACAAAGAATCTTGTTATTTGATTATATTTTTATGTATATTTGCCTCTTTTGTAAAAAGATCTATGACTTTAGGCTCTATGCATATTAAAAATTTTAACGATATTCAAGAACAGAGTAGCAAGGTTAAGGAGATGTCCGAGCATGATTATTTAACAGGTCTTAAAAATCGCATGGGGGTAGAGCATGCGATAGAAAATATGCTAAAGACATGTAGTAATAAAAAAGTCACGGAAGCAAAAAAAGATTTTTTAATAGCTATTGCAGATATTGATAATTTTAAAAAGATAAATGATACTTTCGGTCATGGCTTTGGCGATGAGGTTATAAAAAGTGTTGCCGAAGTGCTTTCGGATAATTTTAGGTCAAACCAAGACGTTGTTTCAAGATGGGGTGGCGAGGAATTTTTGATAGCTGTTTTTGTTGATGATCAAACAGATGCCGAGAAAATTTTAAACAGAATTTTAAGAAAAATAAATATGGTAAAAACTCCTGATGATGGAGGCGTAGGAATAACATTTGGCGCAGTAGTCGTAGAGTGTGGTTCTTGTAATGAAATTGATATAAAAAATATAGTCAAGCTAGCTGATGAGCTTTTGTATCAAGGTAAAACAGATGGCAAAAACCGAGTTAAAATTACAAAATGGAATAAAAAGTGATCAGGAATACAATAAATAGCGAAATATGTAAAAATCTACAAAGTATAATGATACTTTTTATGATTATTCATGTTGTGTATTTTGCTATTTTTATATATATCAACCATTCATATCTTTCTATGATGAATATAATTAGCATCTTGGTATACGTATATTTAATATACATATTAAAAGAGAACGATACCGCAGAAAAAGTTTTTTTAATAGCCAGATTGGAAATTTTTACGCATGCCTTTGTTTGCGCACTTGCCTTAGGCTGGGATTATGGTTTTCAAAATATTATATTGGCTCTTATTTCGGTATCTTTTTTTACAAATGCCCTAGGCAAAACATTTGGATATGTGACTGCTGTTTTGCAAGGATTAGCTTATGTTTTCTTGTATTTTTTATCTCAAGATTTACCAAATATCAACTCAACTATAGAGGCTGATATTATATATATATTTAACTTTTTTCTAGTTGTTTTTGCTTTGGTTATAGCTTCTAATATTCTCAAAATTTTTAATACCATGGTATATCTTAATATGATTTATAAACAACAAGAGCTTGAGCTTATAGCAAACAAGGATCATTTAACCGGTCTACCGAATCGCAGAGCGTTTCATAGTGTTTTAGAAAGTAATACTTTAAATCTTAAGCGTCATATTAGTGTTGCAGTTGCGGATTTGGATGACTTTAAGAAAGTAAACGATAGGTATGGTCATAGCTCCGGCGACGAGGTTTTAAAAGTAGTCGCCAATATCTTTAGAACAAGTCTAAGAAAGCAGGATTATGCTTTTAGACTTGGAGGTGAAGAATTTTTGATTATTTTAACCGATACTAATTTCTCTAATTCGGACTTTATCTTAAACAGAATTAGAGAAAAAATTTATACTCATACCTTTGAATTCGGTGAAGACAAAGTAAAAATATCAATGACATTCGGTTTTGTTAGTGTTTTTGTAAATAACGACCTTGATATGCAATACATCACAAATGAAGCTGACGATATGTTGGCTAAGGGAAAACGAAGTGGAAAAAATTGCGTTTTAGGCAAAGTAATAATATCTCAGACAATCGCAGATAGCAACTCTGAAAATATATAGCTTAAAATCCAAAAACATCATCTCTTCTTCTAAAATTTCAGGCTTTAACTTCGCTATCAATCCTTATGTTGGTTGCCCGCACGCTTGCATTTATTGTTATGCCGAATTTATGCAAAAGATGAGCGGACACTCTGAAAAGTGGGGAGAATTTGTTGATATTAAGGAGTTTGATGAAAGCTCGCTTGAAAAATTTATGCAAAGTTACAAAGGCGAGAGGATTTTTATGAGTTCGGTTACGGATTGTTATAATCCGTTTGAGGCTAAATTTAAAAACACTCGCAAAGTGCTTGAAGCGTTAGCAAATTCGGATGTGAATTTGCAAATTCTAACCAAGTCAAGCTTGGTAGTGCGTGATATCGATCTTTTTAAAACTATGCCGAATTTAATAGTAGGGCTTAGTTTCTCTACTCTTGATGAAAATTTGCGAGCCGTTTTTGAGCCCAGAGCAAGTCGGATTAGTGAGCGTTTAGATGCGTTAAGGAGCTTAAGAGAGCAGGGGATTAAGACATTTTTATTTGTTGCTCCTATTTTTCCGGCTATTACGCCTGCGATTAAATTCGCACAAGATTACGGCGATATGGCAGATGAGATTATGTTTGACAGGCTAAATTTGTATCCTGCTTTTAAAGATAAAATTTTAGCCTTTATAGGGCGAAATTTCCCGCATCTTTTAGGACTTTATAAGCAAATTTATATTTTTGGCGATGATAGTTACTACGTAGGTCTTAAATCAAATTTGCAAGATGTTTTAAACGCTAATAAGCTACAATACAAGATATTTTTTTAAGGATTTTTATGGGTAAGACCGTTTTATATCTTTCTAGTGTATTTTTTCTGTTTTATCTGGTTGTTTTAGCTCTGCTTTATGTATTTCAAGAAAAACTCCTGTTTGTTCCCACAAAGCTTGCAAGCGACTATAAATTCGAGTTTGGCGGTAAGTTTGAAGAGATAAATTTAAATGTAGAGGGCGCAACCTTAAACGGGCTTCATTTTTATGCACACGATCCAAAGGGAGCGGTTTTGTTTTTGCACGGCAATGCAGGCTCGCTAAAAGGCTGGGGCGGTTTTGGTAAATTTTATACAGATTTAGGCTATGATTTTTATGTTTTTGACTATAGGGGCTATGGCAAAAGTAGCGGCGAAATTTCAAATCAAAACGAGCTTTATAATGATAGCTACGAGATGATGAAGCGAGTGCTTGAGGATTTTGATATAAGCAAGATAAAGCTGGTTGGATACTCTCTTGGAAGCGGACTTGCAGCAAATATCGCGAGCAAATTTGACGTACGCGAGCTTGTTTTGGTTGCGCCTTATTTTAAATTTGACGAGCTGGCAAGCTCAAAAGTGTTTTTTGTGCCAAAATTTATAGTTAAATACAAAATTCCGACAGTTTCGTTCTTAAAAGAGGCAAAAAATACGAACATATCGATAATTCACGGCAAATTTGATGATCTTATAGAAGTTTTAAATTCTCATAAATTAGCTAAAATTTTAAAGCCTACGGATAAATTTTATGAGATTGATGCGGGACATAACGATATACTTTATAATGCGGAATTTGAGCGAATTTTAGAAGGAATTTTAAGCAAGTAGTCTTAAGCCCGCCTTGTTTTAAGCGGGCTTAAAAACAAATTTTAATGAAGCGCTTCGTTTAGTTTTATCGCGCGCTTGCTTGCGCTTGCCGTGATCTGACCTGTTTGGCTGTTTTGGCGGAAGTGAAGTCCGTCAAGATTTGCTAGCTCAAGACCCTTGTAAATTTCGCGATCAAATTTGAAATTTGGATTTATCTCGTTTAGTTTTGCTCGCTCGGCTTCGTTTATAAAGACCTTTGTGCCTTCTAGTATCGCGATTCCTGCATCGACTATGCACTTATCACCAAGCGGTATTCCCGTAACGGAATTTGCGCCAAGCAAGCAGTTTTTGCCGATGCTTACAGGGTTGCCGTTTGTGCCGCTTAGCACGCCAAGGATGCTTGCTCCTCCGCCCACGTCGCTTCCTTCGCCGACTACGACCGAGCTGCTTACTCGCCCTTCTATCATAACAGAACCCGTCGTGCCTGCGTTAAAATTCACATACGCAGCGCCCGGCATTACCGTAGTGCCCGGATGTATGGACGCACCTAGGCGAACCTTTGCGCTATCAAGGATTCTTGTATTATCGCTTGGAATGATATGACTTAAGAAACGCGGGAACTTATCTACGCTTACTATCGCAGGATATCCACCGCTCATCTTTAGCCAAATTTCGTTTTTGCGAAGCCACTCAAGCTCGATCGGGATATTGCGGCTCGTCCATGCTACGTTTGGTAGCACGCCAAATGCTCCGTCAATCACCAGGCTTCTAAGGGGAGCTTTGTTTAAAGAGAGTAGATAAAGCTTCAGATATACGATTTCAACGCTCTTTGGCTTAGCATCTTCAAACATAAATACGATCTTAAATTTATCTTCGTTGTTTTCCAAATCCTCTTCAAAAGCGTGTTTTATCATGTGTAAAACTTGCACGTTTTTGTGTTTTTCAAGCTCGTTTTCAAAGACGCTAAAGAGTTTGCTTGCTTTTTTGGCTACTTTTGGAGTAAATTCGGCTACAAATTCGCTATCTGTAAAATCAACCTCCACTCCGCACTTTTCAAGCGCCCATATAAACGCGGCGGCTGACAAAAAGCTTTCATTGTAATTTACTACCGCGTAGCTTGCTTGCAGGATTTTATCTCTGTTAAGCTGACCTCTATCCACCCTAGCGATAGCAAACGCAACCGGGTCTTTATAGCCCTTTTTAGCTCTAAATTTCTCGCAAAATTCTTTAAATTCATCGGCTGTTTTAAACTCTTTTGACATTTTTACTCCTTGTAAATTTATTTTGTGAAGTTTAACGAAATATTGTTTAAGATGAAATTTTGAAGTTGTGTTAGTTGGTTAAATCCCCAAAAACAGGGGATTTAAACTATTTATTACTTACTGCAGGCTGATTTGCCGTCCATTACAGGCTGGATCGATGAGTTATCGGCTCCGCCGCCATTATTGATATTTTCTATTATCTCCCAAAGTCGAGCGGCGGCTTTTTCGTAGCGTTTTGCGGTTACGGAATTTGGTTCATAAAAGCTTATCGGTTTTCCGCTATCGCCGCCTACGCGCACGGCAGGCTCGATTGGCACTTCGGCTAAAACTTCGGTTTTATAGGCTTTTGCCATCTCTTCTGTCGTGCCTTTGCCAAATATATCATACTCCTTGCCGCTTTCAGGACAGATAAATCCGCTCATGTTTTCTATCACGCCTGCGATTGGGATATGCAGTTTTTCAAACATATCAAGCGCTCTTTTGCTATCATCAAGTGCGACAACTTGAGGCGTTGTTACGCAAATTCCGGCAGTTACCGGTACGCTTTGAGCAAGCGTCAGCTGCGCATCTCCCGTTCCCGGAGGCATATCTAAAAATAGCACGTCAAGCTCGCTCCATATAACGTCTTTTAAAAGCTGCTCGATAGCTTTCATTATCATAGATCCTCGCCATATAAGGCTCGTTCCTTCCTCCATAAGCACGCCCATGCTCATCATCTCAACGCCGTGGCTAAGTATCGGACGAAGCTTGTTGCCTATAACTTGAGGCTGAGTATTTACCTCTCCAAGCATTCTTGGGATGTTTGGTCCGTATATGTCGGCATCTAAAATTCCCACTTTTTTGCCAAGCTTTGCCATGGATATAGCTAAATTTAAAGTCGTTGTCGATTTGCCTACTCCACCTTTTCCTGAGCTTACCATGACGAAATTTTTAACTTGCGGAGCTATGTTTTTACCGCTTTGAGAGTTGCTTTTTTCCTCGGGAATTTTTGGCTGGATTATATTGATAACAGCCTCGTTTGAGCCAAGAACTCTTTGGATATCCAAGCGAAGCTCTTTTGCTATGTCGGGATTTGAGCTTACGATCTCAACCTCTACTAAAATTTTATCGCCAATCTCTACGTTTTTTACAAATCCAAAGCTTACTATGTCTTTTTCAAAGCCCGGATATATAACGCCTTTTAATCTTTCGATAACCTGTTCTTTACTTAACATCATTCTCCTTTATAATATTTCTTGAAATTTTATAAGCGCAAAATTTCGGCCCGCACATCGAGCAAAATTCAGCCTCTTTAAAAACATCCTGAGGTAGGCTTTCATCGTGAAGTTCACGCGCCTTATCAGGATCAAGAGCTAGTTCAAATTGCTTGTTCCAGTCAAAGTTATACCTAGCATCACTCATTGCGTGATCGCGCTCTATGGCACCGGATCGCTTTCGCCCTACGTCCGCTGCGTGAGCGGCTATCTTGTGAGCTATGATACCGTCTCTTACATCAGCGGCATTTGGCAAGCCTAAATGCTCTTTTGGCGTTACATAACAAAGCATACTAGCTCCGTGATACGCCGCCAAAGCGCCGCCTATGGCGGATGTTATATGATCATATCCCGCGCCGATGTCGCTAACAAGCGGTCCAAGCACGTAAAACGGAGCATTGTGGCAAAGCTCTTGTTCTATTTTCATATTATACTCAATTTCGTTTAAAGGTATATGACCCGGACCTTCAACCATTACCTGAACGTTCTTTTCCCATGCTCTAAGCGTTAGCTCTCCAAGTACTTTTAGCTCGCTTAGCTGCGCTTCGTCCGTTGCGTCATATAAGCATCCTGGGCGTAAGCTATCTCCAAGCGATAGCGCTACGTCATATTTAGCGCAGATATCGCAAATTTCATCAAAGGCTTCGTAAAAAGGATTTTCTTTATGATAGTGCATCATCCAGCTTGCCATAAGGCTTCCGCCACGGCTTACGATGCCCATTTTTCGCTTTGAGATTAAAGGCATGAATTTTAGCAAAAATCCCGCATGTATCGTAAAGTAACTAACACCTTGCTTAGCCTGTCTTTCTATGACCGCTAGCATCTTATCTATGGTTAAATTTTCGATGTTTTTTACATCGTGTATGATTTGATACATAGGCACTGTTCCTACGGGAACGGTTGAATTCGCGATGATTGCCTCTCTTATTTTATCAAGATCTCCGCCAGTTGATAGATCCATAATGGTATCGGCACCGTATTTTAGGCATACAGATAGCTTTTCTAATTCGCCTTCTATATCGCTTGCAAGGCTTGAGTTGCCGATATTGGCATTTACTTTTGTCTTTGCTTGCATGCCTATTGCCATTGGAGTTAAATTTACGTGATTGATGTTAGCAGGTATTATCATGCTACCTTTTGCTACTTCTTTACACACTAGCTCGGCATCTAAATTTTCGATTTTAGCTACGAATTTCATCTCTTCCGTGATAATGCCATGCTTAGCATAATACATCTGTGTCGGTGTTTTATCGTTTAATCTATCTTTTATCCAGTCTTTTCTCATTAGCTAATTCTCCTAAATAAAATAGAAATAATACTACTCAAAAAAAGATAAAAAAAAGCTTTTTAAGTGTATAATATCGTAACACTTTTGTAAAAAGGATGAAATTTGTTTGATATATCGCTTATCATGCTTGGAGCCGGCAACTCAACCAGATTTGAAATGCCCGTAAAAAAGCAGTGGTTACGCACAGGAGATGAGCCGCTTTGGTTGTTTGCCACTAAAAATTTAAGCTCTCATTATCCATTTAAAGATGTCATAGTGGTAAGCAATGAGGCTGATTACATGAGTAAATTTGCGCCACATTACAGCTTTGTGCGTGGTGGAGTTACACGACAAGAGAGTTTAAAAAACGCTCTTAATAAAGTTAGCAGCGAATTTGTTCTGGTTAGTGATATAGCTCGACCCTGTATCGGTGCGAATTTACTATCAAAGATAATAGAAGGTCTAAATAACGCCGACTGCGTAGTGCCGGTGCTTAAAGTCGCAGATACTGTCTATTTTGAAGATGATGTCATCGATAGAGATAGGGTAAAGCTAGTCCAAACTCCGCAGCTTTCAAGAACCGATCTGCTTAAAAAAGCCTTGCAAAGCGATAAAATTTATACCGACGATAGCTCGGCGATGAGAGCGATAGGGGCTAAAATTTGGTATGTGTTGGGTGATGAAAACGCTAGAAAGATTACCTTTAAAGAGGATTTGGCCAAAATTTCTTGCCTAAAAGCTCCGAAAAATGAAATTTATCTTGGTAACGGCTTTGATGTGCATGCCTTTGAAGAGGGAAATTTCGTAACAATTTGTGGTGAGAAAATTCCACATAAATTTAAATTTAAGGCTCATTCTGACGGCGATGTTGCAACTCATGCCTTAATAGACGCTATTTTAGGAGCGGCATCGTTAGGCGATATAGGCGAGCTTTTCCCTGACACTGATGATAAATATAAAGGAGCCGATTCGATAGAGCTTTTAAAGCAGGCGTATAAGCTCGTTCAAAGCGTTGGATTTGAGCTGGTAAATGCCGACATAACCGTTATGGCGCAAGCTCCGAAACTAAGCGCTTTTAAGCTTAAGATGGCTCAAAATATAGCCCAAGCGCTAAATATAAGTGCAAGCAGGATAAATGTAAAGGCAACAACTACGGAAAAATTAGGATTTGTCGGGCGTGGCGAAGGTATAGCCGCAAGTGCTACGGCAAGCCTTAGATATTATGATTGGACGCAAGCATGAAAGTTTTAATAGTAGAAAATGAAATTTATCTAGCTCAGAGTATAGCGACTAAGCTAGGGGATTTGGGCTATGAGTGCGAGATAGCAAGGACGGTAAAAGAGGGGCTTAAGAACGAGTATTTTGATGTTGTGTTACTTTCTGCAACACTGCCGGGCGAGGATTTTTATAAGATCATCAACAAATTTAAAAGCTCTATCATCATCTTACTCATAACCTATATAAGCAACGATACCGTCTCAAATCCGATAAAAGCCGGCGTGAGCGACTACATACAAAAGCCTTTTATGATAGAAGAGCTTGTGCGTAAGATCAAGCATTTTGAGGAATTTAAAAGGCTGCAAAGCTTTATCAGGACTTATCAGGATTATTTGAATTATCATTTTAAGGCGGTTTCTAATCTGAATTTTGATTTTAAGAAACTCAAACTTCCTATGCTTATAAAATGCAATAAGATAATAAATGCCGATAATTTCGTATTTGAATACGCAAAGGCTATGAATTTATCCTTTAAATTTATCCCGCTTGATCAAAATCCAGATTTTGAAACCATAGCAAAAGACAATCCTAGGGATTTGCTGTATTTTTCAAATTTTCAAATTTTAAGAAGCGACGATAAGAATAAAATTTACAACCTCGCGATGAAAAGAAAGCTTATAATAAGCTCTACCAATCAGAACGAAAGCGCAAATTTTGAAATTTTAAATATCACTACCGATGAGAAAAATTTCCAGATAGATGAAATTTTGACTATTGATGATTATATCAAGCATATTATAGTGAATTATCAAGAGAATTATCCTGACACCGAGCTTAGCAAGAAGCTTGGCATTTCGCGTAAATCGCTTTGGGAAAAGAGGAAAAAATACGATGTCGTCAAGAAAAAATAACACTATCTTAATAAACGAGGAAGCTTACGGTGCACTTGAGCTGATTCACAATCAAATTTTTAGCGAATTTAATCGCTTGATGAATGAAAAAGAGGCGCAAGAAGTGTATGAAACAGGCTTTTTAAACGGAGAGCCGATGCCTTATAGCTTTATTTTAGCCCCTTTTGGCAAGCGCAACCAAGAGTGCTTAAAAAATGCAAAGAGCGGAGACAAGATCGAGCTTTTAAAAGATGATAAGATAGTCGGACACATCGTTGTTGATAGTGTTTTTAAATTTAACCAATCTAAAAAATATCAAAACATCTTTCATGCCAATGAGACTATCCAAACTGAGCTGATTCAAAGCGGAGAGCTTGCGGTAAGCGGTAAATTTGAAATTTATAGCGATATATTTAAAAAAGTAAAAGAGGAGATAGCCACCGTAAAAAACGAGCTAAACGCGCAAAAAATAACCGCCGTGATGCTAACTGCCGAGCCTTTTAACAGAGCTCATGAGAGGCTTATCAGGATGACGATAGATAAGGCGGACTTGGTGCTTTTGTTTTTGCTTAAGAGCTACAAGAGCGATTGGGAGATAGAATTTGGGCTTAAAAAGCGCGTAATGGAGTATTTTTCACAAAACTACCTGCCTAAAAATCGCCTCATAATAGTCCCTTTTGAAAACTCAAATTTGTTTAGCGCGCATATGAACCCGACTCTTGAGTGTATAGCCGCAAACAGTCTTGGCGCAGATAAGCTCGTTGTCGGGCAAAATCACGCAGGCATCGGGATGTTTTATGATCAAAATGTCGCGCATACCATACTTGAAAAATATAAAGAGGCTTTAAAGCTTGAGATAATCGTGCTTCCAGAGCTTGTGTATTGTAACGAATGCAGGACGATAGTAAGTACGAAAACTTGCCCGCACGGACAGCATCATCATATAAAATATCACACAAGCACTCTTAAAGCGCTTCTTCAACAGGGAATTTTGCCTCCTGCGATTTTGATGAGGCGGGATATCTCGGCAATGATTTTAAGTGAAGTTTTTCCGAATAGATTTAAAAATCTACAAAAGCTTTATGATGATCTATTTCCAAATTCGGGACTTCTTGAGAATCATACCGAGAGAGAATTTTATGAGGAGCTTATGCAGCTTTATCAGACGACTTCGCTTACTTGATTTTGTTTTTAGTTGTGGCTTGTAAAATTTGAGGCTTAAATTTATGCTGCTTAAGGTATCTTTATGTAAAGCGGTTTGGTTAGGCTTTGCCTTAGATATAAAGCCGGAAATTTAATAATTTTAAGGAAATTTATGCAAAAACTATTTTTAACCTTTTTTTATACGGGACTTAGTCCAAAAGCGCCCGGCACCGTAGGAAGTATCGCAGGAGCTTTGGCGGCTTATCTTATACTGGTTGTATTACCTCCTGAGACGCTATTTTTGTCATCTATTTTGCTGTTTGCCGCAAGTATCGGTGTTATCAATAAATACGAAGAACAAACCGGCGTGCATGATGATAAAAGTATCGTTATAGATGAGGTTGCAGGAGTTTGGCTCGCACTTTCGATGAGTTCTATTACGGTGGTTCAGTTTGTTTTATCGGTAGTGTTTTTTAGAATTTTAGATATCACGAAGCCTTCCATCATAGGGCGGGTTGATAGAGGAGTTAAGGGCGGACTTGGCGTAATGGGCGATGATATGCTAGCAGGCTTTTTTGCCGCCTTGATGAGCGCGATTACTTATGCGCTACTTGTGAAATCGGGACTTGATTACGAATGGATCAGCCTTCAAATGCCGTTTTACGAAGTGCCAAATATGATAGAGGGAATTTTAAAATAGACTAATCAGGCATAAATTTGAAGAAATTTATGCCTGTATTGCAAATTTAACAACTGAATTTAATTTTTGCATTTTTCTTTTTGCTATCTTTTTACAAATTAATAGTATTTTAAAGGTTAGAGTTGTTAAGATGCGGTATGTCCAGGCTTGTTTTAAGCATCTACTAGATTGTAATGGACTATCTGAATTTACTTCCTGCGCCTTGCTTTACCTTGTTCTTCGTATAATTCTATCTCGTTTGCATAGGTAGGATTTTTCTTTTTTAGTTCGTTGTTCATGAACGCTATTAGCTTCGCATCGGCATTTGAATGGCTTGCAAGAAGGAGGATAAAGCTCAGATAAGCTTTTGCTTCATTTGGAATTTTGCTATTTTGTTTAGCGGGTATGCTAAATTTATCAGTAAAAATTTTAAGCGCGCCAAACAGCTCGTCTTTGGTTGAGGATTTGTTCGCTACTATATCAAGCAAGGAATTTAAGTTGATATTTTCATCAGTTTTTAAAACAGGCTCGCTTGATACTTTAGGCTTTGCTTGAGGAGTTTTTCTTAGCTTAAATACGATCAATAGCAGTATGGCGATGACCGCCGCTACTGCTATTATCAGTGATATTATAACTATGGATTTGGTATCCAAATTATTCCTTATAGTCTTACGTTTGGCGACTTTCTAAAGTATGCCGTGATAGCTATTATTACCATTATAAGCATAGTTATCCATACGAAATCAGGCACCGGTACCGGATCGCCCGCCGCATACGAGTGCATACCGCTTAAGTAGAAATTTACGCCAAAATAAGTCATTATGATAGCCCAATAAGCAAACATCGAGCTAACCGCAAAAGCGTATTGGTTGTTGAGTTTTGGAACAAATCTTATGTGTAAAACTACTGCATAAACCAAGATGGAAACGAGTGCCCAAGTCTCTTTAGAGTCCCAGCCCCAGTATCTTCCCCAGCTTTCGTTTGCCCAAACGCCTCCAAGGAAGTTTCCAAGCGTAAGAAGGCTAAGACCTAGTATCATCGCCATTTCGTTGATACGTGTCGCTTCAAGGATATTTCTTGATATCTCTTTATTCTCTTTTTTGCCTTGGAATATAAATAGTATAAGCGAAAACATTCCAAGCAGAGAACAAAGTCCTAAAAATCCGTAGCTAGCCGTTATAACAGATACGTGGATAGTTAGCCAATACGACTGAAGCACCGGCACAAGAGTGGTGATCTGCGGATCCATCCAGCTGAGATGAGCCACAAATAGCGTAATGCCTGCTAGAATCGAAGTAAGCGCCATCGCGATAGGGCTTTGGCGAGAAAATACGATACCAGAAAGGCTTAGTGCCCAAGCGATATAGATCATGGATTCATACGCATTACTCCAAGGTGCGTGCCCCGAGATATACCAGCGAAGTCCTAGTCCTGCCGTGTGTATCAAAAAGGCTAGGATATTAACAGAGTAAACTATCTTAAACATCCAGTTGATGTTAAGTCTAGGGCGAGCCATCTTGATAAATACGAATATGAGCAGAGCAAAGCCCGCTAATAAGTAAAATGGCGTTAGAGAATCAAAAATTTTATATTTGTTAAATAAAATTTCCATATCTATGCGTTTTTTAGCAGGCATTACCGCAGAGCCGTGCTCTTCTTGGTATGTTTTTATTTCTGCAAGCGCTCTGTTTGGCACGCTCCAGTTGCCGCTTTTGCTCGCATCGCTTACGCCCGTAAAATAATCTTGTAAAATTCTACTAATCGGCTCTCTTTCCTCTTTGGGAAAATACATCATCGCACTGGCCGGCGCATACCAAGTATGGTTAGGATCGTCTATCTTTGGAAACATCGTGAAAATTTCACCTACAAATACCATATAAAGTATATTTAGTCTCTCGTCCACTTTTTGTACGTCTTTATCAAAAGTTCCTCTTTCTGCAGGACGCTTTCTGTTGGCTTCTTCGGCATATTTGGTTAGCTTATATGTGCTTTTGGTTGTATTTTGATCATAGGTAAAAAAGTCGTTAAATTTGGCGTATTTTGCATTTTCATCTACGCCTATCATCTTTTTAAGATCTTTGTTGTGAATCGCTATTATCGGAATTTCGCGCCAGTATGGAGCGTTTACCATCATAGAAAGCATGACTTGATTTGCGTTCATACCGTTTATAGTATCTTTTCTATGAACTTTATTTAAAATTTCTCTTGCTATCGTATCAAAAGGCTTCATGCGACCGTCTGCGCTTTGAACTATGACGGTTGAAAGCTCTTTTGCGTGATCTGCATTTATGTTCGGAGCTTCGTAAGCTTCAGCGCTTGGCGTAAATGCACAGGCGGCAAATATAACAAGCAGGCTTGCTACTTTCTTTATGGCATCTTGATTTATAAGTTTTGCAAGTTTTCTAAATCTGCTATGAGGATTTACTACGTTAAAAAATAACCCGACTCCAAGCAAGAAGTATCCGAGGTAAGTAGGAATTTTGCCGGGGTCTTTATTTACAGAAAGGATAGTGCCTTTTTCGTCCATGTCGTAAGAGCTTTGGAAAAATCTATATCCTGCATGATCTAGCACGTGGTTCATATAAATTTTATAGTCGTAATTGCCGGTTTGACTATCTTGCACGACTACGTCGCTTGAGTAGCTCATCGGAGAATTTGATCCCGGATAGCGTTTAAGCTCAAAGTCTTTTAGGTAAAGAGAAAACGGAAGCACTATAGGCTGAGCACCCCATGTAAGCGTAAAGTCCTGCCCTCCTACCGTTTCATTGACGGGAATGACGTGGTTTTCATAAAGGATCACCTCTTTATTTTCGCCCTCAAAGCTTAAATTTGCCACAATCGCGTCAAAATCGCCATTTTTGCTAACAAGCCTTCTGTCGGCCTTTTCTAAAATTTTTCTCGGAGCGAAATTTATTGTTCCTATCGTATAAAGCTGGCTAGGCAAGAACTCAACCTTGTCCTTTGCGGCATATTCGCCTTTGTCGTTTGACGCCATAATGAAATAGCCGATATTATGGCTTGAATTCATACTAAATTTGCCGTCTTTATATTCAAACTGCACGAATTTTTCAAGTGTCGGCTCGGTGTTAAATACAAAGCTAACTCCTCCAAGCTCTCTAACGCTACCCGGTCTTAGAGCTACTTCTTCTCGGTTTTGCGTATCTGAAACTACAAGCTCTATTAAAGCTTCGCCGCTACTAGATTCAAAATACTCAAATTCAGCACTTTTATAGTAGGCTTTATATGTTAGATTCGCCTTTTTACCTTCTATATCAAGGCTCATATCAAATTCGTTCGGACTCATTGAAGTTATCTGTTTTGGAATGGCTACTTTAAATTCCTTGCCGTCTTTTTTGGTCTCCATAGTTATCTTTGAGCCCATCTCATACATTGTGTTTTCGGCAGTATTTTCTCTGATATGAATATTGCCTTCAAATCCAAGATAGCGCGTCATAGCAGAGCCTAGCAACATGAAGAGAAAACTAAGGTGAAATATAAAAACGGGAAGTTTTTTAGAGTCAATAAGCCTGTAGCGGTAGATATTGTAAGCTAAATTTATACCTAAAAGCAGTTGGATCGCAGCGAACCAGCCTGCACCATAAACCGCAGCCCATGCGCTTTTAGTATCGTAATAAGTCTCGATAAACGTAGCAAGACCGCTTGCGATAGCAAACAAAAGCAACAATATAAGAGCTGAAGTCATACTAAAAAATATAGATTTTACCCCTCTCATTATTATCCTTTTTAAATTATCAAATGGCACATTATAACAATATTTCTTTAAAAATTTCTGCGCTTAGTTATTAATATGTAACGAATTTTAATATTTTTAGATTATTTTGTATCATTTTTTAAGAGGGATTTATAATTGTGAGATTTAAATTTGATAACATATATTAAAAACAGGCTAAATTCGGTGCAAAATAGCCTGAAATTTGAAAATTTACTTCTGTTTTAAACAAGATTTATAAAAAATAAAAATTAAATTTTAGGTATTGCTTTCATTAAAGTTTTTGTAAATTCGTTCTTAGGCGAGCTAAAAATCTCATCCACTTCACCGCTTTCAACTATTTTGCCGTGATTCATTACTAAAATTCTGTCCGTTATATGCTCAACCACACCCAAATCATGACTTATAAAGATATAGGTAAGGCCAAATTCATCCTGCAAATCAAGAAGTAAATTTAAAACCTGAGCTTGAATGCTTACATCAAGTGCGCTTACAGGTTCGTCGCAGATGATGACTTCCGGACGCAGGATAAGAGAGCGAGCGATTCCGATGCGCTGACGCTGTCCTCCTGAGAATTGATGGGCGTAGCGGTGGTACCACTCCTCTTTAAGCCCTACTTTTTTCATTATCTTTAGCACTTCGCCTTTGATCTCGTCCTTGCTTAAATCAGTATTTAGCACTAGCGGCTCTGATATGATTTTTCCTATGTTCCAGCGCGGATTTAGACTGGAATAAGGATCTTGAAAGATCATCTGAACATTTTTTCTAAAATTTTTCAGATCGTTTTTATCAAATTTAGCCTTGTCTTTATCTTTGTAGATGATATGTCCGCCTGTCGGTTCGTCAATCCCTATTAGAAGTTTTGCAGTGCTTGATTTGCCGCAACCGCTTTCGCCGACTATGCCTAAAATTTCCCTTTTTCTAAGCTCAAAACTTATGTCATCAACCGCTTTTATAACCTCTTTTTTTAAAATTCCGGTCTTTATCGTGTGGTATTTTTTTAAATTTTTAATCTCAAAAAGGTTCATCTTATCTCTTTTTTAAACTCTAAATAATTGATGTTTTCATCAACAAATTCAAGCCTCGTTTTACGCTCGCCCTCTTTTGGGATCGAGCCCATAAGAGCTTTTGTATATGGATGTCGCGGGTCTTTTAATACCTCTTTTACTCCGCCGCTTTCAACGATTTGACCTTTATACATTACTATCACGTCATCAGCGATATTTGAAACGATGCCAAGATCGTGCGTGATAAATAAAATTGCCATATTATTTGCTCTTTGCAAATCTTTCATAAGCTCGATAACTTGAGCTTGTATGGTTACGTCAAGTGCCGTTGTAGGCTCGTCCGCGATAAGAAGCTGGGGTTTGCAGACCATAGCCATGGCTATCATTATGCGTTGGCGCTGACCGCCTGAAAGCTTAAAAGCATACTCTTTGATGCGCTTTGCAGGCTCTTTTATGCCTACCATCTCAAGGCTTTCGATTACTTTTAAAGCTCGCGCTTTCTTGCTTAAATTTGGCTGATGAAGCTTTAGTGCCTCATCTATCTGATAGCCTATTGTTAGGCTAGGATTTAGGCTAGTCATCGGCTCTTGAAATATCATAGCGATTTGAGAGCCTCTGATATTTCGCATACCGCTTTCTTTGAGGCTTAGCAAATTTGTGCCGTTAAATAAAATTTCACCTCTTTTTATACGCGCCTCTTTATCAAGCAGTCTCATTATGCTTAGGCTTGTTACGCTTTTGCCTGAACCGCTTTCTCCGACTATGCAAAGAGTTTTATTGTTTTCAAGGCTAAAGCTCACGTCGTTTACTGCTTTTGTATAGCCTAGCTCGCTTTCAAATCCGACCTCTAAATTTCTAACTTCAAGTAGCATCATCTACTCCTTAGCTTCGGATCAAGCGCGTCTGTTAGAGCATCTCCGATAAGGTTAAATCCAAGCACTGTTAGAAATATCGCAAGACCCGGATATAATATCATCCAAGGAGCCGTCGTGATGTACTGGAGTGAATTTGAAAGCATCGCTCCCCATTCTGCAAGCGGAGGTTGCGCGCCAAGTCCAAGGAAGCTCAGTCCCGCCGCTTCTAGCACCGCGCTAGCAAAGCCCATAGTGGCTTGTACGATGATAGGACTTAGGCAGTTTGGCAGGATAACCAGTAGCATTAGTCTAAGATCGCTTGAGCCGTTTATGCGAGAAGCGATGACGTATTCTTTCTCTTTTTCGGCAAGTACGCTTGCTCTTATTATCCTTGCGTAAGTTGGAATTCCGACTATACCGATTGCTATCATGGCGTTATATAAACTTGGTCCAAGGATAGCTACGATAACGATAGCAAGCAAGATCGCGGGGATTGCAAGCATGATATCAACAATTCGCATTATGATTAGATCGATTAGCCCGCCGTAATAACCTGCTAAAATTCCAAGCAAGAGTCCAATTGCAAGAGATATAACGACGGATATAAAACCTATCATTATGGAAACTCTTGCGCCATATATGATGCGCGACAAAAGATCTCTTCCAAAATCATCGGTCCCTAGTATATAAGCCGAATTTGCTCCGTTTTCATAAATAGGTGGCAAAAGGCGCATTGCCAAATTTTGCTCGTTTGGATCAAATGGAGCTATGAGAGGTGCAAATATAGCACACACAACAAGAACTAAAACTATAAATAGACCAAACATAGCAAAGTAGTTTTTAGTAAATTGTTTTATTAGTTGGTTGCTCATTGGCCAAGCCTGATTTTTGGATTTATGACCGCATAGAGCAAGTCGGTGATCAAATTTATAACAATAAATATAGTCGCGATTATAAGGGTGGCTGATTGGATAATCGGAAAATCTCGCTGATAAACGGCATTTACTAGCCACTTGCCGATACCGGGCCAAGAAAACGTGGTCTCTGTTAAAATGGCTCCTGCAAAGAGAGTTCCAAACATAAGCCCAATAACAGTAATAACAGGCATTAAAGCATTTTTAAGGGCGTGCGAGATAATAACTCTAAACGAGCTACATCCTTTTGCTTTTGCCGTTCTTATATAGTCTTCTTTTAGCACGGAAGTCATACTTGCTCGCGACATTCTTGCGATTATCGCCATTGGAATAGTTCCAAGTGCAAAAGCAGGCAACACAAGATGCTTAAGTGCGTCTTTAAAAGCATCTATATCGTTTGCCAAAAGCGTATCTATAAGGTGAAATCCCGTAACTTGTTCAACGTAAAATTCATACCCGAGCCTTCCTGATACGGGTAGCCATCCGAGCTTCACGCTGAAAAAATAAATAAGCATCAATCCAAGCCAAAATATCGGCATACTAACGCCTGCAAGCGCAACAAACATTGAAGCGTAATCAAAAGTGCTGTATCTTTTTACAGCAGATATTATGCCGGCTGTGACACCTATAATAATAGCAAATAGCATAGCTATCGTAGCAAGCTCTACTGTAGCCGGAAATCTCTCTATAAATTCGTCCCAGACGGGCTGCTTGGTCTTGATTGAATTTCCAAAATCGCCTTTGAGAGATTTAGTGACGAAACTTATATATTGCTCGGTTAAAGGCTTATTAAAGCCCATTTCTTCATTAAATTTCTCAATACTTTCTTTTGTAGCCCGCTCACCTAAAACTGCCAAAGCAGGCTCACCCGGAGTTAGGTGAACCATAGAAAATACAAGGAGCGATACCCCAAAAAGTGCGGGTATCGCCCATAAAAACCTCTTTATAATGTAACGTAACAATTAAGCCTTCTTTTTATTTATTTAGCCATACTTCTTTAAATCTTCTTTTGCCGACAGGGTCTATCTTAAATCCTTCTACGAATTTAGCTACCGGCACTACATTAACCGAATTTGCCAATGTCACCCAAGGAACATCTTTGGCAAATACCTCTTGAGCCTCTTGATAAAGCTTTGTTCTTTCGTTTACATCGCTTGTCTCTTTCGCTTTTGCTACTAGCTTGTCGAATTCAGGATTTTTCCAAGCCGCGTAGTTTTGCGCAGGGACGTTTGCTGCATGAGAGGTTAAAAGGATGTTTAAGAAGTTATCCGGATCTCCGTTATCTCCCGTCCAGCCAAGCAAGCACATATCATGCTCTAAATTTTTAGTCTTATCAAGATATGTTACCCAGTCGTAGCTTACTATTTTAGCTTTTATGCCTACTTTTGCAAGGTCTGATTGGATAGCTTCGCCCACTTTTCTTCCATCAGGGATATACGGTCTTGATACCGGCATAGCATAAAGCGTAACCTCAAATCCGTTTTCATACCCCGCCTCTTTAAGAAGGGCTTTTGCTTTTTCTACATCATATTCGTATTTGGTGATATTATCGTTAAAGCTCCATAAATTCGGCGGAATCGGAGCATATGCAACCTTGCCGAAACCTTCGTATACCGCATCTACGATAGCTTTTTTATTAACCGCATGGTTTATGGCTTGGCGAACTCTTAGGTCTTTAAACATCTCTCTATTTGTATTCATGGCAAGATAGCCTACGTTCATACCTTCTTTTTCGATAAGTTTTACATTAGGATCTTTTGCCAGATCTTTTACTTCGGCAGGGTTTGGCTGCTCTAAAATTTGAATTTGACCAGTTTTAAGCTCTGCGGTGCGAACCGAAGCGTTTGGTATAACGCGAAGAATAACTCTATCAAGATAAGGTCTGCCGCCCCAGTATTCTTTGTTTGCCGTAAGTATAACGCGATCGTCTTTTATCCATTTTTCAAAGACAAACGGACCCGTTCCCACGGGAAGGCGGTTTAAGTCCTCGGCTTTGCCGTTTTTCATAAGCTCCTCAGCATACTCTTTTGAAAGAATTCCCGCAAAATCCATAGCTATATTTGCCAAAAACGGAGCTTCAGGCTTTTTAAGAAGAAATTTGACCGTGTATTTATCTACTTTAACAACATCTTTTACAATATTGTCCATGTCCATATTTATCCAGTATTCATAAGCGCCGCCTACTTTTGCAAAAGGATGGCTTTTGTCAAATTGGCGTTTAAATGAAAACACTACATCGTCTGCAGTAAATTCTACTTTTTTCTTAAAGAATTTGGTCGGAGCAAAATACACACCCTCTCTTAAGTAAAACGTATATTCAAGTCCGTCCGCGCTTACATCCCAACTCTTTGCAAGAGCTGGTTCTATCTCGGTTGAACCGTATTTAAACTGAACTAGGTTGTCAAATATATTGTCTGTTACAAATATACTTTCACCGTCGGTAGTGTGAGCTGGATCCATAGCGGTAGCGTCACCGCTGCGTCCAAAGACAAGTGTACCGCCGTATTTTGGTTCGGCAAGCAACAAACTAGCGCAAAAAAGCATTAAAAGCATCGTAAGCTTTTTCATTTTGGCTCTCCTTTATCGTAAATTAAATTTGCATTCTGTGTCAGATTGTATCAAAAAAGCTTTTTGGTAGCGCATAAAATGGGCTAAATTTATCAAAAAAATTTACAATATGTTAATTTTTGTTATATTTTAGTAACTTTAGTAACAAATTTACACTATACAAATCAAATATGAATAAACCTGTTTAAATTCTTAAAAAATATCAATTTTACAAAAAAATGAAAATAAATAAATTTTAAATTTACGTAAGAAATTTAAAATTTATTTTTATAAAAATACGAAAAATACGAGATTTTATAAGATAATAATTATCAATTAACTACTAAATATGATATGAAAAATTTACGCATAATTTACGCAGTTATTTTATGATTTCATCAAATTAAAATTTAATGAGGAGGAAATATGAACAAATCAAGACGTAATTTCTTGAAGGCTTCCACGGCAACCGGTTTTTTAGCTATGACTTATGCTCCCGGCACTTTGGGTGCGGTCGGCGCTAAAGCATTGGAAGGCGGAGAGAGGGTAGCTTATAGTTTTTGCGAGATGTGTTCGACTCGCTGTCCTATCGAAGCTAAAGTAGTGGACGGCAAAAACATCTTTATACAAGGAAACGGTAAAGTTAGCGGAACCGCAACTTCAGTTTGCGCAAGAGGTGGCGCGGGTCACAATCAACTATACGATCCGCAAAGACTTGTAAAGCCTCTCATTAGAGTAGGTGAGCGCGGTGAAAATAAATGGCGTGAGGCAAGCTGGGACGAAGCTCTTGATCTTGTGGCTAAAAAAATGCTTGAGATCAAAGAAAAATATGGTCCTGAGAGCTTTGTATTTACCGCAAAATCAAGCCAAACTCATAAACTTATGACAACTTTTGCAAGCGCATACGGCTCTCCAAACTGCTTTTCTCACATGTCCTGTTGTCCGATAACTTACAGAATGGTCTGTGAGCATATGTATGGAGATGGAAGATTAAAAAGAGACTTCGGAAATGCAAAATATATCGTAAATTTCGGTCACAACCTCTTTGAGGGTATCGTTATATCAGACACTAAAAAAGTTGCGAAAATGGCTGAAAAAGACGATACTAAACTCTTGGTTCTTGAGCCAAGATTTAGCGTTATAGCCGCTAAAGCCGATGAGTGGCTTCCTGTAAAACCGGGAACAGACTTAGCGTTTGTACTAGCGCTTATTCATACATGGATTAAAAACGGAACTTACGATAAAGAGTTTATCGAGAAATTTACAATAGGATTTGATAAAGTCGTAGAAAGCACTAAAGATACAACTCCTGAGTGGCAAGAGAAAATTACCGGAATTCCTGCTAAAACCGTTGAGAGAATCGCGGGTGAAATTTGGAAAGCCGCTCCAAAAGTCATTATCGATTTTGGTCATAAAACAACAACCGCAAAGGCTGAATACATCCGCACAAGAGCTATCATGGTTGCAAATGCGATGATGGGCAACTGGGAGAAAAAGGGCGGAATTTTCGGCGGTAAAAACGCCAAAAAATACAACTCTTTAGCAGGAGAAGAGCTAATACCTGGCATTACAAACCCTGATGCGGCTATAAAAGTTCCAAAAACTCCAAGACTTGATGCAGCTGGCGAAGATGGAAGAAATAAATTCGTAGGTAGAAGCCACGGCGTTTTGATGGAAATTCCTGATGCCATAATGAGCGAAAAGCCTTATCCTATAAAAGGTTGGTTTAATATCAGATTTAATCACATGATCAACGTTGCAGGAACTGACAAAACGATAGAAAGCCTTAAAAAGCTTGACTTTATAGTAAGCTCTGACGTTTATATGAACGACTTTTCAATCTATGCAGACGTTATCTTGCCTGAAAGCACATATCTTGAAAGAGATGAGGGAATTGAAGATAAATCAAGCCAAAAACCTGCGTATATGATAAGAAATAAAGTAATTGATCCTGTAGGCGATACAAAAAATGGCTATGATATCTTTAGAGAGCTTGCAAGACGCATGAAAATAGATGAAAAATATACAAACAACACTATGGACGAGTGGAGAATGCAGCAAGTTAAAGGTAACGCCGAGCTACTAGCGCAACTTGCAAAAGACGGATATGTGACTTGGAAAGTGCCTGGAATTTTATTCAGAGAAAAAGACAGCGTTAAAAATTTTGTTAAGAAATTCCCTCATGCAGAGAAATTTGTAGGCGAAAACGGACTTATGGATTCTCAAGTGAAATTTAAAACAGAGAGTGGAAAAATCGAGCTGTTTAGTGAAAAGGTTGATGCGCAATTTCCTACTTACGGCTGTTTAGGAAATATGGAAGATAACGTTAAAGATATGGATGTTTATGCAGGACATGAGCTTGCTATCATGACGGGAAAAACTCCTATCCATACTAACGGTCACACTCAAAACGTTCCTTTCTTAAATGATTTAATGAGTGAATCTCCTGTGTGGATAAATCCAAAAACAGCTAAAAAATATGGTGTAAAAACAGGCGATAAGGTCTTTTTGCAAAATAAATTTTCAAAAGATAAGGCAACTATATTTGTAACAGAAGGCATTAGAGAAGATACATTATTCTTGTATCATGGATTTGGACACGTGTCTGCAGGTCTTAAACGAACGGACGGAATGGGAACAAACCAAAGTAAGCTTCTAAATCCTGAAGCGGGTCCGGTGTGCTCTACGATGGTTACAAACGTCGGCGTTGATATAGTTAAAGCTTAAGGGAGAGTGAGATGAAAAAAGCATATAGAATGGTTCATAACGAAAACCTTTGTATAGGTTGCCAAGCGTGTTCGGTAGCTTGTAGAAGTGAAAATGACGTTCCAAACGGAGTTTATAGACTTCAAGTTCATGCAAAAATGAGCGGAACGTTTCCAAATTTAAAGACGGATTTTATAAGAAACAGCTGTGTTATGTGCGAAGATAGCCCTTGTGTAGACGTATGTCCTACTGGAGCTAGCTTTAAGACAGAAGATGGACTTACGTTAATGGATCACAGCACCTGCGTAAGCTGTAAATACTGCATCCTTGCTTGTCCTTACGATGCAAGATACGTTGAGCCGGGTACCGGTGAAGTAGGTAAATGTACGTTTTGTTTTGAAACAAGAGTGAGTAAAGGCGAACAACCTGCTTGCGTTACCGTATGTCCTACAGACGCGCTTGCATTTGGCGATCTAAATGATCCAAATAGCGAAGTTAGCAAAATTTTAAACGATAAGGCTCACTACTATCCAAAAGCTGAGCTTAAAACTAGACCAAAACTAGCTATGATAGCAAACCGCAAAGGAGGAAGCCATGAATAATATGTGGGGAAGCGTAGCTCAATATCACGAAATTTACTGGCCGTGGCCGATTGCGGTCTATCTGTTTTTAGCTGGTCTTTCAGCGGGCTCTATGATGGTTGCACTTTTAGTTAAGTGGAACTATCACAAACAAGAAAACGATACTATTTGGGACGCGATGGTAAAAGCGGGCGCCATAGTAGCCCCCGTAACTATCTGCGTGGGCCTAGCTTTGCTTGTGCTTGATCTTGGTAAGCCGCTTAGTTTTTATTGGATTTTGATTAAGTATAACTTTGGCTCCGTTATGTCAATAGGTGTTGCATTGCTACTTATCTATACGCCGTTTGCGTTTTTGTTTGCGATAATTATCTTTGAAAAAGAGATAGAAAAATACGCAATCTTTTCGCTATTACGCCCCGTGTCAAGAGTAATACGTTCATTTGCACCTCTTGCTAAAACCATTGAAACGATACTATTTTTAATGGCGATAGGAGTTGGAATTTACACAGGCTTCTTGCTAAGTGCGGTTTATAAACTTCCGCTTTGGAATACGCCTATACTTCCGATCTTATTCCTAACTTCAGGATTTAGCTCAGGCGTAGCGGCAAATATTTTAGTGGGAATGACATGCTTTAAGCACCTAATCAATAAAGAAAATGTAAAATACTTGCTTGTGCTGGATTTGCGAGCGGTTTTATTTGAGATACCTTTGATAGCGATTCTTTTCCTAGGTCTTCATTTTGAAGGCGGAGCAAGTGCTGTAGTGGCTAAGCAAGCTCTTACTACGGGACATTATGCTATGATATTTTGGATAGGAGTTGTAGGCATAGGACTTGTTACTCCTATAATTATCGCAGCTACCGCACTTAAAAATCACGCTTACAGAGTTGGCTACATCGTAGTAAACTCATTGGTTATAATTTGCGGTGTTATCTTGCTTAGATATTATATCGTGTATGCGGGACAAGTCTTTACAGGAGCTTAATAGAAGTGAGAATCCTACTTTTAGAGGATGATTTTAATTATAGAGAGAGCGTCTCGGAGTATCTTCAGGCCTTAGGCTATGAGGTTGACGAGGCGCCAGACGGGCAGGTGGCTTGCGACAAGATCGCTAATAACTTCTACCACCTGCTCATACTTGATATCAAAGTTCCGCATATAAGCGGACACGAAGTTATAAAATACGCAAAAGACATCGGTCTTGAAACCCCCATTATGATAACCACTTCGCTTGTAGATATAAATGATATGGCCGTAGGTTATGAGCTTGGCTGCAACGAATATCTAAAAAAGCCTTTTGAGCTAGCCGAACTGAAATTTAGAGTAAATGAGCTTATGCGCAAATATCACGGAACGGACGATAAAAATTTGCTCGCGATAGAGGGTGGATTTGTTTTTGATTTTATTAAAAAGCAGCTTAAATTTGAAGGCGAGGTGATCGATATCAGCGCAAAAGAGATAATGCTTATAGAGTGTTTGCTGTATCACAAAAACAGCTTCGTTTCTCTTGAAACTCTGCGCGCGGAAGTTTGGGGCGACAAGGATGTAGATCCTGCAGATGTTCGTATGCACGTGCGTAAAATTCGTCAAAAAACCAAGGCTGATTTCATAGTTTCATCTCGCGGGCTTGGTTATAAGATTAATGTTAAAAAGCCTTAAAATCCCTATTTTCGCCACCTTGGCGATCATGACTCTTTTTTTGTTTCAAAGCTATGAGATTATAAATTTAAGCATGAAAGACGAATACTCTAAAAATATCTTTGAGCTTATGGAGTATGAGGGCGAAATTCGCCAAAATTTAGAAAGAAACGAAGCTGTTCCCTCATCGTTAATATATCGATACGCGATATTTGATCTGAGAGAAAAAAAGATCGTTTCGAATTTAGACATCACGCCAAAAAATCTAAAATTCATCACCAAAGAGGAAAACGGCTATCTCTTTTACAAAAGTTACCTTAAGATAAAAGATGAAATTTACTATCTTGTAATATCCAAAAAACAAAACAGTGCAAGGATATTTTTTATAGCTACGCTAATGCTTGTGTTTATATTGATAGTTGTTTTTTTCACTCTTTATCTGTCTTTTGTAAGTAGTATAAAGCCCTATAAAGACGCTAAAAAATATATGAACAGCTTTTTTAATGATGCTATGCACGAGCTTAAAACCCCACTTGGAGTAGTCGGCATAAATTTAGAAATGCTTAATATCGACAACAAATACACGGCCAGAATGCGCTCAGCCTTAAAACAGATGCAAATAACCTATGAAGATGTCGAGTACTATATAAAACACAGTTACATACTTTTTCCGCCCGAAATTTTAAATTTCAGCGAATTTTGTCTTGAAAGAGCGCGCTATATGCGAGGCTTTGCTATGTCAAAAAACATTAAAATTTACGACTTTATAGAACCTGATCTAAAAATTTTTATGAGCAAGATAGAAGCAGGCAGGATAGTCGATAATAACCTTAGCAATGCGGTTAAATATAGCTCTCCGGGAAGCGTTATAAACGTAACTTTAAAGCTTGAAGACGATTGGATTATATTTGAAGTGGAGGACTTTGGCGAAGGGATAAAAGATACGAATAAAATTTGGAAACGCTACGTTAGAGACGAGGGAGTTCAGGGGGGCTTTGGGCTTGGGTTAAATATCGTCCAAAGTATCTGTGTGAAAAATAGTGTCGGCTATAGCGTAACTTCAGAGCTGGGCAAGGGTAGTAAATTTACTTATAAATTCACTCCTTACTCAAAACATCTGCTTGATTAGTTTTTAAACCAGATGTTTAATTTCGATAAATTTCTCTCCTTTTGATTTGAGTTAAAGTATATCACGAAGTAGCCTATACGCTTGTTTTGAGAATCAATCATAGGCTTTATAGCGAAGTTGTGATTGTCAAATTTGTAAAATTGATTATCTTTAAAATCAATGTCTTTTAGTATCGGCAAGACGTTTAAATTTGCATACTCTTTATTTATAAGATGGTAGTTTTGGATTATGCCGCTTTCTTCTTCTATCTGGTAAGGCGAGCTTGAGGACTTATCAAGCAGCACAAAGAGATCAACTCCTTGATCTAGAAAAAATTCGCTCAGATGTCCAAAATCAAGCAAGACTTCAACGCTTCCTAAAATTTTATTATCTTTAAAAACAGGTGCAACTGATCTTATAAGAGCTCCGGCTCTGCCTATCTCTATGCCTGCTACGACTCCTTTTTTAGCCTCCTTTAGCATAAAGCGAAAGCTTGAAAGATTGTCGTTATATATAGGTATCCAACTTCTTGCAAGGCTCTTTAGCTCGGGCGTATGAAGGTGAAATCTGACGTTTTTAAATGTCGGCACTTTTTCAAGCATATGAGTAAAATCGTGCAGAGTATGCATGCAGTGAGTTCTATTATCTTCCAAAAAGCACTTTTTGATATTTTCACTTTCTGATAAAAGCACTGCAACCGTCATTGCTGAGAGCTTTTCTTCTTCTATGTTTTTGTTTAGAATTTGCGTTTGAAAGTCAAGAAATTTTTTGATATTTTCTATCTCGACCTCTTTTTCATACTCTATCCAGTAAAATATCAAAAAGCACATCAAAGCAAATGCTGCTAGCGCGGTTATGAAGGCGAATTTTTTATTCATTTTTTAGCTTTCTTGTTAAAATTTCGCAAAATTCTCTAAAGCTTGGCAAATCTAGCTTGCCTTCGCGTTGTTTTTTGCCCCACATTGGCTCCGGGAAAAAGCTATCGGTTTGAAATCTCGCCATAACGTGCAGATGAACTCTGGGGACGTAGTTTGCAAAGCTTGCGATATTTATCTTTTTGGGTTTATAAAACTCTATCATAGTTTTTTCGGTGATGAGTAGCGCTTCAAATAGCCTGTTTCTAGTTCTTTCATCGCAGTCGCTAATCTCCACAAAAGGAGTTTTAGTAAAAATTTTAATCCAAGGAATTTCGCTCTCTTCACGCTCTATAAATATAAAATCATCTTGATATATCATAGCTAAGCCTTTGTTTGCTAATTAGGTTTTATTTTATGTTTATTTGGCTAAGAAAAGGGTTAAAATTAACGGAATTGAATTTTAATCTTTTAAAACCTATACTTATCAAAAAGGAATAATTATGAAGACGGCAATTGTGATTTACGATAAGATTAATTTATTAAGTTTCGCTCAAATTTGGCAGATGTTTCCGGCTGATTTAAGAAGTAACGTGAAAATTTGCGCTTTTAAAAGCGAGATAGTAGATGAGCATGGACTTAAAATTTCGCCTGAAATTTACGGTGAAAGCCTTTACGGGTATGATTGCGTGATAGTGCCTGACGGTATGGGCGCGCTTGGGCTTAGATACGATGAGATATTTTTAAGCTGGATTAAAAGTGCATCAAGCACAAATCTTAAAATAGCCTTTGATTTGGGGGCTCTCATCTACGCAGGAGCGGGATTTTTAGAAGGCAAAAAAGCTTGCGTAAGGGCGGGATATAAAAATGCGCTTAAAGAGTACTGCGAATTTAGTGAAGAGAAAATTTGTCAAAACGACGAAATTTTGACGATTTGCGAGTGGAGTAAAGAGGCGAAAGAAAAGCTGGCTGAAATTTTAGGCATCAACTAAATTTAAAAGCCAAAGCGGATTTTCTAGTCCTGCTTTAGCTTTGATGGTTATTTACTCGACCGTTACGCTTTTAGCCAAATTTCTTGGCATATCCACGTCGTTTCCAAGTCTAACCGCGATCTCAAGAGCAAAAATTTGAAGGATTATCATCATCTCAAAAAACTCGCTCATAGGATGAGTCTGCTTGCTTGTTTTGATAAAATCATCGCTTAATTCAAACTCTTCAGGGCTTATAACTAATATATAAGCGTCTCTTGCGGCAAGCTCTTCTACGTTGCTTTTGCTCTTTTCATAAAGAGTAGTTTTTGGAAGCAGGGCGATCGTAAATAGATTTTCATCGGCAAGCGCGATAGGTCCGTGCTTCATATCGCCGGCAGGATAGCCTTCTGCGTGCAGATAGCTTATCTCTTTTAGCTTAAGTGCGCCCTCAAGTGCAAGCGGATAAAAGATATCCCTGCCGATAAAGAAAAATCCGTGTCCGTGCAGGTAATGCTTAGAAAGCCTACGAATTTTTTCTTGTAAATCATCTTTGATATTTAAAATTTGCGGTATATGAAGCAGGGCTCTTATCTCGTCTTTTAGTATATTTTTATCTATCGTTTGCCTAATTTGCGCAATTTGCAAGCAGAGCAGCCAAAGCGTGATTACTTGCGTTGCAAAGGCTTTTGTGCTGGCAACTCCCTTTTCTATGCCTGCACGAGTTAGTATCGCGGTGTCGGCAAGTCGGACGATAGAGGAGTTATCGACATTGCAGATAGCTATAGTCTTAAGTCCTGCATTTTTGGCTATCTTTAGCGCTTCAAGAGTGTCTGCCGTTTCGCCGCTTTGAGAGATGACGATAAATAGTGAGCTTTTATTTAAAATCGGCTCTCGGTAACGAAATTCGCTTGCTATTTCAACTTTAGCGCGAATTTTTGCGATGCGCTCATATAAGTAGCTTGCAGCAAGCGCGGCATGATAGCTCGTACCGCAAGCGCAAAATATGATGTCGCTAATACCTTCTAAAAAGCCCTCTTGAAGCTCCTCGAGTTTTACCTGCTCGTCTTTAATTCGCCCCATTAATGTTTCGGTAACGACGCTGCTTTGCTCGTAAATTTCTTTCTCCATAAAGAATTTATACCCTTCTTTTTGAGCGTAAGCCTTATCTTGAGGCAGTTTTACGAAGGATAAATTTAACTTGCTATCGTTTTTAAAGATATTTATGTCATTAAGCCTTGCGTAGCCATACATCCCGTCTTCAAGATAGATAGCCTCGTCTGAAGTGCCTATAAGAGCCGCATCCGATGAGCCGAAAAATACTTCGCCGTCTTTGTTTTTGCTGATTATTAAAGGCACCGCGTTTTTAGCGAAAAATATCTTATTTGGCTCAAGCTTGGTTATTAAAAGTATCGCATAAGCGCCTTCAAGGCGTGCTATAGTAGCCTTATAAGCTTCAAAAACATCTTTTTTCTCTTTTAAAATTTCTTCAAATAGATGAACTATCACCTCCGTATCGGTCTGGCTTAGAAATTTAACTCCTTTTGCCTCAAGCTCGTCTTTTATCTCTTTATAGTTTTCTATGATACCGTTGTGAATCACGAAAGAGTGTTCGCCGATATGCGGGTGTGCATTTATCTCGGTAGGCTTTCCGTGCGTCGCCCAGCGCGTGTGTCCGATAGCTAGACCAAAGCCGCTTGAGCTAAAATTTTCGCACTTTTGGACTAAATTTTCAAGCTTGCCTACGGCCTTAAAATAAGATATGTCATCATTGCTCATTACCGCTATTCCCGCAGAGTCATAGCCTCTATATTCAAGCTCTTTTAAGCCGCCTAAAATTATATTTTTTTTCTCTTGATTGCCTATGTATCCTACGATTCCACACATTTTTACTCACTTATTAGTAAATTTAAAATTTTATTTTCATTATACGGCGCGACGTCTGACTTCTCTATTAAAAATAGATTTCGCGTGCGATTTTTGATAGTTTGAATTCTTGCACTTGCGATTTTTATACCCAAATTTTCAAAAACCATCATCACGTAAGCCATAAGCCCGCGCTGATCTTTTGCGTTTATGCAAAGTTTAGCGTAATCTTTTGAATGATTAGTATCAAAACTAAGCTCCTCTTTTAGTATTGTCGGCTTTGAAACATTGATTTTGTTATTGCTTTCAAGCGAAAGCGTGATTAAATTTCTAACGCTTTCAAGCTCGCTTGTGCGAACATTTTTATTAAATTCAAGCCTTATATAAAATTTATCGTCAAACAGTTCAAAAATTTCCATATAGGCAAGATCTAAATGTGCTAAATTTGAAAGCGCCAAAGCCAAACTAGGATGAGATTTTATGATAATCTTAACGCTAAAATTTTGATGATTTTGCGTAAATACGCTTAGTTCGTTTGAAGACTGCGCTAAATTTGCGATATTTATGATATCTGAAGGCTGATACTTGATAAAGAGTAAATTTGAAGGAATGGAAAATATCTTATCTTTTAAATTTTCGCTAAGTTTTACAAATTCCGGATTTCGCCTTATGCTATGCTCTTTTTTAGCCCTTCTTGTCGCTTCATCAAGCAAATTTTCATCCTCAAAGCTCTCAAGCGAGATGAGATAAAATTCTTTCAAAAGTCTTGCTATGTAAGGATTATAAAGCTTCTCGTTGGTTGCATTTATCACGCAGTAAGTAAGGATATAAAGCAGCTTTAGGGTCTGCTTGTCGTTTAGCTTTGATATGAAGCTAAAAATAGTTCGCTGATTGTAGATGTCTTCGCGGTTTGCCGTATCGCTCATAAGGGTATGGTATCTAACCAGCGTTACGCCTATATTTACGGCTTTTGCGCTTAAATTTAGCTTCATTGCGTAGGCTCTAAATATATTTGCTCCCGTTATACTGTGATCGCCCGGCAAGCCCTTGCCTACATCGTGCAGGAGAGCAACCAGCTTTAGCATAGTTTTGCCCTCTACGCAAAGCTCGTCGTATAGGGATTTTATGAATTTATCTTTTATGTTTTCAAGGAATTTAAGGCTAGTTACGCAGTGCTCATCGACGCTAAATTTATGATATCCGTCAAATACCGCAAGGTGTCTTGTGTGCTCCATCGGCTTTACGATAGTTAGCAAAATTCCAGCGTCAAGTAGCGCTTTTATTATGCAGTGGCTGTTGTTTCTTTGTAAGAGTCTTTTAAAATTTGCAAGCGTTTTTTCGCTTTCACCTTTTTTTACGACTGCGCGTTTTATGTAAAAGATAGCGCTTATGTCAAATTTATAGTCCATATCTCCAAGCTCAAGAAGCTCTAAAAGCACCGAATTTAAGCTTGTAGGGCGCTTTTTGAGCGGAGTGTAAACGGTATTTTCGATTCTATAAAATCCATTTTTAAGTCTTGCCGTTTTTAGCTCGTTAAAGCTTGCTTGGCTAGTGAAATTTGAGCGGTAAAACGAGCTTGTAAGATATCTTGCGTAAATACCCACCGTATGCATACAGCTAAGCAGTTTTTGAGAGATGATGCTAGTTGTTTCTTGCGTTTTTTTGGATTTTGTCTGCATTAAAGCCGTTATCTGGCTTAAATTTTGCGAACTAAAATGATCCGAATTTAATAGTAAATTTTGAGCCGATTTTATGCAAAGTATAAAATCAATCGCCAAATTTAAAGAGCTAAGCTCCTTTTCATCAATAAATTTAAGCATCTGTGAGCGCAGACTTATCTCGTTTTCAAAGCCGTTTAGTGCGCAAGTCAGATAATAAATTTCATCGCTTCCGCCAAAATCCGATTTTAAATTCGGCTCTTGATTAAGGTTTTTTATCTCGTTAAACGCGCCAAAAATTTTCATATAGTGTTTTAAGTTTTCTTGCCTGTCATGCTCTCTTGCCACGTAAATTTCAGCCCTTGTGAGCTTATACATGTATTTCGAGCCTGCTATGAATCGAATTTTGCTAAGTGCGGCTTTGGCCTTGAAGTCGTTTTTAAAATTTTTTATTATCTCGCCGACTTCTGCCGTTTTGATATTTAATTTTAGTCCGCACTCGCTAAGAGCTTTTAAAACGAGCTTTAAAATTTGCCTTACGTTAAATCCGCTTGAATTTTTATAGACTACTAAAATTTCAAGCACGGAGTTAAGGCTTACTAAATTTTGAGCGTATTTTTCAGTTGCGATTACGCAGATGGGAATTCTGTCAAGATCTGGCAGGAAGTCATCAAAAATTTCATTTAAAACGGCATTTAAGCAGAGCTTTATAAGCTCATCGCTCTCTTTTGAGATGAAATTTACAAAGCCTTTTCCTTGTAGTTTTTTAAGCTCTTGTTTTAAATTTATCTCGTAATTTTTAAATCTCTCTTTTAGCTCTAAAAAGTCTATTTTTTCCTTCTTTAAAGCCGTTTTTTGCATACGCGCCTTTCTGAAATTTTCATAAATCATACTAAAATTTTGCAAAAACAAAGCTTTTTTTACCTATAATCGCTCTATTATTTCCAAAAAACGGACAGAGTAAAATTGACAAATTTGATTGAAAAACTACAAAGCGGCGATAGACTTTCTCGCAAAGAGTGTTTAAAGCTTTATGAGCTTGATCTCTTTACTCTCGGCAAATTCGCCAATATTAAACGCAAGCAAATGCACGGCAAGAAGATTTTTTTTAACGTTAATCGCCACATAAATCCGACCAATATCTGCGCTGATGTGTGCAAATTTTGCGCTTTTTCTTCGCATAGGAAAAATCCAAATCCTTACACGATGAGTCACGATGAAATTATGGCAGATGTCGCTACCAGCGTAAAAAACGGTGCCAAGGAGATACATATCGTCTCGGCGCACAACCCTCATACAAGCTGGCAGTGGTATCTTGAAATTTTTAGAAAAATCAAGCAAAACTATCCTGACTTGCACGTCAAAGCGCTAACTGCGGCAGAGGTTGATTTCTTATCTCGTCATCACGGCTTAAGCTATGAAGAAGTAGTAGAAAAGATGGTCGAATACGGTGTAGATAGCATGCCCGGAGGCGGAGCCGAGATATTTGACGAGGAAATTCGGGCTAAAATTTGCAAAGGCAAAGTAAGTAGCGAAAACTGGCTTAAAATTCATAAAATTTGGCATGAAAAAGGAAGGCTGAGCAACGCCACAATGCTTTTTGGTCATGTGGAAAACGAAGCTCACAGGATCGATCATATGCTTAGAATTCGCGACTTGCAAGATATCACAAAAGGCTTTAACGCCTTTATTCCACTTGTCTATCAGCGCGATAATAATTTTATAAAAGTTAGCAAATTTATAGGCTCGGTTGAAATTTTAAAAACTATGGCTATATCGCGTCTTGTGCTTGATAATGTGCCTCACATAAAGGCTTATTGGGCTACTTCTACGATAAATTTGGCGATGGTTGCGCAAGAATTTGGCGCAGACGATCTTGACGGCACGATCCAAAAAGAGAGCATTCAAAGCGCAGCAGGCGCAAAAAGCGCAAGAGGAATGGACATGAAAAGCTTCATAGAGCTTATAAAAAGCTCAGGTTTCATTCCTGTAGAGCGCGATAGTCTTTATAATGAGTTAAAAATTTATTAAAAGAGGAGAAAGAATGGATTATTTTAAGCTAAAGGAGCACGGCACTAGCGTCAAGCAAGAGCTAAATGCCGGACTTACGACGTTTTTAACGATGATGTATATCGTGCCGGTAAATGCTATCATCATGAGTCAAGCCGGTATGCCTATGGACGCGCTTATAACGGCGACTGCGCTTATAACATTTTTTGCAACCGCGCTTAACGGAATTTGGGCGAATACTCCTGTTGCGATGAGTGTCGGAATGGGGTTAAACGCTTATTTTACCTTCGGTCTTGTGATAGGCATGAAAATTCCTTGGCAGACTGCGCTTGGAGTGGTTTTTATCTCGGGTATTATATTTTTAGCGCTCTCTTTTACTAATTTTAGAATTTGGGTTATAAAATCAATCCCTATCGACCTTCGCCGAGCTATAAGTGCGGGTATAGGCGTATTTATAAGCTTCATTGGGCTTCAGCAAATGGGCATAGTCGTAAATAACGACGCCGTGCTCGTAGGGCTTGGAAATTTAAAAGATACAAATGTAATGCTAGGTCTCATAGGACTGCTTTTTGTTATCGCATTTTGGGCTTGGAGAGTAAAAGGGGCTTTCATCCTTGCCATACTATCTACTTCTATAATCGCATGGGTTTTTAAAATCGCCCCTTATCCGAAAGAATTTTTCTCAGAGCCTGCATCTATAACACCTATATTTTTAGAGCTTGATATAGCAAGCGCATTTTCTCTTGCTCTTTTGCCTGTTATTATTACATTTTTCGTAACCGATCTTTTTGACTCGGTAGGAACGCTTGCCGGAGTAGGAAATAGAGCAGGTATATTTGATGAGCATAGCGATGAAGGCATAAAGAGGCTTGAAAAGACTCTTGAGGCCGATGCCGTAGCTACGGTAGTGGGGTCTTTGGTGGGAACTAGTACTACAACTTCGTTCGTAGAGAGTGCAAGCGGTGTGGAAGAGGGCGGCAGAACAGGTCTTACTGCGGTATTTTGCGGATTTTTGTTTGTGCTTACTATTTTTATGCTTCCTCTTTTTAAAGCCATCCCTTCAAATGCAGTGTATCCCGTGCTTGTAATGGTTGGCGTGCTTATGTTTAGCGAGCTTGCGCATGTGAATTTCAAAGATCCCGCCATAAGCGTTGCCGCGTTTTTGATAGTAGTTATTATGCCACTTACTTACTCGATTACCAATGGACTATCTTGCGGATTTTTGGCGTATTTGATAGTTAGGCTTTTAAGAAAAGAGTTTGAGCATATAAATGTCGGCGTAATCGTCCTTGCACTTATTAGTTTTATAGTATTTTGGGTTCAATAAAAGGAGAGAGTATGATTTATTATCCGTATGAAGAATTTGAAAAAGATGTAAGAGAGCTTGCTAAGGAGATAAGAAGCGAATTTGATCCGGAGGTGATTTTGGCTATAGCTAGAGGTGGGCTTACTTTGGGGCACTCGCTTGCGGTTGCACTTAATAAACGAAACCTCTTTACGCTAAATTCGATTCACTATGAAGAGACTAAAAAGCTTGATACTATCGATATATTTAACGTGCCTGATTTGACTAACTATACTAAAATTTTGCTGGTGGATGATATTATCGACACCGGAGAGAGTATGGTTGAGATTAAGCGCGAGCTTTTAAAAATGTATCCGCATCTTGATATCAAGATAGCGGCTGTATTTTACAAGCAAAAAGCTTTGATATTGCCTGAATTTAAGGTAAAAGAAGCTCACGAATGGGTCGAGTTTTTCTGGGATATTCATATATAAATTTATAAAGCAAACAATGCAAAAGCAATCCGTACTAAGCTCTGAGACGTTTTTGATATTTTTTATATGTTTTATTGACGTGCTTTTTTTGACGTATGGAATTTCAACGCTTAGCATAAGCTACTACGAGGCTGAAATTTTTTATAATACAGATCAAATTTCAGCCCTTCTTGCAAAAATTTCAACCGGAATTTTCGGGCAAAACGACTATGCTTTAAGACTTCCTTTTGTGATCTGCCATCTTATAAGCGTTGCTTTGCTTTATAAGGTTTCAAAATCCATTTTAAAACGTAAATTTGATAGAGTGATAAGCGTAGCGATGTTTATATTATTACCGGGAGTCTTAGCTTCGGCGATCTTGGTAAATGACGCTGGCATCGTTATAATGCTAACCTTGCTTGTTTTGTATTGTTATCAAAATAGGCAAATTTTAGCTTTTTATCTGCTTTTGATTGTTCTTGCTTTTATAAGCGGGTCGTTTTTGGTTTTTTTCTTGTCGCTTTTTATTTTTGGAATTTTTAGAAGAGACGCTAGACTGGCTTGGATTTGCGGGATTTTATTTGGACTTTGTTTTTATTTGCACGGCTTTGAAACAGGAGGTAAGCCAAGGGGGTATTTTTTAGATACAGTTAGCGTATTTGCGGCTGTTTTTTCACCTTTTGTATTTTTTTATTTCGTATATACTATCTATAGAATTTGGATTAAAGAGCAAAAGAGCTTGCTTTGGTTTGTTGTCGTTACATCATTTTGTCTTTGTATAGTTTTATCTTCGAGACAGCGGCTTGAGCTTGAAGATTTTTTACCGTTTTGCGTGATATCAACTCCTTTGATGGTGAGAGTTTTTTTTAGCTCATACAGGGTTAGATTGCCTTTATTTAGGAGGTTTTATAAAATTTTAGCCATATTTACTGCCATCTCTTTGGTGGTTAGCTTCTGTTTTGTTTTGTTTAATGAAATTCTTTATGGTTTTTTACAAGATCCAAAAAAACATTTTGCTTATAAGTATCATGTGGCAAAAGAATTAGCTTTTGAATTTAAAGAAATTGGTCTTGAGCAAATTAATACAAGCGATACCAGACTGGCTCTTAGGTTGAAATTCTATGGGATTGAAAGTGGTAAAGATAAACTTATAAATTTAGTTATAAAAGAAAAATATGCTAATATAGTCATCGAAAAATTTAATAAGCCGATAGCTAAATTTAACTATATCAAAGAGAGATAAAATGCTTAAAAAAGCCTTTACTATGATTGAACTTGTAGTTGTTATTGTTGTTATAGGAATTTTAGCTGCGATGGCTATACCAAGACTTGAGCGTGATAATCTTGCCGAAGCCGTCGATCAGATTGTCTCTCATATAAGATACACTCAACACCTTGCCATGCAGGATAATAGATTTAATACGGCAGATAGCAATTGGTTTAGAGGTTATTGGAGGATATTGTTTCATAGTGGAACAGTTACGGGAGAGCCTGCTGGAATGTGGAGATATACTATTTTTAGAGACGCTGGTGCCTATAGTGGTAATCCAAACTCATTAAATCAAATTGCGCTAGACCCATTGGATCCTCAAAAAAGGTTAACCTCAGGTTTTGGTAATCAGGGTTATCCTGCTGCATCTATTAAACAAAATTTAAATTTAACTAGAACATTTGATATAGTAAATATTACATTTAATGGATGTGGAGCCAATGGAACACAGACCATATCTTTTGATAATTTTGGACGTCCAAGTGGTTCTATGCAAGGAGCTACGAGACAGCATAATAGATTATTTAATGCAAATTGTGTTATATCATTAATTACTCGAAATGGACGTACTGGTACTATAACTATTGAAAGAGAAACAGGCTTTACTAGAGCTACCGTGCCTACGTTATAGTATTTCAAAAAAACTCAAATAAATTTTATAAGAATAAGAAAAAGTTTTTATTATTTGCACATTTTTTAACCTCCCTTTAAGCTTTGCTCTTATATAATTCCAGCTCACGAATTAAGAAACCACCTT